>JBBPXX010000040.1:0-4011 GCA_038200505.1 Pyrinomonadales bacterium | reverse complement strand
GGCGTTAAAACCGTCGCGCCCAAATCTTCGAGCAATCGCCGCTGCGTAATCAAATCTTTGACATACGGAACATTATGCAAAGTAACGGTTTCGGCAGTCAAAAGCGTCGCCGCCAAACACGGCAAAGCGGAATTTTTCGCGCCGCTGATTTCGATTTTCCCTCTAAGCGGTTTTCCGCCGCGAATTAAAAATTTATCCATTTTATTTTGGCAATTTTTTGCAGAAGCCCGCACGAAGTAAGGGCGTTCTTTAATTATTTTCAATAACTTATTCTTATGAAAAGTAATCGAAAATCTTATCACGCCTTTATAAAGAATGAAAACAACTGGAGCGCGGACAGCTTTAAAAGGCGAAAGGATAAAGGCTAAGGGCGAAAGTAAGGCAATTTCTTTTTTTACCCTTTATCCTTTCGCCTTTATCCTTTGGAGATGCGCTCCGACTAGACGTTTGCAACACTAAAATCTTAAACTTAGATTATGACGGAAAAGGAAAACGAATCACAAAATTCCAAAAAACAGACATTCACGGGTTTAGCAAGACGTTTGGGCAAACTTCCGAACGAAAAAAAGATTGCCGCGCTGGAAATGAGCGCGTCTTTGGCGGGCGTTTCACTGCGCGTCAGCCGCGAATTTGTCGAAGCCGTACCGAAGGCGGCAAAGATTTTGGAAGCCGAAGAATTACGCGCTTGGGCGGAAATGGGCAGACGACTTGCGATGACGAACGCTGATTTAGGCGCGGATTTTTTCATTCGCGGTGTCAATGATTTTAAAAAAGTTCCCGCCAAAGCGCGTTCACTCGCTTTTCAAATTTGTACGCGCCAACTCGTGCTGTCGAGTTCGATTGCGCTGGAAACATTTAATTTAATTCCCGAATTGGCGAAAACGATCAACGATAACAAACTTTTCACCGATATTTTGAATCTGGCGTTTGAAATCGCCAATCGTTCCGCAAAGCACAGCGCGGATTTTTTGCAGAAAACGCCGAAAATCGCCGAAACGCTCGAAAAATTCGGCGATGAAAAGCATAAAGTCGCCGAATCCGTCATCGCGCTGGCTTCGCATTTCGCCAATCGAACCGGCGGAATGACGGCGGATTTGTGGCAGATTTTGCCCGTCGCACTCGAAAAACTTCCCGCCGAAAATGTCATTAATTTGACAGCGAAAGCGGCTGATTTTTTGGAATTCGGCGGCAGCGTAACGCTTCATTTCGTCAGCGCGGGCGGCGAAGTTCTGCGCCGCGTGGCGGAAGTTTTTGACGATTGGCGCGAAGTTTTATTAAAAATTGCCAAAAGCGGCAACGCGATTTTGATTTCGTTTATTCGCGTCAGTCCGCAATTTTTCGCTAATATTGTAACTTTGCAAAAAAAAGCCGAAGTCGTCGAAATGGCGCGAAAAGTTTTGAATTTGGTCAAAGAGATCGCCGAAACCGATGCCGAATCCGCGCTCGCGGCGTTTCGTTCGAGTTCGTCCGCATTGCGAAAAGTGTCGCTCGCGCAGTTTGAAGAATGGGTTGAAACGGGTTTGGAAAAAACCAAGGACGACAGCGCGAAGGCGCGGCGCAGTTTTTTCGCGCTCGAAACCAGAAACAGCAACGCACTTTTGCAGGAATCTTCAATCGGTCTGCCGCTCGAAAATGTGCAGACGATTTTGCGAATTTATATCGAAGGTTTGACGGGCAAAGAAGTCGAAATCGCGCCGCTGACGGCGATGCCGCAGCAATCGCGTATTTCCGACGGCAAAACGATTTATCTGCCGTCAAACATTGCCGAGTTTGAAACCGACGAGATGGATTTTCGCCTGTATAAAGTTTTAGCGGCGCACGGCGCGGGACAAATCGAATTCGGCACTTACGAAAAAGACACAGACGGTTTGAAAGCCGCATTTACGGAACTCTCCGAGCTTTACGAAGCGACTGCCGAACAAACCGACGCATTTTCTTTGGCAGGTTATATCGAAGACGTGCAAAAAGGCGAAAAGGCTTTGCCGATTGACGAAGAAGAGAAAAAGCAAAAGGAAAAACGCAAAAAGCTGCCGAAAAACTCCGATTATAAAACGGTTTTGCAGATTTTCCCCGAACCGAATCTGGCGAAAAAGATTTTCGGCACGATGGAAAACGCCCGAATTGATAATCGTCTGCGCCAAACGTATCGCGGACTTCGCAAGGATTTGGATTTGATGCAAAATCTTTTGGGCGAAAAACGCCCGTATATTTTCGATTTGCCGATGAACCAAGTTCCGTTTGAGTTATTATTTCAAATAACTTTGTGCGGCGGCGCGACTGCTGATTCGCGGCAGTTTTACGGGCAAGTCGTTTCCGAAATCGAATCCGTCGTTGAATCGTATCTATCTCAAAAATCGGCAACCGTTGCCGATGCGGTAATGGCGACGAGCCGCGTTTACACGCTTTTTCAAACGATCACGCCCGAACAAACCGAACAAGCGGAATCCGAAGAAAACGACGAAAAAGGCGATTACGCTTACGAAGACAAACACGCGAAAGAAGGCGTTTTGGAATCGGAAGTCAAACGCGAAGAAAAGCCGAAAAAAAATCAGGATGTCAGCGAACTTTTTAATGCGTGGAACAAAACCGACGATGACGACGGCGAACCCGACGATCTGCAGGGCGCGGAAGCGTGGGCGCACAACGAAATGCCCGAACAGCCGCTTGAAATGGGCGATGTGGCTTTTAGCTATGACGAATGGGACAAAGATTTGTCGGATTTTCGCACGGGTTGGTGTCGCGTGATAGAAAAAAAAGTGCGGCAGGGCGACAGAAATTTTGTCGAACTCGCGCGTTCGCGTTATCGCGGCGTGATTTCTTCGATTCGTCATCAATTCCAATTGATGAAACCGGAAAATCTGACCAAAATCCACCGCGAATTAGACGGCGAAGATTACGATTTAAACGCGCTCGTTGATTACGTCATTGACCGCAAAGCCGACGGTCAGCAATCGGAAAATATCTACACGAAACGTCTGCGGAAACAACGCGATGTTGCCGTTTCATTGCTTCTCGACCAATCTTCTTCGACGGCGCGGACGATTACGCGAAATCCTTTGCAGCCTTATACGCATCCGGGCAGAAGAATCATCGAAATCGAAAAAGAAGGTTTGGTTTTGATGAGTGAAGCCCTCGAAGCCGTCGGCGACGTTTATTCGATCAACGGTTTCACCAGCGAAGGCAGACGCAATGTAAAATTTTATGTCGTCAAAGATTTTGACGAAAAATATTCCGAAGAAATCGAAAAACGCATCGGCGGCATCACATTTCAAAACAACACGCGAATGGGCGCGGCAATTCGCCACGCTGCCGCAAAATTAGTTAGACAAGAGTCGCGTACGAAACTGCTGATAATTTTAACCGACGGCAGACCTTACGACCACGATTACGGCGACGCGCGTTACGCCCGCGAAGACGTGCGCGAAGCCCTGACCGAAGCCAAAATGCAGGGCATCACGCCGTTTTGCATCACGGTTGATAAGGATTCCGAATACGAATTAAAAGATTTATACGGCGATGTCGGTTATACGATTATTGACGATGTTTTATCTTTGCCGGAGAGAATGCCGAATATTTATCGAAGATTGACAAGTTAAATTTTATTCTTTCCAACATTTTGTCTGCGTTAGCGTAGGCTCGTCTTTGAATTTGACTTCAACATTTCCGTTTTCAATTTCCTCATATATATAATTGAAGCATTTCAGAGGTTTATATTTATTCCCATCGAAACGGTAAACAACCAAATCGCCTGAATTTACGCTGCCGTGCATGTAAGCTGAAATATCGTAAAATTCTTTATTTGAAGTGTCATTTAATTTGAAAACTTGAATGCCGTGAGTCGCTATGAAAATCTTTCGATAGCTTTCACCTTTTATTCACATTGGGTTTAATACCCCGTCAGCTTGCTGCGGCTTTATACTGGTTGAATGAGCAAGTTCATTCATAAGAACCATAATGTTTCGGTTTTGATGTATCATATCGTTTGCCCAACTAAATATCGGCGAGCCGTCT
>JBBPXX010000039.1:0-45920 GCA_038200505.1 Pyrinomonadales bacterium | reverse complement strand
GCGAGTAGATAGAAATATAATCCGTCCACCTGCCACGCGAATGTGGAAGCCTGTTCGGGAAATAATGGAACCCACGAAGTACTCTGTTGCATAATCTTCTAAAAATTTAAGATTCCAGATTCCAGATTTGGAATTTGAAATTTGAAATTTACCTCAAATCTGCTGTTTTTCTTTTGTTATAACGCCAAAAGACAAAGAATAAAACGCCCAAGCCGAGAATGGTGGCAACTCCCATCAGACGAAGAACTCTCAAAATTGCCAAACCGTATTTTCCGGTTGACGGATCATAATGAAAACAATACAGATACAGTTGTTCAGCCGGATTTCCGATCTTGCTCTGCGCCGAATCCATAATGCCGAATTTCAAATCTTTGGGCGCATAATCAATGCCGTAAAAATACCGCGAAATTTTGCCTTCCGGTGTCAGAATCATAATTCCGCCGGCGTGAGCAAACTGATTCGACGCTTCGTCAAAATGATAATTAAATCCGACCGCTTGCGTAACTTTGTCAATTTCGTCCTGCGTTCCGGTTAAAAAATGCCATCCGTTTTCCGCGCCTTCGTGTCCGTATCTCGCCACATAACTGGCTTTTTTGTTCTTTGCCAAATCAGGCTTGTCGTTTTCACGCGCATCAAAACTGATTGCCAAAACGTCAAAATCTTTGCCCGCATCAAACGACATTCCTTTCAACGAACCCGTTAACCCGTTCAAAACTTCGTTACAAAGCATCGGGCATTCGTAATAAACGAGTGCCAAAATTACGGGTCGTCCTTTATTAAAATAATCGCCGAGTTTGATGATATTGCCGTTTTCGTCCTTAAACTGCGCGTCAAGCGGCAATTGCGCGTCAAGTTTTTGCTCGATACCGACATTTTTTAACGCCGTCGGCATTCCGTTGCTCACGCCGGTTTGGCTCGGATCGTAAGTTTTCGGCGAATAAAGCGGCGAATTGTAATGTTCGGTCTTTTGCGCCGAAACAATTCCCGACATCAATAAAATACTTAAACTTAATAAAAGTGTCAGTTTCAAAACTGCTGAAATATCTGAACTTTTTCTCATTTTTTACCTCAAATTCTTAATCACGAATTTTTAATTTTGCCTTTTACCTTTCTACTTTTTACCTTCTTACATCCGAAGCGAGGCGACCTGCGCTCGAATAGGAAACAATCGAGCGCGAATCTTTCAATACCTTTTGTTCGCGCTCGGTATCATTGGCTTTTACGTTTTCTTCGAGTAATTTCTTTTTCGATTCTTCAATCGGCAACGAGATAACCATTCCGGTTTTCGGGTCTTTTTGTCCTTCCGCCCAACTCTTTTCCCATTGCTGATGAAGTTCGCGGTATTCCGCTTGCGGTGCTTTCAATTCAAGATTGACAAATCCCTGTTCCGATTCGACACCGAAACCCGGCGCAACCTGAAGTCGCGGTTCGGGCGGCAGACGCTCTTCGTCGTTCATCGTCATCGGATTTTTTTGGTCTTTGTCTTTGACCGCCTGTTCTTCCATAACATTTAGCAAAAACCACATCAATCCGAAGGTAATTACAATCAACAAAAATAATCCGACACCAAAGTAAATAATCCCTCGCAAACCGACGAGGTTTGTTTCATAAGATTTGTCGAAATCTACAAAACTTTTTTCGTGTTTAGCCATATTCTTTTAGATTCAAAATTCCGGGTTAAAGCTGTAAGTATTTTACTAATTAACTTCCACTACTAAACTTATAACCTGAACATTTCTAATGCTTTCCGTGTTCAATCGCATTTTCTAAAAATGGATCATTAATCGGAACAAGCGGACGTTTCATCAATTCACCGAAAAACCACCACAGCCAAATTCCACCGACTGCAATTGGTGCGACAATATCCATCCAACTGAAACTAAGCAAAAACGGAACTTCCTGACCGTGCATTCCGATTCGCGGACTCGGACCGATCAGATAATACATATCAATCAGTCTGAAAACCAATATAAAAATTGCCATTCGCATTAACCATTTGGCATTTCGTTTAAGATCGCGCGAAAGCAAAACCAAAAACGGAAACGCGAAATGTAAAATTATTAAAATTACCCCGATAACGCCCCACATTCCTTCTGAACGCACAATGTACCACTTCGTTTCTTCAGGTATATTTCCTGACCAGATAATCAAATATTGCGAAAAATTAAAATACGCCCAAATCATTACGAGCGTGAGCATCAATTTCCCGATGTCGTGAAAATGACGTTTTCCCAAAATGCGATTCAGCGGCGGCTTATCGGAAAGTGCCGCCATAACCGCGACCATAAAACAGAAACAACTCAAAGACCAACCCGCGACAAAAAGTAATCCCCAAATAGTCGAATAAAAATGCGGATCGAGCGTCATAACCCAATCAATGGCGGCAAAACTGACAATTATGACGAAGAAAAGCAGTCCCGGACCGGAAAGTTTCGTTGACATTTCTAAAAACTTGGCGGAATCTTCGTAATTATCGGTTTGATCTTGCCGCCACGACCATTTATTGAGAAAAAGTGCTATTAGAAACAATAAACCCAGATATAAAACGGCGCGGAAAATCCACCACGGCACATTGAGATAAGGCTGTCTCCATTGAGAAACCGCGTCGTTCAGGTGCGTCCATTCATACAGCGAAGAAACGCCGATCAATATCGGCAGAAACAAGATGAATAAAAGTGGAAAAATCGTGCGCGAACCGGCTTCGACAAAGCGGCGAATAACCACGCCCCACGCGCCGCCGGTTAAATACTGCAAAAGCAAAACGCCCAAACTGCCGATGCCGATGCCGCCCCAAAAAATAAACCCCAAAAGCCACGAACGAAGTCCTTGTTCGACATTAAAAAAAGTGCCGATTGCCCAGATAATCGTAAAAATACCGCCGACACCGAGTGCCAGTGTGCGCCACCGATTCAGAAGGTCTGCCGGTGCTTGAAAATCCGCCGCGTTAAATCTCGATTCCGTCATTTATTTTACGCCTCCGTTTGTGTTGGGAAGCGGCGTTGCCGTCGTTTTTGTCGTGTTTGCTTCATTTGTTTTTGCCGTCGGCAATTGACCTATTCCGTTCGGGTTTTGACTGATCTGCAATGCCCGAATGTATGCCACAATTGCCCAACGGTCAGCCGGCGGAATTTGCGATGCGTAACTATTCATTTTGCCCCAGCCGTTAGTCATAACATCATAAAAATGTCCGTCCGGCGCATTTCGCAAACGGTCGTCGTGATACGTCGGCGGTTGCGGAAATCCGCGCCGCACAACCATTCCGTCGCCTTTTCCGACCGGACCGTGACAAACAATGCAGAAAACTTTGTATCTTTGTTCGCCGCGGTCAAGCAATTCTTTGGTCAAAGGCACAGGACTTTTTTCAATATCGTTCGGGAAACTCGAAACAAGAGTATTGCCGGATGCGTCGGTTGTCGTTTCAGCAACCGCATTATTATCGGCGTTTTCTTTTTTACCAAAATAAAATGCTTTATCTTCCCGCAAATAGCCACGCGCGACCGTGCCTTCAGGCAAATCTCTCATCGCTTTATCGTCGCTAAAAAAATCGCTCTTTTTAAAGGCTTTGTAGCGCGGCTGATCCTGCATATCGTAACGACAGCCGAAACTTAAAATTACCAAACCGACTATTGTTATCCACAAGAATTTACGGTTCAACATCAAACACCTCCTGCGGACTCAGACTTTCCATAAAACTTCTCGTCGCTTTATAATCAAATTTCGGGTCTTTTGTTTCAATCAATAAGAAAAATTTCTCTCTCGTCGCCAGTGCAAAACGCGGCACATTAAAAACCGGATGATATGGCTGCGGCAAACCGTTTAGAAAAAGCATTCCGAAAACCGCCGTAAATGCCGCGAATAGAATTGTCAACTCGAACATCGGCGGAATAAAAGATGTCAAGCTAAAAAACGGGCGACCGCCGACAATAATCGGATATTCAAAAACGTGGACAAAAGTCGTCAAACCCAATCCGGTCAATAAACCCGCAATGCCGCCGCCTAAAACCAGAAAAGGCAAAATGCTTCTCTTCACGCCGAGTGCTTCGTCAATTTCGTGAATCGGAAAAGGCGAAAAAGCATCGGTTTTGGTATAACCCGCGTCGCGCACTTCCCGCGCCGCGTCAACCATCTGCGTCGGCGTGTCGAATTCAGCTAATAATCCGTAAATATTTTTGTCCATAATTTTTAATGCTTGCAGTCAGCCGTTTCAGGCTGGCAGACGGCTTGACATGGGTGAGTTGCCCTTATTGTTCCGTCTGCGGGCTTCTAAACTACTGACTGCAATTTCAATTTTATCAAATTTACGACTTAATTCCTCGCTGCGATTCCAAAACATTCTCTTCAAAGTCTTCCTGATGCCCGTGAACATTAGCCTCGGGCAAAAGTGTTCGCACCTCGAAAATCGAAATAGCCGGTAAAAACCTGACAAACAGGAAAAGCAAAGTCAGGAATAATCCAAAAGTCCCGACAAACATCGAAATATCCCAAATTGACGGTGAATACATCGCCCACGAAGACGGTAAGAAATCGCGCTGTAGACTCGTAACAATAATTACGAATCGTTCGAGCCACATACCGACACTGACAATTATAGCAACAATAAACAGCCAGAATGCGCTGCTGCGAACCCGTTTAGACCACAAAGATTGAATCGCAATAACATTACAAAAAATCAAAAGCCAGTAAAACCACCAATAAGGACCGGTCCAAATTCGGTTTTTTATCATAAAATACTCGTATTCATTGGCACTATACCAACCGAAAAAGGCTTCCATTATGTAGCTGTAACCGACGATTAAACCCGTCGCCAACATAACCTTGCCCATATAATCAAGGTGCGTGTCGGTGATAAAATCTTTTAGGTTATACCAAGCTCTCAGCGGAATACACAAAATCAGAACCATCGCAAATCCCGCATAAACCGCGCCGCCTACAAAATATGGCGGGAAAAACGTCGCGTGCCAACCCGGAAGCTGCGAAACCGAAAAGTCGAAACTAACGGTCGAGTGAACCGAAAGAACCAGCGGAGTGGAAAGTCCCGCAAGCAACAAATAAGCTACTTCGTAACGATGCCAATGTCTCGCCGAACCGCGCCAGCCCCACGAAAGCAACCCGTAAATAATTTTGAAATATTTGTTTTTCGCACGGTCGCGCAATGTCGCTATATCGGGAATCAAGCCGATATACCAAAATAAAGCCGAAACAGTCGCATACGTCGAAACCGCGAAAACGTCCCAAATCAAAGGACTGCGAAATTGGGGCCACATCCCCATCGTGTTCGGATACGGAAACATCCAAAAAGCGAGCCACGGACGACCTGTATGCAAAAGCGGATAGATGCCTGCACAGGCAACCGCGAACAGCGTCATCGCTTCGGCAAAACGGTTAATTGACGTGCGCCATTTTTGATTTAAGAGCAGCAAAATCGCTGAAATCAGCGTTCCGGCGTGTCCGATACCGATCCACCAAACAAAGTTTATAATCGGAAATGCCCAACCGACCGGCTGGTTGGTTCCAAAGATTCCGATGCCCTTCGTAACCAGATAAACTACCGAAATCAGTAGCACTTGCAGGAGAATGAATCCGATACCGAAGCCGATGAACCAACCCGGAGGAGTTCTCTTTTTTAGTGTTATGTCGCTGATTCTGTCCGTTGCGGTGGCAAAAGTGTGTTCGCCTTCGACCATCGGCGGATATATTCTTTTTTTGATTTCTTCCAGGTCTTGCCTTTGAATTTCTTCTACCTTTTGCATAGCTTTTTATCCAAAACTAATGTCCCGATTCGGGTGTGTTCACTACCGGTATCGTGTCTTTCGATTTTTCTAAATTTTCCGTTCTTTCCTTCAACGGTACGTAGTCCGGCATCTCTCTATTTTGATTTTTCAAAGCTGCCAGATATGTGGTGCGCGGCTGTGTGTTAAGTTCGTTGAGCAAAACATAATTTCGAGGGTCATTTTTCAATTTAACAACCTGACTGTCTTTGTTGTTTAAATCGCCGAAAACAATCGCGTCTGCCGGACAAACCGCCTGACACGCGGTGATAATTTCGCCGTCGCGGATGTGGCGTTGATCTTTTTCAGCTTCAATTCTCGCCGATGCGATACGCTGCGTACAGTAAGTGCATTTTTCCATCACGCCGCGACTGCGAACCGTAACTTCCGGGTTTCGCATCATTTTGTACTGCGGCGTATTCCAATCCTGATAGAGCAGAAAATTAAATCGTCGAACCTTATACGGACAGTTGTTTGAACAATAGCGCGTTCCGATACAGCGGTTGTAAACCATATCGTTCAAACCTTCGGCACTGTGAACCGTCGCGTGAACCGGACAGACGACTTCGCACGGTGCCAGCTCACACTGTTGGCACAAAACCGGCTGAAAATGCAGACTTTCGGGATTATTCAAATCCGTGCCGCTGTAATATGCGTCAATCCGCATCCAGTGCATTTCGCGGCTGCGCTCGACCTGTTCCTTGCCGACAACCGGAATATTGTTTTCCGATTGACAGGCAATCACGCAAGCGTTGCAACCGACGCAGGAATTCAAATCAATCGTCATTCCCCATTTGTTGCCGTTGTATTTAAAACCCGGATACATTGACAGATCGGCAAAGTTTTCCTGCTCTCCGAGTTCGACTTCCTTTTCAAAACCATCCACATTCCAGACACGCAAAATATCGCGTCCTTCCATATTAAAATGAGTTTGTGTCGAAGCAATCGTCGCCTGCTCGCCGACCTTGTTGACATTTCCCGAGCCGAACCACATCGCGTTCGATTTGCGAACATCAAAAACATTGTAACCCAAACCCGTTCCGATTCGTCCGGCTCGTGAGCGCCCGTAACCCATATACAGCGTAATTACGTCATCCGGCTGACCGGGTGCAATCCACATTGGAACAGGCTTGTTAATAGTTGCGCCTTCATAATTGAGCGTAGCCAAATCCGAAAATAAATTTCCGCCTTTGGTATTGACAAAGGTTATACCTTCCGTTCCGCCAATCATTCCTTCCGAATCTCGATAAACACCTTGATTAATCTGTAAGCGTTGCGCCGTTGCCGGACTGACAAGAGCCACATTATCCCAGGTGATTTTATTTAACGGCTTCGGAAGCTCCTGCAGCCAGCCGTTATTTGAAAAACGTCCGTCATAGATCGTCGGATCAGGCAGAATCGAAATTTCCAAAGCCCCCGCGCCGATCAGCGGTTTGTTTTCCGGTTGACTTAAAAATCCGGTGTTAGCCGACATCGTTCTGGTCGCCGCCGCTGAATTTGCAATAAATCCGTCGTGAACGGCTTTGCGCCAATTATCTTCAAAACTTTTCGGCGCGGCGGGAGTGTCTGCTGTTGCCAATATAACCGAATTCGACGGTGATGCCGCCGCTTGATTTCCGTTTATTGTCGCTGCATTTGACGAATCCGTCGCTGTTTGTTGCGGAGCGTTCATCGGTGTCGCTGCCGGAGTGCTTTGAACACGCGCCTGCGTATTTCCGGCAGTCGCCGCTTTCGATGCATTGGCTAAACCTTGTTTTTGCCAAAATTCCTTGACAATATCGAGGTCTTTCTTATCGTAATTTTCCTTAAAGAAAATTTGCACCAGTTCGTGACTGCTCTTGCTTTCATAAAGCGGCTCGATCAGCGGCTGAATAATTGTAGCCGTGCCGTCGTAAGCCCGCGAATCGCTCCACATTTCAAGAAAATGTTTTTCGGAAACGTGCCACTGGCAAAGTTCGGCGGTTTCGTTAAAATGCTGTCCGAGATGAACGCGAAGCGGAATTTTCGCCATCCTTTCTTCATTCAATCTCAAATCAATCGGCGTATTGTAAACCGGATTGCCGCCGAGAATGACGAGCATTTTGACCGCGCCGCCGTCAATTTCCTGAACGAGCTGACGAAGCTGGTCAATCTGCGCGACATCCGCATTCGGCTGAAAAGGTTCGGTATAAGTTACGGTCGTGCCGACATTTCCGAGCGTTGAATTCATCGCGTGAGCCAGTGCGTGAACAATCGGCGGCTGGTTGACACCGACAATGACAATTGATTTACCACGATTTGCCAGCAAATCCTTCGCCATCGCTTGAATCCACTGCCCGTTTTCCGTATAAGACGAACTCGCGCCCGAAACGCCCAAAGCCGCCGCAATCGCTTTCGCAATTTCCGGCATTTGACTCGGTTTTGCGGCAATTCTGTGATCAGCCTTCGCGCCCATCAAACTCATTGTCGTTTCGACGGCGTAAAGCCGGTTCATATTTTTATTTTCTTCGGAATACTTGCGGCTTTTATTGAAATCCTTAATATAACGAACATTAAAGCCCGAAAAAATATCGGCATCGAGCGATAAAATTCTCTGCGCCTGATCGAATTTATAAACCGTATTGACAGGCGAACCGAAAGCCATCATCGCGCCGGTCAGCGCATTATCATTATTGACCGGCTCATATTGATACCATTGTGCATTCGGAAGTTCGGCAAGAATCTGTTTGAATTGACCGATCAGTGTCGGCGAAGTAACGGTTTCAGATAAAAATCTGATACCCGCGCCGCCGTCGGCGCGATTTTGGTCAATCGCGCCGCGCATATCGGACATAAAACTCTGCCACGTTCGCGGCGTGTTGCGATAGACGACTTCTTTAGAACGGTCAGGATCATACATTGACAAAATCGAGGCTTGCGCCAAAACATCCGTCGCGCCCAAACTTTGCGGATGGCTCGGATTGCCTTCAATTTTCGTCGGGCGACCTTCGTGTGAGAGCGCGAGAAGTCCGGTGGCAATGCCGCCGAGTGTCATCGCCGTCGCGTAAAAAAGCGGTTTTCCGGGAACGAGTTCTTCCGGCTGACGGACATACGGCACGATTTTTTCAGCCGGCTGAATAACGCAGCCGCTCAAACCGGCAAACGCCAGCGACGCGCCCATCACTTTGACAAAGTTGCGGCGGCTCAAAGTATTGTCCCATTCTTCGGCGTGCGCCGGATATTCGTGCTTGACGAATTCCTCAAATTCCGGCGCGTCAACGAATTCTTCGACGCTCCGCCAGTATTCTTTTCCGCTTTTTTGGAGAATTTTATCTCGCAATAACGCAAAGTTAGTTTTGCTGTCTTTGCTTGGCATTTATTTCCTCAATTAAAAATTAGAAATTCAAAGTTAAAAATTAAATCTGCCAATTTTGCATTTTTAATTTTTAATCATTAATTTGGTCTTACCGATGACAGGTCGAACAACTTGTCAATATTTCAGCCTCACGAATTTTATAGTCGGCTTTCATAACCTTTCTTTCTTCGGCTGACAAATCATTCGGATCCCACTGCATATTGTATATTTCCGTTTTCGGACGAATAAACTTTTCCGGTTCGCGGTGACACGCCAGACACCATTCCATCTGCAAAGTATTTTCCTGATAAACGGCGGGCATATTGTCAATTTGCCCGTGACAGGTCGAACATCCGACACCTTTGGCGACGTGAATGCTGTGATTAAAATAAGCGTATTCCGGCAAATCGTGAACTCTTTCCCATTCAATCGGCTTGCCCGTGCGATAGCTTTCCCGAATCGGTTCGAGATACGGACTGTCCGACCAAAGCTGGCTGTGGCAGTTCATACAAGTCTGTGTCGGCGGAATTCCGGCGGTGTAAGAAGTTTCAACCGCCGTATGACAATAGCGGCAGTCAATACCGTCGTCGCCGACGTGATGCTTGTGACTGAACTGGACGGGCTGCTGTTTCTCGTCATATCTGCCGGTCAAATATGACGACCGTGCGATTTGCGTATAAACAAAAAACGCGACACCTCCCAGAAGTATCACCACGACAATACTTATTTTCGCAATATTATTCGCTCCGCGATTAAATATCTGTGCCATTTTTTATCCTAATGTAAAGTTCAAAACTTGCCGACATTTATAGTTTTCCGAGTCCCGAATTTACAAAAATTCGAGTAATATAAAAAAAATTCAACTATTAAATGTTAAGACCTGAACTGTAAAATCTATTCTTGTTATGATTTTACAGAATCTTATAAATTCCGCAAATTCTATATCAAAAATAATTTGTTTCCAGACTTTGTGCAAGTTTTCACTAAATAAGTTTATCTCATAAACTTGATTAAACTTTCCAATGTTTGAAGTTTCACGCCTCGCCTGAAAGAAGCGCAACCCCAACAGCAGAAGCAGTTTCGCCGAGTTCGCCTTCGACAATTTCGGTTGTCTTAAAAGACGGGGTAAAAGCGAGTTTGTCGGCACGGCGAATAATTGCGTCTAAAACCAGATGTTCGGCTTGCATAATTTCGCCGCCGATGACGATTTTTTCGACGTTAAGTAAATTTATTACACCGGCAAGTGCCGTTCCGATATAACTTCCCGTTCTTTCGAGCATCATTCGGGCAAAATCGTCTTTATTTTGCGCCGCACGCACGATGTCGGATAATTTTATTTCCTGCTCCTCGAATTTGCTCAATGAAGAAGTTTGGTCTTGATGAAAACGATTTCGGGTGCGGCGAACAATATTTGCCGACGAAGCGGCATCTTCGAGTTTCATTCCTTCGGAATCAATAGCGAGATGTCCGAATTCACCGGCAAAACCGGACGCGCCGCGCCAGATTTTCCCGTCAAATATAAATGCACCGCCAACGCCCGTGCCGAGCGTCGCATAAAACATACTTTGTGAACCGCGTCCTGCGCCGACCATAAATTCACCGTAAGCGGCGGCATTGGCATCGTTTTCGACCGTAATTTTCAACCCGATAACACTTTCAAGTTCGGTCAAAAAATCAATTTGCTCGTGTTCGGGAATAAAAGTCGAAAAAGCGATCCTTTTCGTCTGCGCGTGAACAAGACCCGGCACGGCAATTCCAATTTTTTCAAAACTGCCGAATTGGTTTTTCAATTCATTAATAAAACCGACAATCTGTTCAAGTGTTCCGTATTTTTCACCGGTCGCAGCTTTATAATCATTAGTCAAAGTTCCGTTTCTGTTCACACAAACGGCTTTCAGCGCAGAATTGGAAATCTCCACACCAACAAGTTTTTCCGTGTTCACAGTGCTTTCGCTCATCACATTTAAGACCTTTATTTATCGTAATTCAGCTTCGAAACTAACGCGATTTTAGACACTCAGCCTAAAACTGTCAAACGAAAATTCACTTAATTTAATTCTTTATTTTTAAGGCTTTGCATCTTCATACTTCGGTTGTTTTTTTACAAATCCCAATTCTAAATCCGTTTTCAATATGTTGTAAATACAGAATAATATCTTTGCCCTTTTAACAATTGAAGTTCATTGAACAATCCCGATTTTGGAAGTATTTCGTTAGCGTTCTGCTCGGTTTCAAAATAGACGGCGGGAAAACCATTAACCGTTTTTTCAGTTTCCAAAACAACTTTCGCAAAATCCACCATTCCGTCAAGCCGCATTTTCTTTGTTCTTCAAAAAACTGTTTCGGATTATTGATTTTCTTTGTAAAATCCTGAAAGCTGACGGAAAATCCGGCGATTTCATTGCTGCACTCAAAAACCGTCATCTTCTGATTTCCGTAATTTGATTCTCTAGGAATTTCACTTTTCAAAGGTTCACACGGAAAATCAACAGCAGTTTAATATAGTCTGAAAGTTACAGAATTCATTTTCGAGTCAATTCACCTTTATGCTCTTTCATAATTCTCGCCAAAAATCGTAAAGCCTCATTTACGGCTTCGGAACTCGGAAAATCTTCCGCCACATCCGAATCGAGAACGACGGTCATTTGCATCCGATTATATTCTTCCGCGAACCGATTCGGACGCGCTTTGGAATAATCGAATCTATACTCGGCTTTCATTTCATCTTGATCTGCTTCATCGTTCATTTTCTTCAAAATCCTGACGTTCGAGTTTTGTCGGCTTTCGTGCCGAAATGATTCTCAATTTTCTGTTTTCGCGTTCCGTAAAATAAACTATCAAAAGCCTGTCGGATTTTGAATAACCGACGATAAACTCTCGCTTTTCATTGTCGGAATGCTCATCATCATAAAACATTTTTGCAGACAAACCGCCAAACACGGTGCTTGCTTCCAAAAAGCTGACACCGTGTTTTTTGAGATTCAGTTCGGCTTTTTTCTCGTCCCATTCAAATTGCATTTTTTGCCGTCTAAAATTTGTAAAGATTCAAAAACTATTATCATTATTTCAATCTCGCGCCGATGTCCACATTTTCAATAAACGTCGCCAACGCCGGTTTTTCGTCTGCACCGTTTTCCAAAGAAGCGGCGCAATTTATTTTAAGTCAAATACTTTTTTCAAAGCCGCATTTACTTTTTGCAAATCTGTTTCGCTCAAAGTTCCGCGAATTTTTACTAACCGTATTCGGTAATCAATCGGACGAGTTTGCAGACAATCGGCAATTGAAGGTTTCATCAAACCGTTTTCTGCATCCGGTTTAATTTCAATGTTTGTTAAAATCCGTGCCTTTTTCTCGCTCCATTCCGTAATCGGAACAACTTGAACAACGGGAACTCTTTCATTATATGTGTCATTTGTAACGACGATGCAAGGACGCACTTTTCCCGTTTCCGAGCCTTTCGTCGGATTCAAATTAACATCAATGATCATTCCGCGTTTGATGACGTTCATTCGGGCAAATCCAAAACTGCCGATTCGGTTAATTCCTGCAAATCCGCATCATTTTGATAAATTTCAGCGTAAAGTTCCGCCGATTCGCGCAAGGATTTTTGATCCAATTCTTCCCGCAAACGATTTAACGCTTCGCGCACGAGTTCGTTTTTGTCTTTGAAACCGTATTGCGAATAATGATTTAAGAATTCGGCTTGTGTTTCTTCAATTTTTACGCTTGTCTGCACCATTATTTCACCTTATTTCAATCTCGCGCCGATGTCCACATTTTCAATAAACGTCGCCAACGCCGGTTTTTCACCTTCACCGTTTTCCAAAGAAGCGGCGCAAATCATTCCCTGCGATTCGAGTCCGCGCATTTTTCGCGGTTTTAAGTTGGCGACAACGACAACTTTTCTGCCGACTAAACTTTCCGGTTCGTAGAATTCGGCTAAACCGGCAAGAATCTGGCGCGGTTTTTCTTCGCCCAAATCAATTTCAAACCGCAGTAATTTATCGGCTTTCGGAATGCGTTCGGCGACTTTGATTTCGCCGACGCGCAGTTCGACTTTGAGAAAATCATCAATCGTGATGTAGTTTTCTTCGGCGGCTTGTTCATCGGCTGATTTTGCCGCCTCGTCGGGCGCGAGTTTATTCGCCGCATCAACAGCGGCGGGCGCGACTGATGATCCTTTTGTTAAATCTGCGTTACTATTTTTCTCTTCGTTTTCAGTTTTTAAGTTTTCGTTTTCCATTATTTTGTCGTTGATTTCCTTTAAGATTTTTGATTTATCGAGACGCGGAAAAACGGCTTGTATTTCGCCGATGCGCGTTCCTGCTTCTAATTCTCCATATTTCAGATTTTTAGGGTTTATTTTTGAAACGTCTTTGCTCAAACCGATTTGCGAGTAGATTTTTTCAGCCGATTCGGGCATCACAGGATAAAGCAAAACGCACAACCAACGCAGAGTTTCGACGGCGCGATATAAAACCGCGTTCAAGATTTCATCGTTTTTTTCGTCTTTAATAAGTTCCCAAGGTTTCGCATCGGAAATCATTTTGTCAATCCGTGCAATCACCTGCCAAATCGTTTCCAACGCCTGACTGAATTCGTAATTATCAAAACGGCGGATAAATTCATTCCGCGCATTGTCCAAAACCGACACTAATTCCTGTTCATCGGCGTTGATTCCGGCGCGTTTTGCTAAAAGATAATTGGGTTCCTGAATTTTTCCGCTCGGAATTTCGCCGTTACGATATTTCGTAATCATCGAAAGCGTGCGCGACGAAAGATTGCCCAAACCGCTTGCCAAATCAGCATTGGCGCGGTCAATCAGATTTTCGTACCCGAATTTTCCATCCTGCCCGAAAACCATTTCGCGCAGCACAAAATAACGGATCGCGTCTGTTTGAAAATGCGTCTTCAAAGTTTCCAAATCAATCGCGTTGCCGAGCGTTTTACCCATTTTGCGTCCGTCCGCGTCGAGCCACATTCCGTGCGCGTAAACCGTTTTCGGCAATTCGAGATTCGCCGCTTTCAAAAACGAAAACCAATAAACCGTGTGAAAACGCAAAATATCTTTGCCGACAAGATGCGTTACATTTTGCCAATACTTTTCAAAACCGATATTTTTGCGTTCTTCATTGCCGTAACCGATTGCCGTAATGTAATTTGAAAGCGCGTCGAGCCAAACATACATAACGTGATTTTCGTCGCCGGGAACGGGAATTCCCCAACTGACCGACTTTTTTTCACGCGAAATCGAAAGGTCTTGCAGACCGCTTTTGATAAACGACAAAACTTCATTTCGGCGTGTTTCCGGCTGCACCAAATTCGCGTCATTTTCAATCTTTTCGATCAAAAATTCATCATAATCCGAGAGCCGAAAAAAATAACTTTCCTCGGAAACCTTGTCCAGCGGACGTTCGTGAATCAGACAGCGCGGCACATCTTCGTCGTCGCGCAATTCATATTCTGTTTCGGTTTTAAATTCCGCGCAATTCGGACAAAACCACGCTTCGTAAAAGCCTTTGTAGATGTTGTCATTACCTTTCGGCGTTTTGTTTTTCGCAATTTCACGCCACAAATTCTGAACGGCTTCATAATGAAACGGTTCTGTTGTCCGCATAAAAATATCGTAATCTGTCAAACCGAAATCGGCGAACATTTTTTTATATTGGTCGGAAACAAAATCAACCTGCTCTTTCGGCGTTCTATTTTTTTCTTTGGCGACGCGCTGAATATTGATACCGTGTTCGTCCGTTCCGGTTAAAAAATAAACGTCGAAACCGCGCTGTTTCTTATGTTTCGCCGCGACATCGGCAATCGTCGTCGTGTAAAGATGTCCGAGATGCGGCAAACTGTTCGCGTAGTAAATCGGCGTTGTAATATAGAAATTTTTCATACAATTTAAAAGCAATTTTGCCACGAATTACACAAATAACACGAATTAGAAAAACATTTTATTCGTGTTATTTGTGTAATTCGCGGCTGATTTTTGTCGTGAAAATTATTTGCGATTCGGCTGCGCTTTGGCAAATTCGTCGGATTGCTTGAACGCGGGCAATTTTTCCGCGTTTGAAACCTTCATTCCGATTGCCAGAGATGCGTCGAGCGACTGCACCATTCCGTCAAAACGCCAATCGTCGCGGAATTCGTCCGACGGCTGATGATAATGTTTTTGATTGAATTCTTTAAAAAGATTATCGCTGAATTCCTTCGATTTGCCGACATATTCGTCGCCGGTGCGAATGCTCAAAGACGGAACGCCTTTTTTAGCAAACGGGAAATGGTCGGAGCGGAAAAACGAACCTTGTTCGGGATATGCGTCGGGCAAATAAGTCAGTTTTCTTTCGCTCAAAACCTCGTTGACAATCGGCTGCAAACTCGAACGCTCCGCGCCGAGCGCGCCGTAATTTTTTGTCAAACCGTAAAAATTTCCGCCGTCAATATTGATATTCGCCGCCGTTTTTGCAAGCGGAAAAACCGGATGATTCGCATACCATTCCGCGCCCAAAAGTCCTTGTTCTTCGGCAGTCGTGAACAAAAAAACCTGCGAGCGTTTCGGCTGCTCGGCTCTCGGCAATTTGGTAATTGCTTCGGCAATTGCCAGAACTTGCGCGATGCCCGAAGCGTTATCCAACGCACCGTTATAAATCGTATCGCCTTTATCATTCGGCGCACCGATTCCGAGATGATCCCAATGCGCCGTGTAAATTACATATTCATCTTTCAATTTCGCATCCGAACCTTCCCAAACGCCGACGACGTTGTTTGAATCAACTTTTTTCAGTTCGCTGTTAATATCAATTTTCGCCTTTAATCCGAGATTGACGGGCTTGAAATCGCGCGATTTTGCCGCATTTCGCAGTTCGTCTAAGTTTTTTCCGGCTTGCGCGAAAATCTTTTTCGCAGCATCGTCCGTCATCCACGCACGCATCTGCAAAAACGGAGTTTTATCGTCGGCAGTTCGCGCAATATCAAATCGCCACGAACCGTTTGAAGTCCGCACGACGTTCCAACCGTAACCTGCGCTGTCTGTCGTGTGAATCAAAATCACGCCCGCCGCGCCGCGTCTTGCCGCTTCTTCGTATTTGTATGTCCAGCGTCCGTAATAAGTTAAGGCTTTACCGCCGAAAAGATTCGGTTCTTTATCGGTTGCCGGCGGATCGTTGACCATCATCACGAGGATTTTTCCGCGATAATCAGCCGCGTTTCCTTTGTAATCGTTCCAATTTTGTTCGGGCGCGTCAATGCCGTAACCGACAAAAACGAGTTCGCTGTCCAAACTCACATTTTCCTTTTGCGCTCCTGTAAAAGCGACAAATTCATCGCCGAATTTATACGAAACATCGCCGACGTTTAAAGTAGTTTTCGGATCGGCTTTGACGGCGACGAGCGAAACCGGCTGAAAATACGAACCGTTATTCGCAGGTTTTACGCCGAGCATTTCCAACTGCGTGGCAATATATTTCGCCGCCAATTCGCCGCCGCGACTGCCCGGCGCACGACCTTCAAAACCGTCGTCGGACAAAAACTTGACGTTTGCCTTCAAAGTTTCTTCGCTGAAAAGATTTGTATATTTGCCTTTTGTCTGCGCGAAAATCGCAGAACAAACTGCCAAAACAAAAAAAACCGTCAAAATATTTTTCATCATAAATTCATTATTCCTTACTTCTGTTATTCGGGGAAATCTTCGTTGTGAATGAGTTCCGCGTTTCGCAAATCGTTTATCATTTCCGCCGCGTCTTCGGCTTCGTCGGACAAAACTCTGATCTTGATTCCGCCGATAGCAGGCGCGAGTAAATTAAAGACACCGATGATGTTATCGTCTTCGAGATAAACATTAAAACCTTTACTTACGAGCTGATTTCTCAAAAATTCCGCTTCAAACAAATCGTAAGTCGTTGCCACTGTTTCCAATTCAAAACTCATAATTTCATCCTTTTATCAAACTCATCGCTTCGGCGCGGGTTCGCGCATCTTTGCGAAAACCGCCGAGAACACTGGAAGTGATCGTTTTCGCGCCCGGTTTTTTCACGCCGCGCAAAGTCATACAGGTATGTTCGGCTTCCATCACGACCATCACGCCGATTGGATCGAGTTCGTCAAAAAGCGTCTGCGCGATTTGCTGCGTCAAGCGTTCCTGCACTTGCAAACGGTGCGAAAAAATCTCCGCGATTCGCGCCAATTTCGACAAACCGACAATCCGCCCGTTTTTCGGAATATACGCGATGTGAACCTTGCCGACAAACGGCGCGAGATGATGTTCGCAAACGGACGCGATAGAAATATCTTTGACAATCACCATTTCATCGTGCGAATCGCCCGGAAGCGGCACGATTTCCGCCTTCGCGTCCTGCCACATTCCTTCGGTCAATTCGGCGTAAAAATTCGCCACACGCTCCGGCGTTCTTACTAAACCGTCGCGTTCCGGGTCTTCGCCCATTCCTTCGAGCATCAAACGCACACCTTGTGCGATTTTTTCCAAGTCAACTTTTTTCTTATGTTTAGCCAATTTCTTACCTACTTCAATCTATTTAAAATTTCCCTTTCAACTTCGCGCAAAGATTTGTTAGATTTTAGCGCAATTTCACGAATTTGCTCATATTCGGGTTTCGCGTTGACGATTTTGTCGTTGTATTTCGCAATTTTGACATTAACTTCGCCAAATTGTGTTTCAACTTTGACGGTTTCACGCGGCAAACAATTTCGTTCGACTTCTTTGATGCGAACACCGAGCGTTGAAGTTTCAGTATAAAGTAATTCGATCAAAACTTCCTTTTTCTCTTCATCACAAAGAATCGAAACCAGCGTCGCCGGACGATTTTTCTTCATTTGAATCGGTGTGAACCAACAATCGAGTGCGCCGAGTTCAAAAGCACGTTCCATCACAAAACCGAGAATTTGCGGCGATAAATCGTCAATGTTTGTTTCAATCTGGATGAGTTTTCGGTTTTTAGTTTTTGGTTTTTGGTTTTTGGTTTCAAATCCGTGTTCATCCGTGTTTATTTGTGAATGGATTTTCTTTGAATCCGTTGTTTTCCCCAAAATCAAGCGCAAAGCATTTGGAAAATCCTTGTATTCACGAGTTCCCGCGCCGTAAGCTGTTTTTTCGACTTTCATTTCGGGAATGTTTCCAAATTCATTGCAAACGGTTGAAATTATTGCCGCGCCCGTCGGCGTTATCAGTTCGCCTTCAATTTCGGTTGAGTAAATTGCAAAATCCTTTAAAAGTTCGGCAACGGCAGGCGGCGGAACGGGAAATTTGCCGTGCGCCATTTTTACAAAACCCGAACCAACGTGGATTTTTGAACAGACAAACTTTTCGATTCCGAGCATTTCAAACCCAACACACGCGCCGACGACATCAACAATCGCGTCCATCGCGCCGACTTCGTGAAAATGGACTTTTTCAATATCAATGCCGTGAACTTTTGCTTCGGCTTCGGCTAAATTAGTAAAAATCTCGACCGCGCGTTTTTTGATTTTTTCATCGAGTCGCGAATCGTTGATGATCTTTTCGATTGTGTGTAAATGGCGATGAGTTTTTTCTTCCTGAAATTTAACTTCGGCGTGAATTGCGGAAATTCCCGATTTGTCTTTTGTTGTGATTTCAATCTCAAAATCGGAAACGTCGAGCAGTCTGATTTGCTCGATCAATTCATTTTTATCAACTCCGAGCGCAACGAGCGCGCCCAAAATCATATTGCCGCTTGCACCGGCGAAACAATCGAAATACAAAGTTTTCATAATAAATTGTCTAAAATCTAACCCGCAAATACCGGCTGCCGAGTCTTAGTTTTTAGAATTGTGTCAGCCCTAATATAAACTTGACTGACAAAGTTTTTTTTTTTATAATGTTTTTACGTTTTCAAAAAACGTAAAAAATTTAGGAGTAAACAATATGACTAAAATTTCAAAAGTGGCAACACTACTTTCGTTATTGGTCGCTTTAACTGTCCCTTTTGCTTTTAGTTCAGCAAAAAATTCAGATGCTACAAAGTATACTGTTTTTAAGAACAAGCAGGAATTAGCTAAAGTATCAATTTCAACTGATAGAAATACCACTCAAGTAACGATTGAAAGACCGGGACAATCTGCCCACACCTATACTAAGTTTATCGCATCTAACGATATATCAATAGATGTTGGCGGCAAAAAGTTTTTAGCTTACAACAACACTTCAGGTGATTACCAATTACAAAACTTGAAGAACAGCACCTATCAAATAGAGGATACAAAGAGTAATGTCAAACAGTTAAAATGGACTGAAAATAAACTAACTCTCAATTCTTTAGCAATCCAAAATCAGCTTTCCGAGGATATGAAGATTCTTCGTGTTATTCGCAACTATGACGATTCGGTAAAAACTCGTAGTTTTGAATTGGCATACGTCATTTTGACGGCAGACGAATCAATATACTGGATGAAAGATTTTGACGGATATAATGTTAAAACCGCAAACCGTAAAGTCAAAGGCAATTTAATACAGCCCGTCAAATACTCACTTGACGCAGGTTGCGGCGAAGGATGTGATAGCAGATTAGCTGCCTGCATAAGAGATGTTCCGGCTAGCGATAGAATAGAATGTTATAGAATCGCGGACGGATGCCACGGAAGATGTGATGGTCCTGCACCAGTAGGAACGCCAGAAAATTAAACAAACTTTAATTTTATTAGAAAAAACTCTGTTGACGAAAGCGACAGAGTTTTTTTGTTTTTACAGTTATAAGATATACTTTGGTTTTTGTTCATCTGAGGAAATAATTCGTGAATTTATCTGACATCCAACAAACTTTGCGCGAAAAAGTAATCGCCGCCGCCAAAACGGAATTTAATATCGAACTGGAACAAATCGCCGCCGAAGTTCCGCCGAAAACCGAACTCGGCGATCTGGCTTTTCCCGTCGCGTTCGAGCTTGTCAAACAAATCAAACAGCAAACCGGCGAAAAGAAAAATCCGCGCGAAATTGCGGAAATTTTAAAGGCGAATCTCGAAAAAGAAGATTTTGTCGAGCGCATCGAAGTCGCAGGCGCGGGTTATTTAAATGTGTTTTACAACCGCGCCGATTTTCTCCAAAACGCGCAGACGGCGGAAGCTCTGCCGAAAGCGGGCGGGGAAAAAGACGAAAACTCGCCCAAAAAAATGGTCGAACACACTTCGGTCAATCCGAACAAAGCCGCGCACATCGGACACGTTCGCAATGCGGTTTTGGGCGACACGTTCGTTCGTATTCTGCGCGGTGACGGCAATCGCGTCGAAGTTCAGTATTACATTGATAACACGGGCGTTCAGGTCGCGGACGTGGCAATCGGATTTATGTATCTCGAAAAAATGTCGCTCGACGATATTAAACAACTCGACGCGCGTTTGAAGAAAGAAGGCAAAAAATTCGATTATTACTGTTGGGATTTATACGCGAAAGTCGGGCGCGAATATCAAACGAACGAAGAGTTGAAAGCCAAACGCCCGGAAGTTTTGTATTTGATCGAAGAAGGCGGCAATGAAACGGCGGAACTCGCCGATTATATCGCCACGCGCAACGTCGAATGTATCGTCAACACGATGGAAAGATTTTCGATTCGCTACGATTTGCTGCCGCGCGAATCGGAAATTCTGCATCTGCATTTTTGGGCGAAGGCGTTTGAAAAAATGAAACAGCTTGGCGTAATTCGCCTCGAAACGGAAGGAAAAAACGCAAATTGCTGGGTGATGCCGACGGATTCGCACACGGGAAACGACGAACACGATGCCGATAAAATTCTCGTCCGCTCGAACGGCACGGTAACTTACACGGGCAAAGACATCGCTTATCAATTGTGGAAATTAGGCGAACTCGGACTCGATTTTAATTACAAACTTTTCTCGACTTATTTTGACGGCAAGGAAGTTTGGACGACAACGACAGAACAAACGGAAAACGCGCCTGTAACAAGTTTCGGCGGCGGCGAAACGGTTTATAACGTCATTGATTCGCGCCAGTCTTATCCGCAGGAAGTCGTCAAAAAAGGCGTGTCGCTGATTTCGCCCGAAAAAGGCGAACGCGCCAGTATTCATCTAAGTTATGAAATGGTCGCGCTTTCACCGGCGGCGGCGGAAGAATTGGGATTTGCGATTTCCGACGAAGATAAGCAAAAATCGTTTATCGAAATGAGCGGGCGCAAAGGTTTGGGCGTAAAAGCCGATGATTTGATAAATCGTTTGGAAGCAAATGCTTTGGCGGAAGTCGAAAAACGCCATTCGGATTTGTCAGAAGCGCAAAAACGCGAAACCGCGCACATTATCGCCATCGGCGCACTGCGCTATTTTCTTTTGAAATTTACACGCAACACGGTTATTGTTTTCGATTTCAAAGAAGCACTTTCGTTTGAAGGCGAAACGGGTTGTTTTTGTCAGTATTCGGCAGTTCGCGCCAATTCGATTTTTCGTAAATTAGACGAAAACGCGCTGGAAAATTCCAAATTACAGATTTCAAATTCCAAATCAGAAGTCGCCGAAATTTTGAACGGCGAAAATGAAGTTTGGGGTTTAATTACGTTGGCTTCGCGGCTTGAAGAAACTATTTCGCAAGCTGTTGCGACAACCGAACCGGCGATTTTGGCGAAATATACTTTCGGTCTGGCAAAGGCTTTTAATCTTTTCTATCACAACCACAAAATTTTGACGGAAGAAAATGAAATCAAACGAGCTGTTTTGATTGTAACGGCGGACATTGCACGGCGAAGTTTGACCGCGGCGTTAAATACGATGGGCATTGAAGTTCCTGAAAGAATGTAAATTTTTCTTTTCTGTAAATTAACCCAAACAGCGGGTTATAAAGAAGGTAAAAGGTTTAACCCACGAAATACACGAAATGCACTAAAAATAAAGCAAAAACTTTCAATTATCTTATTTTTTCGTATTTTTCGTGTGTTTCTTGGGCAAACTTTCAAATAGCAACTCAGATTATTTTAATCAAAAACAAACTCGCCGAACTTTTCAGGAACGTGAAAACTCGCTTCTTTTGTAAAAGTCGGCGACCAAGCCAGATAACCGCGCGTTTCGCCCGTGCCGACGCAGCGAAAAAGATTGCCAAGCCAAACGTCGTCTTTTTTCGGTGTTTTGCCGAACGCTTTCCATTCAACTTTTATCGCCATTATAACTTGGTCTTTTTCGATTTTCGCCGCTGATTTCATTCCCGAATTATAATCCCAATCGGTAATTCGTTCATCGGGTTTTTGGTAAATGCCGAGATCAATCCATTCGCCGTTCGGTGCAATCTCTAATTCAAAATACTTTCGCGGCTCTTTTTTATTCGGCGCGAGAAAAATCTCGCAAACATCTCTGTCCCAAAGTCCATGCGTTTTTGATGTTAAATTCGGCGTGTCGGAAACGATTAACGGTTCGTTTTGATTTGCTTTAAATCGGATATAAAAATGTCTGTTAGACCACAAAAATTTAGCTTCAGTATGTCTGTTCACCGGGGCATATTCACCTGACCAATATTTATTGATAATTGTGCTTCCCGCTTTTTCCCAAACTCTATTTTCAAAATCAAAAAGCGAAAAAGCATTTTCAAGGCGGGGGACTTTGACTCTGTATTTATTCATTCAATTGTTTTGAGAAAATTTCTACAATTTTTTCATTTACTTCTTCCGACTTTTGCTTTTCTAAAGTTCCGATTCGATAAAGGACGATGTTTGAATCTGCAGTAAAAAGCCGATTTGGACGAATGTTGCTGTCTTGCTTTATGTTTCCGCTTGCGAAATCGTTATTTGATAAAGAAATGGCATAATCATCTTTAGCATTTTGACTTGTAATTAAACAAACAATAATGTCATCACCGCTGAGATTGGCAACGACTAATGCAGGACGCTTTTTGTTGGCGGTTAAATCGGAAAAAGGAAACGGCAAAACAACGACATCGCCTTTTATAAATCTGCCCATGCTTTGTCTTCCTCCGGCGTATCCCAATCTTTTGCCAGCGAACTTTCCGACGCAAACATCAATTCTTTCGCTGAAACGTCCGACATCTCAAAATCTTGGTCAGCTAAATAAGAAACAAAATGATAAACCGCCTTTAATTTATCTTCCGAAAGCGTTTGTAATTTACTGTCAATTTCTTCAACCGTGATTATCTGCATAATATTCTTCCTGACGATTATAATCTTATTTTTTCGTATTGAAAACCGTCTTAAAAGCCATCTTCGCCAGTTTCCAACTTCTGTCCCAATCAATATTTCCGTCTTCGGTGTCGCGTCCTAAAAGTTTGTCGGTCAGCATTTTACGCAAATCCTTGCCTTCGCGTTTGAACATAAATTCTTTGGCATAAGGCTTCGCCGTTTCAAAGAAATTAAATTCCGGGTCGGTAATAATTCCGATGCCTTCGAGCGTCATTAGCGCACGCATAATATAAGTAAAATTCGACGGCAGACGGAACGGATAATCATACATCACGTCGGCGAGATCGTAAGTCAGTTCTTTAAATTTCACGTCCTTTAACTTCAAATCGAGATGCAGCGCGAACATTTTTACGACGACTTCTTTGATGCGTTCTTCGTCCGCGCCGGGTTTTAGGAAATCAAGATCAATCAAATCCTGCGCGATGCCCGCTGCATCTTTAGCGACGACGTGCAAAAATGCGTCAATCATTTTTGCCTGCAATTGCGGTGAGATTCTGCCGACCATTCCGAAATCGAAAAATGCGAGCCGTCCGTCGGGCATTACGAGCAAATTGCCCGGATGCGGATCGGCGTGGAAAAATCCGTCTTCGAGAAGTTGTTTCAGATAAGTTCTGATTAAAAGACGATTAACTTTTTCGGGTGAAACATTTCGCGCCGCAAGTTCTTCTAAAGCCGTAACTTTCGTGCCGTGAATGAATTCCATCGTCAAAACTTTTTTTGTCGTCGCGTTCCAGTAAATTTTCGGAACGTGAACATTCGTCCAATCCTTGAAACTTTCCGCAAACTGCTCGGCGTTTTTACCTTCCGCCGAATAATCCATTTCTTCGTGAACGGTTTCGTCAAACTCGCGCAACATTCCCGCCCAATCCGCATTTTCATTTAACGAAGGAAAGCGTTCCGCGAATCGGGCGATTTTCCGCATAATTTCAATATCGCCCTTGATAATACTGTTCAGATTCGGACGCTGAACTTTGACGGCGACTTCTTCGCCGGTGAAAAGTTTGGCGCGATAAACTTGTCCCAATGACGCGGCGGCAATCGGTTCGACATCGAATTCTGCATAAACCTGATTGATTTTTCTGTCCAATTCCTTTTCGATTCGGGCAAAGGCGATGGAATTTGGAAACGACGGCACATTGTCCTGCAATTCGCCTAACGCTTTGACAAACGGCAGCGGCAAAAGGTCGGCGCGTGTTCCCAAAGATTGTCCGATTTTGATAAATGTCGGACCTAATTCGATAAGATTTTCCTTGAGCCAAACAGCTTGTTTTTCCTGATTGAGTTCTTTACTGCTTTCGTTTCCGATGAGAAAATATTTGAGAATTAAAACTAATTCGTGAAAAAATCCGAGATTTGTCTGATGAACTTTTTCGCCGAGAATCGCCAGCCAACTGAGTTTTTGCGCGATTTCCATTTTGGCTTCGGCTTGCTTCAAATGCTGCGCGTGGTGCATATCGTATTGATCGAGATAAAGATACAGCGCGAGCATTCCGATAACGCGCGAAACGTGAAAAAGCCGCAGATAACCGCGCAAGCCTTCGTAGTTTTTCTCAACTTCGATTTCCTTTTCGATCAAATCGGTTTCTTCAGCGATTAAATCTTCATTGGAAACCTGTTTCGCAACCGGCAGATTTTTCGCCGGCAAAAGTGCGTGATGACCGTTTGCTCCGTTGCCGTTTTCTATGACGGGTTCAATCTTTTTTTCCAAAGTCGCAATCTGTGTATTTTCTTCCATCAATAAATCCTTTTGCATAATCTACAATTAGAATCTCAAAACCGCGCTCAGTTTGCAAAAGTTTTCACAAACTGAAAAGATAATTTCACAACAAATCAGAACCGTCTGCCGTAGCAGATGGTTTGAGTTTGCAAGTTAAATACTTCAATTATAAGTTAAATCGCCCGCTACCGCAGACGGTTCTGACAATGTAAAATGCCGCAAGAAATCGAAAATTCATATCGCTACGCTGATTTGTCGGCTTACTCTTTTAAGCAGAAAATTTCGGTTCATCTCGCTGATTGGACGTTTTATTTGCTGATAAAAACAATCGGCGCGACCATTAAATATGAAACGGAAAATGCGGAAATTCTCCAAAATCTCGAAAGCGAAAACAAAATTCCGGTTTACGCGACGTGGCACAATCGAATTTTTCCGTCAGTTTATTTTCTCAAAAATCGCGGTATTGTCGTTTTGACTTCGCAGAGTTTCGACGGCGAATATATCGCGCGGTTTATTCAACGCTTCGGTTTCGGCGCGGTGCGCGGCTCGTCAACGCGCGGCGGTGTCGGCGCGTTGGTTGAAATGATTCGCCTGATGCGAAAAGGTTTGCCGGTGTGTTTTACGGTTGACGGTCCGAAAGGTGCGCGTTACGTTGCAAAAACAGGCGCGATTTTGCCGGCGAAAAAAACCGGAAATCCAATCTTGCCTTTTTTAGTCGAAGCTAAAAGTTATTGGACAATTAACAGTTGGGACAAACTACAGATTCCAAAGCCTTTTACGCGGGCGAAAGTTTTTTTTGCACAACCGATTTATGTCGCAAAAAATGCGGACAATGAAGAAATCGAAAACAAACGTCAGGAACTGCAAATAAAACTTGACGAAATGGTTATTGCTGGTGAACAATGGCGGAAAGCATTATAAACTAATAAATTTTCCTGATTATTTTCATCGTTGAGCAGATTTGGTGAATGATAAGGAAAAGCCTTTAAATTTATGGCATTTTAATATTTGTGAAATGTATTTTGTGTTACCGATAAAAATAAAAAAAGGAGATTTTTATGTTTGAGTCAATTATTAGCGAGGCACAGGAAAAGTTAAATTTGGGCGATAAAGCAGGCGGTTTGCTTTCCACTTTGCTGGCTCTGATGGTGAATAAAGATGACGGCGGTTTTAGCGGATTTTTGGAGCGTTTTAAAGAAGCGGGTTTAGGTGATACAGCGGCATCGTGGATTGGCAACAGCGCGAACACGCCGATTTCTAACGAACAAACCGAATCGGTTTACGGTGAAGGAACGCTCAAAGATATTTCCGAAAACGTCGGACTCGACTATACGACGACGACTTCGGCGACGGCGTTTATGACACCGCATATTGTTGACACGCTCACGCCGGAAGGCGTTGTGCCGACGGAAGGCGATTTACTTTCGAGAGTCGGCGGATTTTTGGGCGGAATCGGCGGCGCGGCGGCGGGCGCATTCGGAACGACGGGCGCAATGGCAAACGATACGGTTGACCGCATCGGAACAGCCGCCGGCGGAACGGTTGACGCGGGCGGAAGAGTTGTCGGCAACGGCATTGATGCGGTTGGAACAAACGCAAAAATTGTCGGTGATAAAACTACCGATTCATTACATCGCGTCAGCGATTCTTTGGACAGTGACGGCGGCGAAAATTCCGTTCTAAAATGGTTGATCCCGCTTTTGCTTCTCGGTTTGCTGGTGGTTTTAGGCTTTATGTTCTGCGGCAAATCAACGCCGACGACGGTTACGAACGCAAATTTGAACGCCAACGTCAACAAAGTCAATACAAATATCAACATTGCCCCTGTCAAAACAGTTGATTCGAGTTTCAGCCTAAAAGCTGATAACGGTAAATATACAGTTTCGGGAGTTGTGCCGGATGAAGCGACGAGAAAACAAATTATGGACGCTTTGACGGCGCAATACGGCACGGGAAATGTGAATTTCGACGGTTTGAAAGTTGATGCCAAAGCGAAGCCTTTCGGCTCGAATTGGTGGGATAATTTCGGCAAATTGCTTCCGAATTTGAAGGATTGGAAAACGGGCGAACTAAGTTTTGTCGGAAACGCGATAACCGTCGCCGGCGGTTTGCCGAACGCCGCGCTTGAGCAGATAAAATCGCTCTTTAGCGGCTGGAAATTACCGCTTTCGATTGCCGGCGAATCCGGCGCGACCAAACAGGCAAACGAAGAAGCGATGAAAAATTTGAATGAAGCCAAAACCACGCAGCAAGTCGTTGACGCGCTGAATGTTTCGATTACCCAATTCGATTCGGGCAAATCGAATGTCAAACCCGAATTTGAACCGATTCTGCAAAAAGCGGCGGAAGTTTTAGAGGCACAGTCTCGCCGACACAAACATCGAAATCGGTGGACACACCGACGACACGGGCAACGCAGAAGCTAATATGAAACTTTCACAAGCGCGTGCCGAATCCGTCAAAAACGAGCTGGTCAAACTCGGCGTGAGCGATGTAATGCTGACGGCAAAAGGTTACGGCGACACCGTACCGAAAGCCGACAACAGCACCAAAGAAGGTCAATTTGCCAATCGCCGCATCGAATACAAAGTTGTTTCCGGTTCGGGTGGTGTGACCAAAACCGAAACTTCAAATGCAAATGTTGTAAATTCCAACAAGTAAAACTTAAACCAAATAAAAAAGATAAAGCGCGAAGATTTGCGCTTTATCTTTTTTAAACTTGAAATCAAGTTGAGTTTTGATTATTTTGCTAATTAATGTGAGTTCGACATAAGAAATATGAACATTGAAAAGAAAGAATTTGCCCACGAAACACACGAAATATACGAAATTTGCAAGAAAATCTTAATTTAGTTTCGTGTGTTTCGTGGGCAGAAAGTCCTGTATCGAACCCGCGTTAATCATGACGGCATAAAAAGCTGTGAAATAAAATTGCCGAAAATAATTTCTTCGCGCTTAAAAATTAAGTCTATAAATTCAAGATTTTCCTGTTATGATAATGACTATGAATATACGCAGCTTTTTATTCTTTTCGTTTTTTATTCTCTTTTCCGTTTCCAATATTTGGGCAATCGGCGAATATAATTATTTTTTTCTCGGTCAAGAACCTATTATTCGCATCGGTTTGGCGACCAACGCAAATTCGGTTTCGATTACGACAACCGATTATTCATTGGTTGCCTTAAGTCCCGACGAGCCGCAGATATTTCTTGAAACAAACCGCGTCAGCGTTTCGGCACGGGCTTATCGTCCGCCGCAAATCGAGATTTATCATTTTGAAATTCCGAACATTGAAAGTCAGACGGAAGCCGCAGATTTAGCAAAAGAAGTGCGCGGAACGATGGGTGAAAACACTTACGCTTCGCTTGATCCAAAGACGAATACGTGGCGCGTCGTCGTTACGAGAAGTTTTGACACGACCGAAGAAGCCGACGATTTCAAATCGGAATTGAGCGACAAGGGTTTTGTTGCCGAAATGATTACGGAAAAAATTACACAGCCTTCGGATGAAGCCGTTAAACTGTCCAACCAAGTGGCGAAAAATCCGAAATCCGAAGTTCGCAGTATCATTCCGACGCGCCCGAACAATGATCCGAACAAAGTAAAAGCAATCGTTTCAAGCAATCCGGTAACGCCGGGTATTGCCAACGTGAATCTGCGCGAAGTCATCGTCAACGGCGCGGGTGCGAACGCCAAATTCACATCGCTCAAATCCGTCGCTTTCGGTTCGATCAACGAGCGCACAACGCCGGTTCGCTACAACGGCAAAGCGTATCGCGGACGCATCGAAGTTTTTGTCAATTCACGCGGCAGTTTGACGGTTGTTAATGCTGTTTCCTTGGAAGATTATCTGCTCGGTGTTGTGCCGAACGAACTTTCTCTGCCGCAAATCGAAGCGCAAAAAGCGCAGGCAATCGCGGCGCGAACTTATGCCGTCGCCAATATCAACGGTTTTATAAAACAAGGTTTTGATCTGCTTCCGACGGTTCGTTCACAGGTTTATAACGGCTATTCTTCGGAAAGCAAAATGGGAACGCAAGCGGTTTTAGAAACTCGCGGCATTGTCGCAACTTATAAAGGCAAGCCGATAACTGCATATTATACTTCGACTTGCGGCGGTAGAACGGAAAATTCCGAAAATGTTTTCGATTCCGCCGAACCTTATCTGCGTGGCGTTGAATGTTCCTTAGAAGGTCATAAACATTTCGAGCCTTTTTTGATAAAAACCGTGCGAATTCCGGCAAAACTGCGCGACGAAAAAAATCTCGAACTCGTGCGTTTGATGTCGCTTCTCGCCGTCAACGGTTTTCAGCTTTCAACTCAGCAATTAACCGATGATTTTTTTGAAGACGAACCGACGCAGAGCGAATTGTCCAATTGGCTTAATCAAATCGCGTCAAAATTCGGCAAAACTTTCCCGAATGTAAACAAAGATTCAGCAAAACCGCTGGAACTCGCGCATATTTTGTCAACAATAATTTACGGCGAAAATTACGCCGACACGCTTTTGTCCGAAGCCGATGTCAATTATCAAATTTCGTTTGACGACGCGGCTGAAATTCCCCAAAATCGCCGCGCCGATGTCGCCATTCTCTTGCGCGACGGCTATTTTGCGATTTATCCCGATCTGACATTAAAGCCGAACAAAGCGTTTTCACGCGCCAAAATGCTGCATCTTATTGAGCAGATTTACACAAAAAAGAAATGGATGCCGAATCTGCAAAGCGGCACGGCGCAGCCGACGACCGACGGAAAATTGATCGTCAAAAGCGGCAAATCAAACCGTCAATTAACTATTCGTCCTGATGTCTTTTTATTCCGCGAATTCGGCAGTTCGCTTTACCAAGTCAAAGAAACCGCGCTCATCGGCGGCGAAAACATCAACTTTCAAACCGACGGCAGCGGCAATGTGATTTATCTGGAAATTGACCCCGCAACGACAACGGCAACCGCCGAAAGAGATTCGTCATTTACACTTTGGAACGTCACGCTTTCGCCGTCGGCAGTTCAATCGCGCCTGTCGCGCTACGTGCGCGGCATCGGTTCGCTGATTGACGTTCGCATTGCCAAACAAGGCTTTTCGCGCCGCGCCACCGATCTCGAAATCGTCGGCACAAACGGAACTTTTCATCTGACCGGCGGCAAAATCCGTTCGGCACTCCGCTTAAACGAACAGCTTTTCGCGCTCAACAAACGCTACGATTCAAACGGACGGGTTTTAAGCTACAATTTCACCGGACGCGGCTGGGGACACGGCGTTGGAATGTGTCAATACGGGGCGTATGGCTTGGCGAAAATGGGCGTGAAATACGACGCGATTTTGAAGCATTATTACACCGGAATTGATTTGACGAAGGCATATTAAATATAAATTCAATAAAGAAAATTTGCAGGGATAACAAAATAGACAAGGATATTTTAAATCTACTTCTTGGTGATTTATCCCTGTCTATCCTGACATCCCTGTAAATTTCTTTGTTTCACCAATTAAAAGTTGTTCAATTGTTTTTCACCGCAATAATTTCCGCCGCAATCGAAACGGCGATTTCTTCGGGTGTGCAGCTGTTGATCGGCAATCCGATTGGCGTGTGAATTTTCTTTAATCTTTCCGCGTCGAAACCTTCTTTTTCGAGATTTCTCAACAAAGTTTTCATCTTCGCTTTGCTTCCGAGAACGCCGAAGTATTTGAAATCTTTATCAAAAAGAGTGCGTATGACAATTTCGTCAAACTTGTAACCGAGTGTCATCACGACGACGTAAACATTTGCGCCGGATTCAATGAAACCGTTGATGTTTTCGTAAGAATCAATCGTTTGTTTGTGATGAACAAATTCATTTTTCGCCAGCGTGTTCAAATCCGCGCGGTCGTCGAAAAGCGAAATGTGAAAATCCATTTTCGATATCAATTCCGATAAAGCCAACGCGCAATGTCCGCCGCCGATGATGTAAAGTTTGTTTTTATAATCGATTTTTTCTTTGTAAAGAAATTCATTTTCGTTCAATTGTTCAAATCTAAAATCAAAATCTTCTGTTTGAATATCGCCGATTTGAATTTCAGAATTTGAAATCCGCAAAGTTTTTGGCTGAAATGTTTCAAGCGAAGTGATCGTGTTTTGAATAGTTTTCGTATGCGCGGGATTTAATTCAAAAAAAATAACAGTTTGTTTGCCCGAACAAATCATTCCGCTCGAATGCGGCGAATTTGTTCGGTGAACTTGCTCGATAATTGCGGATTTATTTTCGCCTTTTGCCTTTCGTCTTTCGCCTTTGGCGAGTTCGACGAGCCGAACTTCCATCACGCCGCCGCCGATGCTTCCAAACAGTTCGTTTTCGGCGACGATCATTTTAAAACCAACTCTGCCGGGCGAACTTCCCGAACTTTCGGCGACGACGAGCAGCATTACCGATTCATCGCGCTTTAATCTTTCGGCGGCAAACTGCCAGATCTCAAGCTCTTTGTTCATCTGATAATTTTATCCACCAAATGATTTATACGTTCAAAATTTGATCGGCGACTTCGCTCAAATCTTTGCCGGAAATGTCCGGTTTTTTGTAAAGCGCGTTGTAAACTTTACCTTCGCGGGCGATGTAAGCCGTTCTGCATCCGGCATTTATCGCACCGGCAATGTCCCAATCGTGCGCGGCGATCATTCGCATTCCGTTTGTTTTGATGCCCAGTTTTTTCGCGGCAAATTGATATGTTTCAATTGCCGGTTTGAATTTTCGCGTGTCGTCCACCGAAAAAATATCTTCAAAATATTCCAACAAACCCGAATTTTCCATCTGCGCTTTTAGGGTTTCCGGCGGCGAATTGGTCAAGGTGAAAATCCGAAATCCGTTTGAACGCAGACGTTCCAGAGCTTCGGCGACTTCCTTGTGCGGCGGCAGTTTTTTAATCGTGTCAAGAATCGTTTCGCGGTCTTCGTCTTTGAGTGAAACCTTTTTAATCTCCGCCACGACATCGAGAGCCGCGCCCGCGAGCTTGCCGAAATCTTTGTAATCATCGGCTAAAGTTACCGTTAAAGACGAATGAAGCAGCGTCAGAAACCAGTTTTTCATTACATTTTCATCGCCAAACACGCGCTGAAAATGCGGTTTTAAAGGACTTAAATCGAGCAGCGTTTCATTGACATCGAATATTAAAATTTTAGACATTTTTTTGTTTAAATACTTTTATTATAAATTGAAATTTATTTCAGACGGCAGACCGCTTTTCCTAAAATTTCACTCTTTGGAATTGCGCTGAAACTTCGGCTGTCCGAACTTTCGTCTTTATTGTCGCCGATTAAGAAAAATTTTCCGTCTTGCGAAATTTCGCCGATTCGTTTTAGAATTTTTACGCTTTGTTTAAAAGGATGTTTTGCCAGAACAATATCACCTGTTTCAAATTTTGACCGTGGATTTATCAAAACCGCATCGCCCGATTTGAGTGTCGGCAACATCGAATTTCCTTCAACCATAAAACCGCGTCTTTTGCCGAGAAAGAACAAAATTCTTTCCTTCCAATTCGCTTCGGGTAATTCGTTTTCCATCAAAATAAAATTCGGATTGCAAATTGAAATCTGCAATCCGAAAGCTGAAATCCAAAACTGCTTTTACTGACTTGCCAGATACCATTCGACATCTTTGCCTTTTGTCGCCCAGAACATTTCGTGGATTTTTTTGATATTGTCCAACAATTCCTGCGCGTGTTCCTGACTTACTTCCTGTTTGCACGACGAGCAGAGTTTTGCCGTTTTCCAGAAAAGCGTGTGCAGATCGGGATATTTTTCGAGATGTTCGGGTTTGAAATAATCCGTCCATAAAACTAAAACGTGATGTTTTGCGAGTTCGGCGCGTTCTTCCTTGATGGCGATAAAGCGCGTCAAAGTGTTTTGATAAGCCGCGTGCGCTTTGGCATCGTCGCCTTCGGGACGTTTCAAATCGAGAATTTTCTTGGTCAGCATAAAGACCGATTCGGCTTCGATACGCGCCTGTGCCGGATCATAAACTCCGCACGGACCGTCGCAATGCGCTTCGGCAACTTCAAAATTCATTTTATTTAATCTATCAAGCATTTTATTTTCTCCTTGTTCTTTTTTTTATTTATTCGACGGGTCTTCCGCCCGCTTCAATTCCTTCGACACTTACCTGACGAATGACCTTAACGTGCAAATCATCCATTAAACGAACCTGACACGAAAGCCGTGTGTGGTCGCCCAAATCTGTTTTTGAAGCGAGAATCGCTTTTTCGGCATCGCCGATTTCGCCCGGATCGCCCGCTAAAACTTCCACGCGGCACGTCGTGCATTTGGCGTTTCCGCCGCAACGGTGCATAATGTCAATCCCGTTATCTTCCAGACATAAAACGAGTTTTCGTCCTTCTTCGGCTTCAAAAGCGACAGTTCCATTCGCCGCTTCCGCAGTAATTTTGTACATTTATCCTTAAACTCCTGCAAATCAATTTATGTAAAACTTCTATGCTTTGAATTTGTCATAAATCGGACGAGAAAACAAGTTTGGTAAAAATGCCGGACATTTCTTTCGGCTAAATCACAATTTGATTCGTCTAACTTCTGTTAGAAATTATTTTCAAATAAAACTTTAAAATATACTGGATTTAGCTTGTGTTTTAGGTTCAATTTTCTATAAACTGATTTGTCTGAAATTGATTAACGGCGTTTTCCCGTTTGCCGTTAAATTGACTCCCGAACATAAGAATAAAAAACCACTTGGAGGAAAGGGTTATGAATAACAGAAAACCGCGCTTGTTGTGGCAGATTTTCGGCGCAGGATTTTTTACGTTTCTGTTGGTATTCCCGATTTTGGCACAAGACCCGAATCCCGATTCACCGACACCGATTTTACTAAGTGAACCGGATTCGACACGCGCTCTTGTATCGTCCGCCGAAAATCTTTCGGCAGTCAAAGGCAGAGCATTTGCGTCGAATTCAAAAGCGGTGCTTTTTGTAACAAATCTGGATTTGATGGAAGACGAAGGCGCAAATGCCTTTCGCGTCAACGTCGAAGGCGCGAACGGTCGGCAATATCGTTTTCCGGTTTTGGACATTCAGCCCGTTAAAAATCAGGAAGGCATTTACGCGCTGACGATTCGGTTAAAGGACGAACTCGGATTTTGGGAACAGCCTTTGCTGAAAGGCGATTTTTTGGTGAGCGTCGTCTGGCGCGGTTTGGCGAGTAATCGGGTTCATCTGACTTTCGGTAAAGTCGGCAAAGGCGGTTTTGTAAAAGATAATGTCGGAGCAGTTCCGACACCTTTGCCGAAAAAATCCACACGCGAGTTTGAACCCGATGCCGTCGGATATTTATATTCCGGCGACCGCATCAGATTTTTAGAACAGGCAACCTTCGGACCGACATCGGAATTGGATCAGAGAATTCGCCGCATCGGTTTGCGGACGTGGCTTGCCGAACAGTTTGAAGCACCTTATCCGACAAATCCTTATCCGAATCTTCCGCTGATGCCGACGAACATTGACCGAAATGTTTGCAATTCAATTTGCATCCGCGATTTTTACACAATGTATCCGCTTCAAAACTGGTTTTATCAGGAAGCATTTTACGGCGACGCGCAGTTAAGGCATCGAGTGGCGTGGGCGTTGAGCGAACTTTGGGTAGTTTCCGGCGAAGACACGCAGCAGTCGAGTTGGATGATTGATTATCATCAAGACCTGTCAAAAAATGCCTTTGGCAACTATCGTAATTTGATGTACGATATGACGCTCAATCCGGCGATGGGCAATTATTTGGATATGGTGCGAAGCACGAAAAACAGTCCGAATGAAAACTTCGCCCGCGAAGTTCTCCAGCTTTTCTCCGTCGGTTTGTTTATGCTCAATCAGGACGGCACTTTGCAGCTTGACGCAAACGGCAATCCGATTCCGACCTATTCACAAAATACGGTCAACAATTTTACGCAGATTTTTACCGGCTGGACGTTATGCGAAGTAACGGGCGCGACTTGTCCGAATCGGACGGCGGGCGCACCGAATTACAAAGACCCGATGATTCTGAATCAAAACAATCACGACGTTACCGCCAAAACTTTGCTGAATTACCCGAACGCAGTCAATCCGACTATCGCGGCAAATCAAAACGGCTTAACCGAATTGAATCAGGCGTTGGACAATATATTTTATCATCCGAACGTCGCGCCTTTTGTCAGCCGTTATTTGATTCAGCAGATGGTAACGAGCGATCCGACACCGGCTTATGTCGGGCGCATTGCGGCGGTTTTCAATAACAACGGTTCAGGTGTGCGCGGCGATTTGAAAGCGGTTGTGCGGGCGATTTTGCTTGACCCGGAAGCACGCGGCAATGTCAAAACCGATCCGAATTACGGCAAACTTCGTGAACCCGTCCAGTTGGCGACCAATGTTTTGCGGCAGTTCGATGTTCAATCCGCTACCGGCGGAGCGCAAAGCGACGGTTACGTTAATCAAATAATCTCGCCGATGGGACAGAATACGTTTAATTCGCCGACGGTTTTCAACTATTATTCGCCCGATTATGTCATTCCGGGAACGGCTGTTAACGCTCCCGAATTCGGTATTTTGACAACCGGAACAACGATTGCCCGCGCCAATTTTATGAACACGATAGTTTTCAGCCGTGTCAATGTAAGTTCCTTTGCGCCGACGGGAACATCAATAAATTTATCGGAAATGCAGGCATTATCGGCGGCAGACGCAACCGGCAACAGATTAGTTGATGCTTTAAACACCAAATTGATGCACGGCGCGATGTCGGCGCAGATGAAAAGCACGATTTTAACGGCGGTTCAAGCGGTTGCAAGCACGAATACACTGCTTCGCACTCAAACGGCTATTTATTTAACTGCGAGTTCGTCGCAATATCAGGTGCAGAGGTAAAAAAATATGACACAGAACAGACGAGAATTTATAAAGAAATCAGGCTGCGCTTTGGGTATTGCGGCATTAGCGACGCAGTTTGAACATTTCGGTTTGATGAGCGCGATGGCGCAAAAAGTTGACGCGCAGGACGAACTTAATGCGCCGGGTGATTACCGCGCTCTGGTTTGTATTTTTATGCAGGGCGGAAATGACGGCAACAATACGATTATTCCGAATCACAGCGACGCGAATTTGAGCAATTATTCCGCTTACAGCGCTGCGCGAAATACGCAGGGTTTGGCTGTTGCACAAAGTGCGCTGCTGCCGATTACCGTGCCGAAAATGAACAATCTGACTTACGGCTTGAATCCGAATCTCGGCGCATTGACACCGAGCGGAGCAACGATTGTCAACAACGGCATCCACGAACTTTGGGCGCAAAATAGAATGGCGGTTGTAACAAACGCCGGAACGCTGGTTGCGCCGATGACGCGGGCGCAATATCAAAGCGGTTCGATAAAAAGACCGTTTCAGCTTTTTTCGCATTCCGATCAGGTTTCGCAGTATCAATCGGGACGTTCCGATGCTTTTTCCTTTACGGGCTGGGGCGGCAGAATTTCCGACCGCCGCACACTTCCCGATAATCCGGGCGGTTTGATTCCGATGATTACTTCGATCAACGGAGCGCAGCTTTTCACCGCCGGACAGACGACTTTGCCGCTGGCGATTGCCAACGCCGGAACTTCTTTGAGCAGCGTATTAAATCCGCAGGGATTTAATTCTTCGGCGGAATCGCAGACGCGGCTTTCCGCATTTAACCAACTGCGTTCACAGGATTTAAATAGTAATTATATCAAAGAAGCAAGTCATATTACCGATCAGGCGATTGCCGCAAACTCGGCTTTGGCGACTTTTCAAGAAGTTACCGTTGTGTTTCCGAACACGAGCATCGGCAGTCAGTTAAAACAAGTCGCCCGTTTGATAAAAAAACGCGGTGATTTAAGCATCAACCGGCAGATTTTTTACGTTCAAGTCGGAAGTTTCGATACGCACAACAACCAAATCAACGGACAAGGCGGCTTGCTTACACAATTCAGTCAGGCTGTTCGAGCTTTTTATGATGAAATGGTTATGCAGGGCGTTTCAAACAATGTAACGACATTTACGCTGTCCGATTTTTCGCGCACTTTTAATCCGGCAGGTTCGGGCGCATCCGTCGGTTCGGATCACGCTTGGGCAAATCATTTGTTTGTCATCGGCGGCGCGGTCAACGGCGGCAATTTTTACGGCACAAACACTTCCAACGGAACGCCGTATCCGACGCTCGTGATGAACGGACCGGACGATGCCGACAGCGGCAGCAACGCCCGCGGACGCTGGATTCCGACGACTTCGGTTGAGCAATATGCGGCGACGCTGGCGGCTTGGTACGGACTTAGCGCGGCGGATATGCCGGTTGTTTTTCCGAACATCGCAAATTTCCCGACGACTAATCTCGGCTTTATGCAGCCTTAAAATTCGTGAATCGTGAATCGTGAATCGTAAATAGAAAGAATGGCAAAAAGCGAAAAGTGAGAACTTTTCGCTTTTTTAATTTGTATGAATAAAGTAAAATTTTTAAAGTTAAGAAGGAAATTTACCGAAAAAACAATTGACGAACTCATAAATTTGCTTTCAAGTGAAGATTTACAAACGAGATTTTTCGCTGAAATGTGTCTGCGCGATGCGACAAATACCTGACTGAATTTCAAACCGGCGGGTTCGCCGAAAGAAAGAGAAAAAGCCGTCGCAGAATGGCGCGAATGGTGGAAAGAAAAAGAAGGCAAATTTAAGAAGAAATGGGGAAACGGACAACAGGGAAAAAAGTAAAAAACATAAATTAAAATCAAGAAAAGTAGCGGTTTTCGTCATTTATTCAAGTTTGAAACCGGTTGCCGATCATCTGTTTGTTTTTTCAAAAATACGCGATAGACATCTGATTATGCTGAAAACTTCAATTCAAATTTTGATTCTTCTTTCAATTTCCGTTTGCTCCGTTTTTGCACAAACGAAACTCGTCCCGAACAAAATTTCGCTCAAAGACGGTCGGGAATTCAGTTTAAATTTGCCGCCGGATTACGAAATAATTCCGGCGGCTGAAGGTTTGAATCGGGTGCGTTTTTTCGCCCGTTCGCCCGATAACAGAATTTTCGTAACCGATTTGTTCGATACGAGCGACAACCGCAAAGGGGCGATTTATATTCTCGACGAGTGGAACGAAAAGACCGGGAAATTCGGTAAAGTTGTTCCGTATTTGAAGAATTTGAGAAACCCGAACAGCGTCGCTTTTTATACTGATAAACAAGGTCAGGATTGGATTTACATAGCAGAAACCGACAAGTTGACGCGCCGCAAATTCGTTCGTAATTCAACTATGGCGAGTGCCGTCATAGAAACTTTGGCAAAATTTCCCGATTACGGCTTAAAGTATAAATACGGTGGTTGGCATATGACGCGCACAATTGTTTTTTCGCCCGCCGGAAAATTATATGTGTCAGTCGGCACGAGCTGCGATTTGTGCGAGGAAAAGAAAAAGGAAAGAGATATTCGCGGCGTTATTTTGGAAATGAATCCTGACGGCAGTAGTCGGCGCGTATTTGTCAAAAATATAAAAAACGCCGTCGGACTGAAATGGATCGGCAATAATTTATGCGACCAACGAAGGCGTAGATCATCTCGGTTTGGACAAACCGGACGACACTTTTTACGAACTAAAAGAAGGCGCGGATTACGGTTGGGCGCAATGTTATCAGGCATTCGGGGAAATTGAAGTTGACCCGAATTTTATTAAAAAGAACAAACCGCTTCCCGATTGCAGTTTCGTTCCCGTTTCGGACGCTTATTTTCCCGCGCACAGTTCGGCTTTGGGTTTTGACTATTTTGACGGAAAATCTTCCGACGCTCTTTTAAAAAAATCGTTTCTCGTCGCGCTGCACGGTTCAACCGACAGAGATCAAGGGCGCGGCTACAAAATCATTGCATTAAGCGGCGGCAACAGTCAGCAGGATTTCATCACGGGATTCGTGCAGGGAATTTATGTTCACGGTCGCCCGTGCGACATTTTGCGCCGCTCGCCCGATTCGTTTTTGTTCACCGACGACCGCGCCGGTGTGATTTATTGCGTCAGAAAAAAATCCGTCGTCCAAAGACGAGGCAAAGCAAATTGACCGAAATTATAAAAATAGTTTTCGCTGAATTAACAAAAATCGGCTGGAAATTTGCGGGATTGGATAATATCAATGAGTGAATTTATTTAAAGAATAGTTTAAGCACAAGCAGTTTTCGGCATTTCATCCCAAGTTCTTCCTTCTAGAAGACGACCTGTTTTCTTCTTGTTAGTTCCGCCCCATTGTTTGAAGAAAAACGGAACATCAAAATTTCGACATTGTTCGCGGATTTCCAAAACCCATTCTTCTTTTATTGGTCTTGCGCCGTAACCGCTTTCACCGCCGACAATCACCCAACCAATTTCCTTCAAATTTAAATTTTTCAGCGAGCCGAGCAACGGTTCTAAAGACAAAAACTTAACCTTCGCACCCGTTTCTCGCAACTCATCAATTCGATGAACATATTTCTGATTTTCAACTGAAACGCCCATCCAAATATTCGGCGACCATTCAAGTTCGGAACTTAACTCAGCTAATCTGTCAGCACGTTTTGTCAAAACTTGAAACCGATGCCAATCTGCGCGTTTCATTACATCAAAAACCTGCCGAATGTAATCAAGTGGAACATCTTTATGAAAAAGGTCAGACATCGAATTCACAAAAATCGTCTGCGGTTTTTTCCATTTGAGCGGAAGTTCAAGCATTTGCGGCTGCCTAGTAAGTTTGAAGCCGTTTTTATAATTGGCTTGTCCCATTGCTTTTAGCCGCTTTGACAATCTTTCCGCATAGCAATTCTTACAGCCTGAACTGATTTTGTTGCAGCCTGTTACCGGATTCCAAGTTGATTCTGTCCATTCGATTGTAGATTTGGTTGCCATATTCAATGTTGCTTTTCAGGAAAAGTCACAATAACATTTTCGCCGAAAGTTACTAATTCATTAATTTTCCGTCTTTCGTTTGCAGATGGATTTGTAGTTATTCTTTCTTCTTCTTCCAATTTTCTCAACGCTTCTTGATAATTTGCATAGATATAATTTGTCCCAATGTTGTGCTTATGAAAAATTTCCTTTGCTGAAAGAACTTGCCCACTAAATGTAACTAATAAACTCTCGGCTAGGCTATCAATTTCAGAATATAAATTGTCAAGAAAATTAGGTTGAATTTTATGTTTTGGAATGTAACCAAAATTTGCCACACCGTCTTTAACATTTGAACTTTCCCTAGCCATAACCTCTTTCATTATTTTGTAACCAAGAGGATGCTTACTTACAAAAATCAAGAAATGACTTGTTTTTTTGCCCTTTTCATCTTTAAAAAAGTATTCAATGCTATAAGTTCCTCCTAGTTCAGCTAAATACTCTTTCAATCCAACAATTATTAAATGTTCACGTTCTTTTGGTGATTTACTATTTAATTTAGTTCGTAATTTTTTGGCTCTTGCTTCACCAAAAAAAACATTTATACTTTCTGCCAAGGCGGGATTGGAAAGAGCAGCATTTATCCGATTGTAATTAAAGAAAAACATGCAATCACACCCCCAAGAATGAATCACAGCTTTAACTAATCTCAAGGACAAACCTTTATACCCTCAAGGATCAAGAAAAAATAATGTAGGAATTGTAGCTTGACTTTCAAAACGACTTGCTAATTTATCATCAACCTGATTATTTGTAATTTTAGGTTTGTATTTTAAAAGTTCGACCTGTGGTAAATTATTTACTTCATTTTGCAATTTTAAGCAATTTTCAGAATTTGCATCATTGAATAGTGTAACGAGCATTTCTCTAATTTCTGTATCACGAATTGCACCTTCAAGAATTCGCATTGGTGTGGATTTTGAGCCATCTTCATATGTACCTTGACCTGAAAATAAATCTACATAGCCGATTTTATTATTACCCCGCTTTCTCACTTGCTTGCTGATAACCTTTGCCCAAGCCCAAAAATACTTTCTTACAATCTCTGTTTTAATTTCAGATTGTTCAGATTGTTCTTCAAAAAAATCTTTATTTTTCATATGAAGTTGCTCTTTTGTAAAAGCGAAATTTGAAAATACGTTTCAAGTATAGCACAAACTTTCTTCCTCAAGAATACAAAAACTTCAATTTGCATTTTAATTTTCGTCAGCCAAAATTTCTTGCACCCGCCCGACTTGCCCGTCGGTCAAGCGAATTTTTATGCCGTGCGGATGATTGGCGGAATTGGTCAGCAAATCTTTGACAATTCCGACGGTTCGTTTTCCGGTGCGTTGATCTTGTTTCAAAACAATCGAAACTTTCAGTCCGGCGCGGATGTTTTTTCTTTGACGATGCGGCATTTATTTTTTCTCCAAAGTTCGCATTACGAACGCGATTTGTCCGAGATGATAAGTGTTGTGATCGGAAACGAGCAAGGCTTCGCGGAAAACGGTTTGCCCGTCGCCGTGCGGAATTTGGGCTAATAAATCGGTTTTTTCATTCGCAATTAGATCGTGCATCTTTTGCAAATCCTTGAAAATTTGTTTACACGAATTTTTCCAATCTTCTTCGGTCGCTTCTTTTTTATTCCAATAACCGTCGGGAAATTTCGGCGAAACGTGGCTTTCATTATGGCTGAATTCCACAATATCGTGCTGCGCGATTCTGAGATGTTCGAGCAGTTCCCAAGCCGTGTGCGGCGCGTTTTCAATGCGCGTGTTGATTTCATCGAGCGGAAATTCGTTCAAAACGGTTTCCAAATCAATGTGTGCCGACTTTCCTTTTAGTAATTCGAGCAGATGTTCGCGTATTTCTTTTTGTATATCCATATTTTAAACTGAAACTTAACAGGATAAACAGGATTTGCAGGATTGCTTTTCTTAAAGAAATTTCAAAATATTTGTAAAATTGTTCAAAAAGATCCTGATTATCCTGTTCATCCTGTTTGAATAACCTCATTTTGTCAAAAAAGTCTCAGATTTTTTTCTTGCGTTTCTTCGAGTTTATCCAAAAAATCTTCGCGTTCAATCTCTTTTGCGCCCAAAACTTCAAAATGCGGAGTCATCACCTGCGTATCGAGCCACATCGCGCCGCGTGCTTTTAGATGTTCGATTAAAAAAAGCAGCGCGAATTTTGAAGCGTTTGAAACAGTGTGAAACATACTTTCGCCGCAAAAAACACCGCCCGCGTCAACGCCGTAAAGTCCGCCGACGAGTTTGCCGTTTTCGTTCCAAACCTCGACGCTGTGCGCGTCGCCCGATTCGTGAAATCTGCAATAAGATTCGATAAAATCTTTTGTAATCCACGTTCCGCTTTCGCCGTTTCGCCGAACTTTCGCGCAGTTTTCGATAACTTTACGAAAATCTTTGTCAATCGTAAAAGTGAATTCGGTTTTCCGCCGTTCCTTTCGCAGTGTGCGCGGAATGTGCAGTTCGGAAAATTCCAAAACGGCGCGGTTTTTCGGGCAAAACCAAGGCATCGGCAAACCGTCAATGTGCCACGGAAAAATGCCGTTTCGATAAGCATTTCGCAAATTTTCAATCGTCAAATCGCCGCCGAAACCGACAATATCGCGGGCGTTGTAATAATAATCGCCGAACAAAACCCATTCGCTGTATTCGTGCGTGCGCGGATTCGGAAAACTTATCTGATACATAAAATCTGTGTTACTCTGGTTTTTGTTCATTAAAAATTGATTATCACAGCCAACTCGATACTGATTATAAATCATCTTTATTGTGGCATCATTTTTAGTTTAAAACATATTTAATCGAGGTTTCCAATAATGAAAAACAAATTTTTCGCGCTGTTTGTCGTTTGCGCGTTCGTTCTTAACGGCATCGGCACAATTTTCGCCAAAACAAATTCAGATAATAAAACGAATCAAACATCACAGCTCGTCGCGCTTCTTCCGGCTTCAGACGGAATTATGACGTTGGATTTGCAGCGGCTTTTCGGCGACGCGCTGCCGCAAATTTTGTCGGGTAATCAGCCGATGCTTGCCAAAATTGTAGGTCATATTGACGAAATAAAAACCAAGACAGGAATTGATGCAAGACAGTTTCAGCAAATCGCCGTCGGCGTTTCGACCAAACAAATCTCGGCAAAAGAAGTTGACCTCGAACTGATTCTGCTGGCACGCGGCACTTTTAACGCGGGCGCACTTTTGGCAGTTGCAAAGCTCGCTTCCAAAGGCAAATATCGTGAAGAAAAAGTCGGAGACAAACCTGTTTTTGTCTTCAAGATTGATGAAATGGTCAAAAAAGACAATTCTCAAAACAAAACGGCAAAAGATTCGTGGTTTGACAAAGCAATTGACCGGATGTTTGCCGGTTTTAACCGTGAAATTGCTGTAACTGTTTATGACGGCAATACTTTGGCGATAGGTTCTTCGGCGCGTGTTCGTGAAACTTTGCAAGCAAAAACGCGCGTCAACAATGAACTTTTAAACTTGGTTTATCGCAAACAAAACGTCGTGATGAGTTTCGGCGCAAATCTGCCGAACGGATTGTCGGGTTTTGTTGATTTGGACAACGACGAACTCGGAAAAAATCTCGATGCGATTCGCCAAGTCTATGGAACTTTCGATGTCAGCGGCGTAAATTCAAATGTCGCGCTGACAGTGAAAACCTTCAAACCGGAACAGGCGCAGAATTTAAAAGATACGCTCGACGGTTTACAAATGGTCGGCAAAGCGTTGCTCGGCACATCAAAAGGCGCGGACAAAAAAGTTTACAGCCGAATGATTGATAACGCAAAAATTTCGTCTGCAGGCAATGAAATAATGCTCAATCTGCAAGTTCCGCAAACCGATATTGATGTTTTAATCGGCGAAAAGAAATAGTTTCTCAATTCTCCTTGAGTAATTCGGGTTGTCGGGAAACATTTTCCGACAGCCTTTTTTTCTTTAAATTAAAAATTATTGTAAAATCAGCTTCGATGAAAAGAAAACTAAACCGCATAAAAATCGCAGGATTTCTATCCTTCGCAATCGTCTTTATCAGCTTTAATTTCGGCGTTCCGGCAACGGCGCAGAGCGTTAAGCGCGAACGAACCGTTACAAAGCTGACTCCGACCCCAAAGCAAACTCCGACATCGACACCGACAGTTTCGCCAACGCCAACACCTGTTCCGACACAGCAAACTTTGGCGGAATTGCAGTCGCAGATTCGGATAAGCTTGGCGCGTCCCGAACTTCAGCGCGGACAAATCGGGGTAAAAATCGTTTCGCTCGATTCCGGCAAGACGCTTTTTGAAAATAATGCCGAAAAATATTTTATGCCCGCCTCGAATATGAAAAGTTTTACGGTTGCGACCGCAATCGAAAGACTTTCACCGAATTTTCAATTCGTAACGAGCGTTTATGCGTCGGCGATGCCCGACGCAAACGGCATAATTCGCGGCGATTTAACCATTTTCGGACGCGGCGACGTTTCGTTTTCGGGTGCGTTTTACGACGATGATTATTACAAAGGCTTAGACGCTTTAGCAGAAAAAATCGCGGCGGCGGGAGTAAAGCGTATTGAAGGAAATCTGGTCGGCGACGAAAGCTATTTTAAGGGTTTTGCGATTCCGGCGGGTTGGGAATGGGACGATTTGCAATGGTATTACGGCGCGGAAGTTTCGGCGTTGGGTGTCAATGATAATGCGGTTGATTTGTCCGTCAAACCGGGCATCACCAATCAGCCGTGTCTTGTTCAAATTTTGCCGATTAACACTATCATAAAAATTATCAATCGCTGCACGACTTCCGTGTCGGGAACAAAACGCGATTTGCAAGTCGTCAAAAAACTCGACCAAAATACTTTAGAAATTTCCGGCACGATGCCGTTGGACGACAAAAATTTCACGGGACGCATCGCCGTTTCACACGCCGCCGAACTTTTTGTCGAAATGCTTCGCGCTTCTTTGATGAAAAAAGGTATTGTGATTACAGGTCTGAACAAAACCGTCAAAGATAAAAATCTGTCTGTTGCGCCGCCGGTTGAAATTGCTAAGCTCGAATCGCCGCCGCTTAGCATCATTGCAGCGAAAACGATGAAACCGAGTCAGAATCTTTACACCGAAACGATTCTTTGGACGCTCGGACAAAATGCGGAAAAAATTCCTTTCAAGATTACCGACAATCCGGCGCAAAATCCGCTGAATGATCCGAATTCAACCAGCGCGGATCGCGGAATTTTTGTCGTCAAAAACTTTTTAAATGAAATCGGCATTCCGTCCGACAGCGTGATTCAGCATGACGGTTCGGGACTTTCGCGTCATAATCTGGTTACGCCGAGTTCGCTGGTTCAGCTTTATACATTTATGGCGAAACAAAGCCGCTACACAAACGCTTGGCGTGAAGCGTTGACAATCGGCGGCGTTGACGGAACTTTGCGAAACCGTTTTACCGGAACTTCCGCCGCCGGAAATGTGCGCGGAAAAACCGGCACGATTGATCAGGTTTCCGCGCTTTCGGGTTATATAAATTCCGCTTCCGGCGAAAAACTCGTTTTTTCGATTATCATCAACGGCGTGAACAGTTCGAGAGTTCGGCAAGCGACGATTGATGAAATTGTCGTCGCTCTGGCAAATTTCAACGGGAAAACGGATTAAAAGTGAAAAGGTGAAAAAGTGAAAAGTTTTGAGTTATGCTCATCAAACTTTTTCACCTTTTCACTTTTTAACTTTTTAATGACCTTTATCTTGCTCCTTTTTGTTCCAAAAGTTGAACAATGTCGGAGCGATTGTATATTCTTGCCCACTGCAAAACACTGGCATGACCGGCATCGACAGCATTTGGATTAGCTCCTTTATCAAGCAGACTGGTTATGATTTCTATGTTTCCGGTTTGAACGGCGGGTATCAAGGCGGACTGCCCGTATTTATTCCTAGTGTAAAAACCGTAGAGATTGTTGGTGTAAGGTGAAATGTCGTAAAATCAAGGAATGAGAAAAGAACCAATCTTCGTCAGAGCGATGAGCGAAGAAGAAAAACAAGTATTGGAAAAAGCAAAACGTGCTGCCGATGC
>JBBPXX010000038.1:0-18202 GCA_038200505.1 Pyrinomonadales bacterium | reverse complement strand
TAAGCAAAAGTTTTGCAGGATTTTACTTTGCGTTTTGAGTTCAAACTTTAGTTTGTCTGCCTGCCGCGCTTCGCTGGCAGGCGCACGCTGAAGCGCGAACTCAGAACATTTTCAAAATACCTGATTACTTTTTCTCAGGTGCTTAAAAGATTGATAAAAATCCCTGTCTATCCTGTTATCCTTGTAAATAAAATATTTTGATGCGTGATTGAAGTTTTGTGCTAACGATAATAATAACCTTTCGGATATTCGATTTTGACATCGGGATTGGTGCTGTTGACTTCGACTTTATGATAACCTTTTTTTAAATGAGTCGAAAGATAAGTCAAAGCAAACTGACGATTTAACGCCGCATTTAAATCGCGGAAAAACGGATCGAAGGAAACGGGCGAAAGCGTTCCCTGAAAAAATGCGCGTCCGCCGGTTTCGTCGGAAAGTCGGTTGAGCGAACCCTGCGCGTTTGAAACAAGAAAGGAATTGCCGTTTTCCGTCAACTCTCCCGCATTATAAAACGAATAAATTGCCACGCTTTTTCGCTGCGCTTTGAGAATCGCCCGATCGAGATCAATGCTTTGTGTCGGTGAAGAACTGTCAAAACCGCGCGAAATGTCCAAACCGTCGGACACCAGCAAAATCGCGCGTCTGCCCATCGGCAAAGCATCAAAGCGTTCGAGAGCTTCCTCGACTCCAATATATGGGTTGCCCGGACCGACACCGGAAATTATCCGCAAAGACTTTGCCGCTTTTTCCAAATCATCGGTGAATTTCTGGCGCACCTGAATCGTCCCGCCGCGCAAGTAAGCGACCATTACGCGCGAACCGTTCGGCAAACCTCTGATAAAATCGGCGATGCTTTTTAACTGCAAATTGGCGTTGGAGGAAAGGTCGTCCTGAATTAAAACGGCAATTGCCAACGGTGTGTTGCTGACGCTGCGGATTGATAAAATCACTTGCTGATCGTTATCTTCTTTGACGGTCAAATCGCCGACTTCGACAAACTCCGCGTATTGTTTTTCCTTTTTTTCCTTTTTGGTAAAAATAGAAATCGGAATCGTCATCGTGCGGACTTTATTATCTTGTTTTTTCTTATCTTTTTTTTGAGCAAAACCGACGCTTAAAAACATCGGAATCAAAAGTAAAACGATCAAAAAATTCGTAAATTTTAATTTGGACATACACACCTTTTCAGAAATTGCGGTAAAATCAATAGTTCTGATGATATTACACTTTCACTTCGGGACTGCAATTTATGATGCACCAAATTTGAATAAAGTTTGCGGTGCTTGTAGATTAAAGGAAAAGATATGAACCAATTAGAGCCGAGATACGAAGTTACACGCAAGGATTTGGCAAAGGAAAAAGCATTGAAATACGGCGCGTGGACTGCGCCAGTTCTGTTGTCGGTTGTTCCCGCGCTGATTTTATTTATCGCCGGTTTTTTGCTCGGTTCAACTCCGCCCGCCGCCGCGACTTTCTTTTTTCTCAGTTTGATTTCTTTGATTGGCGGATTTGTTTTCGGTTTAGCCGTAGCCGGCGGGATTTTATATTATCGTTCAAACTGGCTGGCAAAAGTGCGCGAACGCATCGCGGTTGACGGCATAAAAGCTAACGAAGTCGAATGGTTTCAAAACGAACTGACAACCGCTGAAAAAAAATCTTTAAAAGAAATCGAAGCGAAAGATTTGCTGCTTGCCGATGCTTTCCGCGACACTTTGGCGGCGCGTCTGACGGCGACGCGCATTTTGAAATCAACCAAAACCGAACTTCTGTTGGTGAAAAGACGGCAAAATAAACTCAAATATCTAAAATCGGAAAACTCAAAAAACTTGCAGGAAGAATTAAAGGACGATTTTGAAAAGCTGAGTAAAATAAAAACCGAAGCCGATGAAATGCGCGTCGAAGCCGAAACCCGCGTCCAGATGATCGAAGCAGCTTCACGTCGCGGCGGAAATTTTGCCGACACGGAACTTGCACTCAAAAAACTTTCGGCACGCACCGAAGAACTGCCGCTGGCACTCGAATCGGCGAGAATGGAACAGGAAATCAGGCAGGAAATTGAAAAGGAACTTGATGAAGCTGAAAGTTAGATTGAAACTTGAAGAATTTATTAAAGAATAATGAGAAAAAAAACAATAATCGCGTTGCTGTTCGCGCTTCTTTTTACGATTAACAATCAAATATTTGCACAAATGAAAGATTCGGGAACTTACATAACCTATATCGGAAACAATCCGGCGGCGGAAGAAATTTACAACTCGGAAAAGCTCGAAGGCGGCGCGGTGAAAACCGTATCCAAAGTTGCGGCGACGACTTTTATCACGACTACTAAAAATGATAAACCGCTCGAATTTACAATTGAAACAAACGGAAAGCAATATTTGACGACAAAATTTGCCGACGGCGAAGCGAAAATTTTAATCGGCGATCAGCCTGAAAAAATCGTTAAAACAAAAGCAAACGTCATCACGGAAAACAACGTCTGGAGCAATTATATCAATCTTCTGGCGCAATACAACCAAGCAAAAAGCGGCACACAAAACTTTGTCGGATTTCTGCCGAGTCAATCTTTGGATTTTCCGTTGACGCTGGAAAAATTGGAAACCAAAGATTTCAAAATAAAAGATCAAACAATTGCGCTTTCAAGATATAAACTCGTCAACACCAAATATTTATTGACAATAGAGATGTGGGCGAACAAAAAAAATGTTCCGCTTTTTATCGAAATTACTTCTCAGCAGGCGCAAATTGTTCGCAAAGGTTTTGAAGAATTGCGCGAACAAACTGCGCCGACAAAAGCTAAAATGATGAGTTTTGACGGCGAATTCACGAGTGAGGAAGTTTCGTTTCTGAACGGCGCGAACACTTTAGCGGGAACTTTGACGATTCCGAAAAACGATAAAAAATCGTTTCCCGCGTTTGTCATAATTTCCGGTTCGGGGAGTCAAGACCACGACGGTTCGACGCTTTCCAATCTTTACAAACAGATCGCCGAAAGTCTTGCAAAAACAGGGATTGCGGTTTTGCGCGTGGACGACAGGGGAATGGGAAAAAGCACGCTCGATATGTCGAAAGCCGCTGAAACTTCGTATAAAGATATAATTTCCGACAGCCGCGCCGCGTTTGATTTTCTGACGACGCGCAAGGAAATTGACAAGACGAAAATCGGGTACATCGGACACAGCGAAGGCGCGGAAACGGCTTTGACACTCGCTTCGGAAGACAAAAGAGTGGGGGCGATTATCTTAATGTCAGGCGGTTCGCGTCCGGTCAATGAAACGGTTTCGGAACAGGAACTTTACCAACGCGCATTGCGGGAAACCGTCAACGCTGCGGATAAATCGGAAGTTATGCCGCTCGCGCAAACTCTGATAGATCAATTTGAAGCCGCAAAGTTGCCGCAAAATTCGGGCAATGGAAAACTCAACTGGTTTCGGGATCATCTCGCCAGCAACCCTTCAAAACTTGCGGAAAAGGTAAAATGCCCGGTTTTGATTGTGCAGGGCGAACGCGACGCGTTCGTTTTGGCTTATCATTCAATTGAACTGGCAAAGGCTCTGACAAACGGCGGCAACAAAAATGTCGGCTTGCGAATCGTGCCGAATTTGACGCACATTTTCACTCCGGCTTTTAGCGAAAATCCGGCGGAAGCCTCAAAAGTTAGCGAAGAAATGCTGCGGACTTTGCAAAATTGGGCGAATGCTACTTTGTTAAAATAGTCCGTAAGCAGAAAAAGAATTTTTGCCCGCGAATTACGCGAATAAACGCGAATTAAGAATATTTTTTTAACAAGAAACTGCTTTCCATCCAATTTTGTTGTTCACCGTCAGAAAATTGGCGTTTATTCGCGTAATTCGCGGTCAAACTCTTTTCTTCAAAATATAGTTTAACTTTTGACAATCGCAAAAGTTGCCGACTTTACGTTATAATTTTTCGGTAATGTCCGAAAACACTTTAGAAACCGCTCAGGAATCACAAATCACAAAAAAAACAGCCGCGCTCCTCCCGACGGCTGAAGAACTTTCCGTTCTAAACTCCACTGAAAAAATCGGTTTCAAACTCACTCATCGAATGAATCTGGGCGCGTGGAAAAGTTTCTGGACTTTCTGCCAGCGGCACATCGGTTCGCTCTGGATTTATCTGGCGACCTACAATTTGATGAATGTTTTCGGACTGGAAAACATTGAAAAAACTTCGATTGAAAAACCGCTTCTGCTCGTCGCCAATCATCGTTCTTTTTTCGATATGTACACGGTTTCGAGCGTTCTGTTTCGCCGCACAAGCCGTCCGATGAAACTGTTTTTTCCGGTTCGCGCGAAGTTTTTTTATACTTCGCCGCTTGGCTGGTTTGTCAATTTCGTGATGGGTTGGTTTTCGATGTATCCGCCGTTTTTTCGTGAAGAAGGAGAAGTTGAAAAAAGGGAATTCGACAAATATTCACTGCGCCGCCTTGTTCAAATTTGCTCCGAAGGACGCGGAAATATCATCGGTTTTCATCCCGAAGGCAGACGAAATTTGAACGACGATCCGTATAGTTTTTGTCCCGCACAGCCCGGAGTCGGCGCGGTCATCAGAAAGGCGCAACCGCAGGTTATTCCGGTGTTTATCGCCGGTTTGGGCAACGATTTGCCGAAACAGATTTTAGGAAATTGGCGCGGCGGCGAAAAAGTGCGGATTTGGTTCGGCGAGCCGGTTGATTTGTCTGAATTTTATGAAAAAAGCGACAGACTTCGCACCCATAAAGAGATTAGCGATTTTTTAATGGAAAAAATCGGCGAACTCGCAGAACAAGACAAGGGAAGATTTAACAGTGGAAATAGAAAATAAAAGCAAACCTCTTTTGGAAATGTCATCGCGTCGCCGTTGGGCGGTAACGATTGGCGTGATGACGGGAATGTTTATCGCCGCGCTCGAAGCGACGGTGGTCGGAACGGCGATGCCGACGGTGATCGCGTCGCTCGGCGGTTTAAATCATTACAGTTGGGTTTTTTCGGCGTATCTCGTAACTTCGACCGTTACCGTTCCTGTTTGGGGAAAACTTTCCGACATTTACGGTCGCCGCTTACTTTATCAAATCGGAATCATCATATTTTTGGTTGGTTCGATTCTGTCGGGAATGTCGGACACGATGACGCAGTTGATTATTTATCGTGCGATTCAAGGACTCGGCGCAGGTGCGCTCGTGCCGCTCGGAATGACGATTATAGGCGATATTTTTACGCTCGAAGAACGCGCCAAAATGCAGGCGTATTTCAGCGGCGTTTGGGGACTTTCGAGCGTCGTCGGTCCGATTGTCGGCGGTTTTATCACCGACCAAATTTCGTGGCGTTGGGTTTTTTATATCAATGTGCCGGTTGGAATTGTTGCGGCACTGATTATCGGAATCGCTTTGAAAGAGCCGAAGTTGACGAAAAAACCGAAAATTGATTATGCCGGAGCGGGAATTTTGATGCTTGCCATCAGTCTTTTAATGCTCGTTTTAGTTGAAGGCAGCGCATCGCTCGCGGTTCTTTTCTCGGCGAAAAATATTTTACTGCTAATTTCTTCGATTATTTTACTGCTGCTTTTCGGTTGGATTGAAAAACGCGCATCCGATCCGATAATTCCGTTTGATCTGTTCAAAAACAGAACGATTTCCGTTGCAGTGGGCGCGGGATTTCTTGCCGGTGTCGCAATGTTCGGCGCGATTTCTTTTGTGCCGCTATTTGCACAAGGCGCGTTGGGTTCGACGGCGACGGAAGCCGGTTCACTGCTGACACCTTTAATGCTCAGTTGGGTTTCGATGTCCATCATCGGCGGGCGCGTTCTTTTGAAAGTCGGATTTAGAAAAATGACTCTGACCGGATTTGTGGTTTTAACCGTCGGATTCATATTTTTATCAATGTTTCAGCGCGATACTCCGCGCGTTTGGTTGCATGTTGATTTAGCCTTGATCGGCGCAGGTTTGGGTTTGACGATGCTGACGCTTTTAATCGCCGTTCAGCAAGCCGTCGAGCGCAAAAAACTCGGTGTGGCGACTTCGCTCAATCAATTTTCACGCGCTATCGGCGGCGCATTCGGCGTGGCGATTATGGGCGCGTTTTTGACGGCAGGTTTGGCGACACAGCTTAATCAGGTCGCAATCAGCGGCAATACCAATTTAACAACCGAACAAGCCGCCGAATTTGCCGCCAATCCGAATGCTTTGATTGACCCGCAGGCGAAAGAGAACTTGCCGCCTGAAACCTTAAATGTTTTGCAGGAAGCAATGGCGGTTTCAGTGCATAAAGTCTTTTGGGTTGGTGCGATTCTTTCATTTTTAGCTTTTCTCGTCGCCTTGCTTTTACCCAAACAGCCGATTGGCGCAGAAGTTCACAAAAGCGATTCGGACGTGGGCGAAAAAATGTTTATGGCGGAGCAAACAACGATAAATGCAAGAAATCAACCGGAAGCGGGAGAATACTAATAAATTGTTTGGAAACGTGCAAAGCGTGTAACGCAGTCGTCCCGACTGCCGTATCGGATGCGTCCCTCTTCCGAGTCAAAAATGCGAGCGCACTAAAACGTGAGCGCGGGACGCGCTCACGACAGCAGTCGGGACGACTGCGTTACAATGTTTATATGAATGAAAAACTTGAAAACTACGTCGCCAAACTTAATGAGCGACTATGTGAAAATCATCGCACGGACACGGATTTATTTTCAAAACTGACGGAAATTCAAGCCGAATTGGGTTTGCTTTACGACACGCGCCCGACTTGTCCGTTTTTGCGTCCGCATTTTCTTTCGCGTACACAATACGACGAAATCGCCAATGCCGCCGAAATTATTGCCGAAACATTCAGAACCGTCGCGCTTGCCGCACTTGAAGACGACGAAATGTTTGCCAAACTCGATTTGACCGAAGCCGAAGCGCGAATGGCGCGAATCAATCCGGGTTACGATAAACTTTGCGTTACCAGTCGTTTAGACACTTTTGTTGCCGGAGATGATTTCAAGTTTTTAGAATACAATGCAGAAACTCCCGCCGGTGTCGGCGATCAAATGCAGCTTGAAACGGTTTTGGAAAACATTCCCGAAGTCAGAGAGTTTCTCGCCGAAAACGAAAATTGGCGACCGAAACCGCACCAAAAACTGCTCGAATCACTTTTTACAACTTACCGCGAATTCGGCGGAAAAAAGAGCAAGCCGAATATTGCCATCGTTGATTGGGAAGGCGTTTCAACCGAATCGGAATTTTATATTTTATCAGATTATTTTGAATCGAAGGGTTTTAAAACACTAATAGTTGATCCGCACGAACTCGAATACGACGGCGAAAAACTTCACGCCGGAGAATTTGACATTGATGTTTTTTACAAGCGGGTTTTGATTCACGAATTTCTCGAAAAATTTGATGACACGCATCCGTTTATTCGTGCATACAGCGACGGAAATATCTTTATGGCAAATTCCTTTCGCGTCAAAATCGCGCATAAAAAAGCGGGTTTTGCAATTTTAACAGACGAAAAATATCATCATCTTTTCACACCGAAACAGCTTGAAATAATCAGCAAACATATTCCTTGGACGCGAAAGGTTGAAGATTGCAAAACCAAATTTAACGAAGAGGAAATTGATTTACTGGAGTATTTGCGCCGAAACCGCGAAACATTTTTGCTCAAACCGAACGACGATTACGGCGGCAAAGGCATTGTTTTAGGTTGGGAAACTTCGCAAAGTGAATGGGAAACGGCGATAAATGATGCTTTGCAGGATTCGTTTATCGTGCAGGAACGCGCCGAAATCGAGAAGTTTGAATTTCCGGTGTTTTCCGACGTGGTAAAGCTGGAAAAACTTCTGGTTGATTTTGACCCGTTTCTTTTTCTCAACAAAGCCGAAGGCGGACTCGTGCGGCTCTCGTCGTCTTCGCTCGTCAATGTAACGCAGGGCGGCGGTCAAACCGCACTGGTCGTTTTGGAAGATTTTTGATTTTTCTATTTCAAACCTTTTAACAAAACCGCGTCGTGTTTCCAATTTCCCTGAACGACGGCGAAACTTTTTCCGTCCGGCGCAATTGCAAAACCTGACACTTTGAACATTTCTTCATTACCCAAAGCGGCGACTTGTCGCGGTATTTTTCCGTCGAGCGGCTGAAGCCAGAGAATATTGTTTTGAAAATCATTATTTGCCGATGTGTACATTATGCTTTTTCCGTCAGGCATCCACGCAAGTTCTAAAAGTTTAGATTTTCCATCAGCCAAATGAAATATTTTTATCGGATTTCCAGTGGAAAGTGAAACAATTGTAAGTGTGCTTTCTTCGCCTTGATTTTCAGGAAAAGCGAATTGCAAACCATCCGGCGAAAAGGCAAAACGATCACTTCTTTTGTCGAAAATAAGTTGTTCCTGACCTCCGTTTGTCGAAACGCGCCAGAGCGTTCGGTCTAAACCATGTTGATAATAAAGCCAATTTCCGTCGGGCGAAACGAAAATCGGAAATCCGCCTTCGGTTTGAGTTATTTGAGTCTGGCTGCTTCCGTCGGCATTCATTCGCCAAATTTGCACTTTGCCTGTGCGGTTCGAGGTGAAAAATATCCAGTTATTATTCGGCGCAGCCAACGGCACACTGTCGTCCGCTGCGTCATTCGTCAATTGTCTTTGTTCGCTTCCGTCTGCGTTAATGCTCCAAATCTCTTCATTGCCTGACATCTCTGATGAAAAAATAATCTTTCCGTGCGGCGCAAATGCGACTTTCTTGGCATCTACCAAAACTTTTCCGCGCGAAGGATTTTCCATATTCCGAAGATATAAATGAAAATCAGGCTTAAATTGCGTAGAAACTAAACGATTTGCTGCTTTATCCAAACTCAAAACCGCATAAGATTCAGAATCTTTTGTCAATGGTTGAACGCCGCCGGTTGCGGCGGAAATCTGCCAGATACGGAAATTTTGATTGGGAATTCTCGATGCCGTCAAAAGTAAACCGCTTTTATCGGGTAGCCACTCCAGACTTTTAATGTCAAAAAATTTTTCTTTGGTTAATTCTCTCTCCGTCCTGCTTTCAACATCAACTTCGGCTAAACCGAATTCGTTTGCCTGATTTTCCGATTGTCCGACAGCAAAGACGATTGATTTTCCGTCGGGCGAAAATTTATTGTCGCCAATTCTTACAGGACGCGGACGCGATAAGAGCTTTTTTTCATTTTTTCCGTCCAAAGAATCGGCAATCCACAACGAGCAGAATTCATCTTCGCGCCGGTCACAGCGGACAAAGGAAATTTTCACGCCGTCGGGCGAAATGCTTATCCAACCTTGCGTTTGATTGATAATTTTAACCGGAACTCCTCCGAAAATCGAAACACGATAAATGTCTGCTTGTCCTTCGACAAATTTCGTGCGGCGGCTGAAATAAAGAAAATTGCCGTCGGGTGAAAGCGCAAGACCAGCGTAAAAATCGTCGGAAGGCGGAATTATTTCAATATTATTTCCCGATTCCAATTCTCTGAGCCAGACGCTTTGCTTACCGTAAAAACCGTTTGTATAAATGACGTTTTTACCGTCCGGCGAGATAATTGCGTTGAAAACCTTGCCGCTGGCAGATAATTTTTCTGCCGCAAACGGAGCAGACAAAATCGGCGCGGAAATTTTCGCATCTTTGTTTCGCGCATATCGAAAAGCAAAAAACGCGACCAAAACAATAATTGAAAATAATGCCGTCAGCCGAAAATATTTGTTTATGTGTAATTTTGCTAAAGTATCGGCAGACCGCGGCGCGGAAAGCGATTTAACATCGCTGACCGCATTTGATGAGTTTGTTTCTGTATGATTGATGTCGAAGGGGTGATTTGGCGGAAGATGTAAATTGACAAAGTTTGTTTCATTGAAATTGTCCGGCGTAACAATTTTTTCAGCTTCAATGCACTTAACATCAGCGATAAAACGATAACCCCGTTTCGGAACAGTTTCGATAAAACTCGGATTTTTTGCGTCATCGCCGAGTGCTTTTCGTAAAAGTCGAATCGTAAATGTCAGATTTCCGTCTTCGACAAAACTATCAGCCCAGACCGCTTTTATCAATTCGTTTTTTTCAATCAAATGACCGTGTTTGTCAATCAAAACACAAAGCAGTTCAAACGCTTTCGGCGTAATCGAAAGCGGTTTGCCACCGCGCAGTAAAACTTTTTCCTTCGTGTCCAGAAGAAATTCGCCAAACTCGAAACTGTGTGTATCCAACGACATACGCATTCTAATAGTTTTCTAATGTTTTTCTCATAGAAATCAAAAGATTTTTCGGCAAAAGAAACTGAAAATTTTAATCTTACAAAAGATGAGTGAATATTAGCATAAATTTGGAACCCTGAAATTATTTTGAAATAGTATTTCTTAAAAAATAAAGCTGGAGGAAACAAAATGCCTGATTGGGAAAATAAAATAATTACTTATGAGGATCGAACAAAAATAATTGAAGATATGCGTCAAGTTTGTAAGACTAGACACGAAATAGCCAAAGAATCAGTTAAAAAAAATATAAATAACACTAAGAAATTTAATCTGATGAAGCTCGAAATGGATGATGGGTTCGAAAAGTGTCAATATCAAGTTGAGGATGCCAAACAATATCGGGACCTGATTGATCACAGCCAAAAGGATGCGATACAGCTGGTAAACAGAAGAGTTCAGAAATGTCAATTCGTTGCCACGCTGATGCTGGCTACCGTAATAGACGCTTCAATGAAGTATGATCAAATATTGACTACGAAAGCGCAAAAATCATTAGTTGATAGCGTAGTTATAAATATTTTAATTTCATTTCTTCCCGAGCTTAAAATATTTGAAAGAGGATTCAAACTAATTGCCTTCAAGTCAACGGCGATTGATGTCAAGGAGGGAACGCGTTATCTTGGAGTGGCAGAAGCCGCAAGTATTATTACTAAAATGAGAATCAATATGAGAATCAATGAGGAAATGGCTAGAGTATCTAAATTTGTAGATCGAGTAGTGATTAAAGATGGTGTTCGGGCTGCAAGGAACACCGTTTCCTCGAATAATAGTGCTGATCTTGAGTCACAATTGCGGCATCAAGCCTTTCAAGCAAAAAATAAAATTTTCCAAGAAATAATTGCGACAATAATGTCTAAACTTATTGACTATAATACAAATGCCGATAAATTGTATGACACAATTCCATATCTGGATGCAAATGCAGTAAAACAAGTGAGTTATACGATGGAATTGTTTGGAATGATAGAAATGAATTTGCCTTCTGATCCTAATTTATATGAAAAACTTTCCGATCAAATACTTTATAATATGTTGAAGGCTTACGCCGGTCAGTATTGCTCGGTTGCATTGACCTCTTACGGTGCTTCTCAGTCATCTCCACAATTAACCGCGTCAAGTGATGTAGAAGGCTTGGATAAAAGTCAAAAACAAATGATTTATGATAAATTCGGTTCAAAAGTCTGGCAGAGCAAAGAAAACTTTCATTCTATTGATGATACTCTCGATCTTGTCCGCTATTGGGGAGTAAAAGTAAACAGAGAAACTTGGGATCCATTACTTGGAAGACGCAAAGTGGAAGAAGAAATAGTGTGAAAATATACTTTAATCCAAAATAAAATCAGAATTTATACAATGTAAAATAAACTAAGGAAATATAATGGCTAAACCTTGGATACCTAACATTAAAGATACAGACAAATTAACGATTTATAATGATTTGGGCGGAAAATGGGCAAGCATTTTTCATCTGGCATTGGAAGAGTTTAATAAGTTAGGACTATCCGTAAAGATGAGCAAAGAAAAAGATGAAAATCAAGCTAATGTCGTTATGAAAACTGCAGGTAAAATGGCACATTACACTTACGACAATCAAGATTTCACTCACAGTTTCAGCGGAACGGCACTTCACGGATACACGATGTTGATGGACGCTGGTGTCGGAATAAAAAAAGCAGTTGTATTTCTACCTGAAAGCCCGCAAACCTCAGGCGGCTTTATTCACGGCAAACAGATTGTGGAAAAGGCAGGCAAAGACGCAATGCTGGTGATTGCCGTTCACGAATTAATTCACGCTTGCGGGTTGGAAAATAATGATCACGCCGATAACGGTGTTTTTTACTCTCCGCTAAGTATTTCAGGGAAAAAATTGATTGTGCCGGAAGTAAATAAAAATAATAAACAAATGCCTCCGATTTTTATTTCGCCGGCTACAGTTTGTAAAGTGCAAATTTTGTGGACTTAATTGGTGATAGCTTGAGAACTCTGTAATTTATTTAACAATTTCAGCCAAACGCTTTTCCAAATCTCGAATCGTTCGCGCCAGCCTTCCCAAACGTCTGAACGCGGCAATCGAGCGCAGCCATTCGCGGTTGTCGAAGGCGGGAATTCCCGAAAGGATTTTTCCGTTTTCGACATCGTGGCTGGTGGCTGATTTTGCGGTTAAAACCGCGTCGTCGCCGACTCGCAGATGTCCGGCAATGCCGACTTGTCCGGCGAGAATTACTCTTTTTCCGATCACCGAACTTCCCGCAAGTCCGGTTTGCGAACAAACAAGTGCGTCTTCTTCGATTGTGCAGGAATGTCCGATTTGGACTAGATTGTCAATTTTCGCGCCGCGTTTGATGCGCGTTTCGCCGACGGAAGCGCAGTCAATCGCCGTGTTTGCGCCGATTTCGACATTATCTTCAATAACGACGTTTCCCGTTTGCGGAATTTTCAGCCAGCGTTTTTCTTCGTCTTTGGCGTAACCGAAACCGTCCGAACCAATTGTCGAATTGTTGTGAATAATACAATTTGCGCCGATTTCACATTTTTCACGAATTGAAACGCCGGAATGAATCACTGTATTCGCACCGATTTTTACGCCGTTATAAATCGTTACATTCGGAAAAATTTTGACGTTTTCTTCAATCACGCAATTTTTGCCGACGACGACATTGGCGTTTATTTCGACGTTTTCCGCGACATTCGCCGTTTCGTCAATAATCGCCGACGGATGAATAAACGAAACAATTTCAGGTTCGGGATTAAACAAACGCAAAGCGCGTGTATAAGCCAAATATGCGTCTTTTGTTTGCAGAATTGCAATATCTTCGCGCTCTAAATTGACATTTTCATTCAGCAGAATCGCACTCGCTTTTGTATTTTTTATCTGCGGCGTATATTTCGGATTTGCCAAAAATGTAATTTGACTGCTTTCGGCAATATCGAGACCCGCCGCGCCCGAAATTTCCAAATTTTCGTCGCCTTGCACAATGCGCGAAAAGGTTTTTTCCGCTAGAATTAATAACTTCATAGTTTTATTTGAAAAATAATGGAACTTTTTGCAAAAAACTTTGTGATAAAATAAATCGAACTTTCCCGTTTCAAAATAATTTTGATAACTTGAAGTTGCAAAGATTACAGCTTGCAAAAATTTTATCTGAATTATAAATTACCAAATTATTTAATTAGAAGCATTATGAGTGAAAAAAACATATCCCAAACAGAAAGCAATTATACGGTTGAAGAATATTTGAACAATGAACGAACCAGCGGAAAAAAAAGCGAATATTCAAGCGGAAAGGTTTTGACGACCAACAATTCAAACCGAACGCATAACTTGATTGTCAGCAATATTACAATCGCCGTCGGAAGTCGTTTAGGCGGAAATAAAGCCGAGATTTACGTCAGCAATATGCGCGTTCAGGTCAATCCGAACCGCTTTTCTTATCCGAGCATCGTGATTGTCAACGGCGAACCGAAATTTATTGACAATAAATCAGACGTTCTGCTGAATCCGACTGTCGTTGTCGAAATTTATTCGACGGCGACGAGCTTTTACGACAAAACCGAAAAACTCGAAGCGTATTTAGCAATGAACAGCATCCGCGAATATTTGCTGGTCAAAGAAGACGAAATGCGCGTCGAACATTATACCAAGCAAAACGCTAAACAATGGATTTACAGGATTTACAACGATAAAGATGAAGTCGTTTCGATTGAGGCTTTGAACTGCAAAGTTTCGATGACGGAAATCTACGCGCAGATTAAATTCGGACAGCAGCAGGTCAAAACGCAAACAGTCAGCTAAAAAAATCTTTCCCCGAAGATAACTCATATCACGAACAGAAGCGAAGAAAACTTCAAATTTGTTCGTGATTTTTTTTCGGGACGACGGCTTTCCGGCATTTCGTTTCACATCAAATTTATCGGATCAATTTCGACATAAACAATTCGCAAATCGCAAAACTTTTCCTGTGCATCGTGAAGCGCAAAATCGAGAGTTTCGCGCAGTTTTGCACGATTTTTCGCTTTGACCAGAATCTGCAAACGGTGTTCGCCTTTTAATCTGGCAAGCGGCGCGGGCGCGGGACCTAGAATTATGCAGTTTTTTTCGCTGTTCGTGTTTTGCAGACATTCGCGTAAAATCTGCGCGTTGTCGAAAGCGTAATTGTAATTTGAATGCTTTATCAAAATCGAAGCGAGTGCGACGAACGGCGGGTAGTTCAATTTTTTGCGAAAATTTATTTCGACCTGATAAAAATCGTTGTAATTCTGCGTCCGTGAATGCTGTAAAGCGTAATGTTCGGGGTGATATGTTTGAATTAAAACGCGACCTTGCAAACTGCCGCGTCCGGCGCGTCCGGCAACTTGTGTGAGAAGCTGAAAAGTTCTTTCGGCGGAACGAAAATCGGGCATTGCAAGTCCGTTATCAACCGAAATTACGCCGACGAGCGTGACGTTCGGAAAATCATGTCCCTTGGCAAGCATCTGCGTGCCGACGAGCATATCGAGTTTGCCTTCGCTGAACGCCGAAAGCGTTTCTTCGAGTTCGTTTTTCCGCGAAATCGAATCGCGGTCAACTCTGGCGATTCGCAGATTTGAAAATTTGCGCCGCAAAATATCTTCGATTTGTTCCGTGCCTTCGCCGACAAAAAATAGAAACTTACTTTCGCACTGCGGACATTTATTCGGCACTTTTTCCTTGTGATTGCAGTAATGACAAACGAGTTGCGCCTGTCGCTTATGATACGTCAAAGTGATGTCGCAGTTATTGCAGTGAATCGTTTCGCCGCACGTTCGGCACAAAACGAAACTCGAAAACCCGCGCCTGTTCAGCAAAATAATTGATTGTTCGCCGCGTTTATGTGTTTCTTCGATGGCTTCAATCAATTGCGGCGAAAATATCGCGTTTTTTCCCGCTTCGCCGAAAACTTCGCGCATATCAACGAGTTCCGCCGCTGCCATCGGACGATTTCCGATGCGGTTCGGCAAACTCAGATATTCATATTTTCCGATGTTTGAATTGTGAAAAGTTTCGAGCGCGGGCGTTGCCGAACCTAAAACGACGACCGCTTTTGCAAAAGCGGCGCGAACGACGGCGACATCGCGCCCGTTATAAAACGGCATTTCGTGCTGACGATAAGAACCGTCGTGTTCTTCGTCAACAATTATCAAACCGACATTTTCGAGCGGTGCGAAAACGGCGGAACGAGTTCCGATGACGATTCGCGCCGCGCCGCTGCGAAGTTTGCGCCATTCGTCAAAGCGTTCGCCGGTTGATAAGTTTGAATGCAAAATGGCGACTTCATCGCCGAAAACGGCGCGTAATCTTCTCGAAAAAACCGGAGTCAGCGCAATTTCGGGAACGAGCATCAGCGCGGTTTTACCTTTTTTGAGCGTGGTTTTCATTGCCCGAATATAAATTTCGGTTTTGCCGCTGCCGGTTACGCCGTGCAGCAGAAACGCTTTGTATTGTTCGGTTTGCAGAGCTTTTTCGATTTCCGACAAAACTTTTGTTTGCTGATCGGTCAAAGTTAAATTTAGCAAATCGGGAAGTTCGGCATTTTCAAGCGGATCGCGGCGAACTTCCTGCACGAGAATTTCCAAAATGCCGCGTTTTGCCAAAGTATTTATCGAAGACGCACCGACATCGGCTTTTTCAATCAAGTCGGTGAAAATCAATTCGCCGTTTTCTTCGAGCAGAACGTCAATAATTCTTTGCTGTGCTTCCGACAAAGGTTTTTCATTCGATTGATGAAATTCCGGCGGCAAAAGGCGCACGGCTTTGCGGCGTTTCGGTTTGACCTGCGTTGTCATCGTGCGGTGAAAAACGCTTGCTAAATCTTGTCCGACGAGTTCGCGGATAATTCTTTGAGTTTTTGAGGTGCCGAATTTTTTGCCGAGTTCGCGGCTGGAAACTTCATCATTCTCGCTTAAATAATGCAGAATCTGAACTTTGGCGGTTTTAGCGGAAGAAACTTTTATCAATTCATCACGCCCACGCGTCGTGATCGAAACAATTTGTTCGACATTGGCGTTAATTCCCGCCGGAAGCGACGCTTTCAGCACTTCGCCCCACGACGAAGCGTAATAATCCGCCGTCCATTGTGTTAATTTAATTATTTCTTCGGTCAAAAGCGGTTCGGCATCAAGCAGTTCAATCGCTTCTTTGAGCGCGTCTTCTTCAATTTCAAGTTCGGGACTCAAAACTTCGTGAAGCGCAACCGCATAACCCGTAATTTGACGTTTGCCGAACGGAACGAGCAGACGTGCGCCGATTTTGATATTTTCCCGCAAACCTTCGGGCAAAATATATGTAAAAGTCTGGCGCAGCGGAATCGGCAAAGCGACTTCGACATATTTCGGCTGTGGTTTATCCTTAAAAAAAGTTGTGGCGGCGAAATTTTGCATTTAGTTGAAACGTAAGAAAATGATAACCTAAAAGAAACTTTTTCCGAAAACGAGTGTCTAATAAAATTATGGATTCACTTCTGCAAAATCAAAAGAAAGAAAAAAAAGGCGTAAATACAGTTTTGCTTGTTTCAATGCTTGTCGCGGCATTATTGATTGCGGGCGGGATTTATTTGTGGTGGTCGTTTCAGCCGACAATCGAGGAGCAAAAACAACAGCAGCTCGAAGGCGCATATCTCGAAGGTTCGCCGGAATTTGCCGCTTACGATAAGCAAATTATCATCACAACCGATTTGAACAAAACGATTGAATCGCCAACCGGACTCGGCACGATTTCGATGATGATTCACGGCGACATCCGCAACAAAGGCGATAAAGTTATTAACGGCTTGCAGTTAAAAGTCAGCGTCGTTGATAAATTTGAAAAACCTTTGCAGGAAAAATTTAAAATGGTCGTGCCGAATCAGGTAGAAAAGTTAGGCAAAAACGAGATAATTCATGTGATGATACCGATGGACGGTTTCAGCAAAGATGCAGACCGCGCCAATATTCGTTGGAAAGTTACGGCGATCAGATTTGAAAATTAACGGTGAATGAAAAATTAAAAATTTCGGACAAACGCATTGAATTGGTTGCTCTTTCAATCTTTAAGTCAACAGCTTGCTCAACACCAAACAAATAACTGATATTGTAATTGCCGCAAACATCAAAACCCGTAAAAATTTGGAATTTTTGCTAATCCAATTAAATATAAATCCGATGTAGAGAACAACTAAGCCGAAATCTGCACACGCCAGCAGAAGTTCGCCGCTGCTCCAATGTTGCAGACCTTTAAAGAAAGAGTGAGCGGCAAGATATACGTTTAGCAAACGCATTATCAAATCTAATACTGGATGGGAAATGATTTTCTTTTTTTCCTTTGCCATAAATCCTAACCTCAAATACACACTGCCGAAACAGGAAAATGTTTCAAATTGAATTGTTACTTCAATCCTGAATTCAAGTAGTAAGTGCAACTCTTCGGAGTCGCAGTTAGAGAGTAAGTTGAAGTAATATATTTTCTCTGATTACGACATAAAGGAGAAAAATGAATAACTACGAGCAACTTACTCTTGAACAAAGATACCAAATTTATGCTTTTTTGAAAGCCGGATATTCGAAAACTGAGATTGCTAAACAGATAGGAGTTGATAAATCAACAATTACCAGAGAACTCAGGCGCAATCTGTCGGGGCGTGGTTATCGTCCACAATTTGCCCATCGGCAGGCACTTGCGAAACGAGCCAATAAAGCCAAGCCAAGTATTTCTCAAGAAACCTGGGCAGAAGCCGAAGATAAGTTGACGAGCGGGCAATGGTCGCCCGAACAGATTCCCGGCAGACGCGAACCCGATGACAAACAAAAGGTCAGCCGCGAATGGATATATCAGTAGGGCAAACGCATTAAAAATGTAAGAAGCGAGAAAAGTGTGTAAAACTTGAACTTATTCTATTTTGGGATGAGGAGAGAGATTGAAACAATTAAAAACAAAGACGTTATTTGAAAGTGTCGGGAAAATAAAAGACCCG
>JBBPXX010000037.1:0-18715 GCA_038200505.1 Pyrinomonadales bacterium | reverse complement strand
TCCTCAATCTTTCCGACTGTTTAGAGCGCACGGGGCAATCCGAAAAGGCGATAACTGCTATCGGCGAAGGTCTGCGGATTGATGCCAACAACGCCATCCTTTATATGAATCTGGCTGAATCGCTGCTTTCGCTCGACCGCTATGCGGAAATTAAATAAAACCAAACAAGCAATCACGGAATTCGACAAAATCCTCAATCATCGCGGCGAAGCGGCACTATCGTCAATTTATCCGCTCGCCCAACTCGGCAAGGCACGAACGATGAAAGACAAAAGCGAATACGAAAAGTTTTTCGAGCTGTGGAAAGATGCGGACAAAGATATGCCTGCTTTAGTCGCGGCAAAAAAAGAGTATGAAAATTTAAGCAGACAGCCGCAATAGTTTCCCTCAAATTCGTGATGCTCGTGTCATCAAACGCCGTCCGAAGTTCAACGATTTACGTTTTGAAATTACAGTAAATTTACTTCGCGTAAGGAACAAAAAACGACAACCGAATTAATGAAAATCGTTCGTTAAAAATGACGAAATTCGCACCGAAAACGAACAGTCAATTCAGCCGAAATTCGACTAAAAATGATGGTTAAAAATATGAGTAATCGGATGCAAAAAAGGAGATTCGCAGCCGATTATTTTTAACTTTTGAGCCGGTGATTTCTAACTTTCTTCAGCCGGTTTTTTGATTTTTTGTAATTGGATTGCGGTTGAAAGTTTGTCTAAGGCAATCGAGAACGGATTGCAGCGCGATTGCGATCCGTTCAAAACGAATCTGCTCCTTACTTAGATTTAATTTCTTTGATAAAAACTTATCGCATTTATTACTTAAACATTTATAGTTATATCCGCTTTGAATTACTTCTGATACAATAAATCCACAAATTATTTTGCTTGACTTTTTTACTTCAAAAGTTTCTTTTGTATAATATTTTGCATCGTAAAATTAAATAGGGATTTACAAGCGGAGCAGTTTTTATGAAGAAATTTATTGTAATTTGTCTGGCAATTTTTAGTTTTTCTGCTATCGCATCAGCACAGTCGGGACGAAAAACCGAACCGGCACCGACTCCTGCGCCAAAACAGGAAAGCAAAGAAAAACAGTATTCCGAATCAAACTCCGACAGATCGCGTGTGGAAAATATGCTGCGTGATATGCGCGGCGGCGAACGTGAATCTGCTTCAAAACCGTCAACCTCTGATAACAATTCAAAAAGCGAACCGGAAACGATTGCCGACGGCGTTGAAGTTTTAAGAATTGACAATACTTTGATAACGATTCCGGTTTCGGTTTTTGACCGCAACGGCATTTATGTTCCGAGTTTGGAACGATCGAATTTCAAGATTTTTGAAGACGGCAAAGAGCAGGAAATCGCTTATTTTGCGACAACGGAAAAGCCGTTCACGGTTGTTCTTCTTCTTGATGTCAGTCCTTCGACGGAGTATAAAATTAAAGAAATTCAAGACGCGGCAATCGCTTTTGTCAATCAGTTGAAACCGCAGGACAGCGTGATGGTCATTGAATTCGATCAAGGGTTCAATACTTTGACAAAAGTTACCAACGACCGCGAAAAAATTTACAAAGCGATTCGCAAAGCCGATTTCGGCAACGGAACTTCCCTTTACGATGCGGTTGATTTTACGCTCCGCAAACGACTTGATAAAATCGAAGGACGCAAAGCGATTGTTTTATTTACCGACGGCGTTGATACGACTTCCGACAAAGAAGAGTACGACAGCAGTTTGCGCCAAGCGTCGGAAGCGGACGCGCTGATTTTCCCGATTTATTACAACACTTTTTTCAGAAACAACGGCGGCGTTTTGTCTTCGCCCGACATTCCAACCGATTTTCCCAACAATCGAAGAAGAAGTGCGTCCGGAACGACCAGCGGCGAATATTTGGTCGGCAAAAAATATCTGGAAGAATTGGCGGCAAACACCGGCGGCAGAGTTTTTCAAGCCGAATCAACAAGCGGCGGACTAACACGCGCGTTTGAAGGAATCGCCGAAGAACTGCGCCGACAATACAGCATCGGCTATTATCCTGTGGACATCGGACGCGCGGGACAACGCAAACAAATAAAAGTTCGCGTCAATCGTCCGAATTTGGTCGTCCGCGCCCGCGATAATTATATCGTCGGCTCAAACGAAAAAGCGGAAACAACATCTTCAAAGTTTAACTTCAACCAATAATTCGGTTAAAATTGGAGCGCGGACAGCTTGTCCGCCAACGAGCAAAGCAAAGTTACAGGCGTTCACATTGAAGGATCGTTTTAGAAAAGTGAGGTGTGCAACGCTCACTTCGCTCCGTTGGCGGACAAGCTGTCCGCGTTCCCGGTTAAAATATGAATTTTAAATTTACAACTGCCGGAGAATCGCACGGCAAAGCTCTCGTCGGCATTGTCGAAGGTTTGCCCGCCGGTTTGGAGATTGATGTCGAAAAAATTAATCACGAACTTTGGCGGCGGCAGCAAGGTTACGGACGCGGCGGACGGATGAAAATCGAAAGCGATAAAATTGAAGTTTTGTCCGGTGTGCGGCACGGTAAAACGCTCGGCTCGCCAATTGCCTTTACAATTGAAAACCGCGATTTTGTTCATTGGGAACAAGTTATGTCGTCGGAAAAACTCGAAACCGCGCCGAAAAACCCGCGCATCGTAACGCGCCCGCGTCCCGGACACGCCGATCTCGCGGGCGGACAAAAATTCGGAACGAGAGATTTACGCGACATTTTGGAACGCGCTTCAGCGCGTGAAACTGCCACGCGCGTCGCTTGCGGCGCGTTTGCCCGACAATTGCTTGAAAATTTCGGCGTTGAAATCAAAAGCCACATCGTTAAAATCGGTGAAGTGCCGGAAAGACCTTTGCAAAAATCGTTTGATGAAATTTCTGCAATTGATAAAGATTCGCCGTTAAATTGTGCCGACGCGGAAGTTGAAAAACAGATGATTGAATTGATTGACAAAGCAAAAGCGGACGGCGACACGCTCGGCGGAATCTTTGAAGTCGTCGCTGTAAATGTCGTCGTCGGTTTGGGTTCGCATACTTCGTGGAATGAAAAACTCGACGGAAGAATCGCACAGGCATTTATGTCAATCCAAGCGACCAAAGCCGTCGAAATCGGCACGGGCGTTGAGAATGCCGCGCTTTTCGGTTCAAAAGTTCACGACGAAATTACGTTTGAAAACAATAATTTCAAACGCACCTCAAACCGCGCCGGCGGACTCGAAGGCGGAATTACCAACGGCGAAGAATTAAGAGTGCGCGGATATTTGAAGCCGATTTCGACCTTAAAAAAACCGCTTCGTTCGGTTGATATTGATACCAAAAAGGAAGATTTAGCCGCATTTGAACGCTCGGACGTTACAGCAGTTCCGGCGGCTGGCGTGATCGGCGAAGCGATGCTGGCGATTGTTTTGGCAAACGCGATGCGCGAAAAATTCGGCGGCGATTCGATGGAAGAAATGAAAAGAAATTTTGACAATTTTCTTGAATCCTTGCGAGATTATTAATCCACATTAGGACTTTGAAAGTTATTTAGTCAAATAACTTTCAAAGTCCTATACCCGTTAGAAAATGGAATGCAAAAATTTAATCACGCCAAAGTTCAGAGTCAGAAGCGTTTCTAACTCTGTTTGGTAATCAGTGATTTTAGTGAAAAATTCCTCGATTTTCTCTCGAAAACCTTTCGCTGTTCCGTAAAATCTGTTTTTTAATACTTTTTTCTTGAGAAACCGCCATAATCGCTCGATGCGCGTTCAAATTCGGCGCATATGTCGGCAGCCGGACGATTTCGATTCTTTTATCTTTGATTAAATTATCCTTTTCCAACTTCTTGAAATAGCTCGCATTATTAAAAACAAATTCGTTTTTACTTCCTTTGGTTGTTACTTTATCTGTAATAAGGCTTTTCTGTTTTTGATAGAAAAAAACTTACTGACATTTATATTAAATAACTAATCAGCAAAAATTTTCTTTTTTTTGAGCTATTTTTATTATTTGAATCCGCCGGAACTTTTAATTAAATTTTTGCTACTCTTTATGTAATAAGAAGTTCAATCAAAAATCGAACTTCTTATTAAAACTCTTATTTACGAATTTCTTTTACTAAGTCGGCATCCGACGGGTTTAAGTATCTTAGAAATGTCTTGACTTCTTTATGACCTGAAATTTTCATCACAATAGCAAGCGGCATTCCTCTGGCAACCATTCGGGTTATGGCAACGTGCCTTATGTCGTGGAAAGTAAAGTTTTCGATTCCGGCATAGTGGCAAACCGTCGCATAAGCCTTTTTGAAATCTCCGGCATCCGCAAAGACAAAATCATTCATTGAAACATTTTCGCCTTTTAGATTTCCGTTTTCCGTTCCCGTCAAAATACTGATAACGGGCTTGCAGAATGGTTTTGGTTTTTCCGTTCGCTAGTATTCGTGTAATTTCCTGTATCGTTCCCTCGTTGATTTTTGGCATATTTTTTAGTCTCCGCTTAATATAAACACTCAATAAAACACTCATTCCAGCGTTACACAGTGATACATTGAGATATTTCTTGTTACAAAAAAACACCGTCAAAGCCTTATTTCATCTGGTATATTTTGATTTTGATTAAGAAAGAAAAGGATGCGAACAACGATTACGAATCGAATGCTCTATCAGCTGAGCTAGGATGGCATAAAACTGTATGCCGAATTAAAAAATATACTTGGCGAGACTGGTTTGTGTCAAGTCCGATGTTTCTGAACTTCACTATTCGCGCTTTAACTATTACGATAAAAAGAGTATGAACCAAATAAATGTAATCGGCGGCGGTTTGGCAGGAATCGAGGCGGCTTGGCAGGCGGCGGAAAACGGAGCGCAGGTTAGACTCTATGAGATGCGTCCCGTTCAGCAAACACCGGCGCATCGGACGGATAAATTAGCGGAAATCGTCTGTTCAAATTCGCTGAAGAGCAATGAAATCGGTTCTGCGCCGTTTTTGTTGAAGGAAGAATTGCGGCGCGGGAATTCACTGGCGATGGCGGCGGCGGAAGCGACGAAAGTTCCGGCGGGCGCGGCTTTGGCGGTTGACCGCGCGAAATTTTCAGAATTTATTACGGAAAAAATCGAAAATCATCCGAACATAAATCTAATTCGTGAAGAAATCAAAACAATTCCGCACGACGAAATTTCAATTATCGCCACCGGACCTTTGACGAGCGAGGCTTTGACGCTCGAAATAATGAAATTGACGGGCGACGATCAATTATATTTTTATGACGCGATTGCGCCGATTGTCACGGCGGATTCGATTGATATGTCAATCGCTTTTAAAGCCGCACGTTACGGCAAAGGCGGCGACGATTATGTGAATTGTCCGTTTACACGAGAACAATATGAAACTTTTTACAGCGAGTTGATTGAAGCGAAATCCGTTCCGCTGAAAAGATTTGAGGACACGAAATGGTTCGAAGCGTGTCTGCCGATTGAAGAAGCGGCACGGCGCGGCGTTGATACGCTGCGGTTCGGTCCGATGAAGCCGAAAGGTTTATATGTTGACGGCAAAGAACCTTACGCCGCGATTCAGCTTCGACAAGAAGACCAAATGGCGGATGCTTTCTCGCTCGTTGGTTTTCAAAATCATCTGCGTTACGGCGAACAAAAACGAATTATGCAATTGATTCCGGGTCTGGAAAATTGTGACATTTTGCAATACGGGCAGATTCATCGCAACACTTTTATTAATTCGCCGGAGGTTTTAAATGAAAAATTGCAGACGCTGAAAAATCCGAATCTGTTTTTTGCCGGACAAATTACGGGCGTTGAAGGTTATGTCGAATCAATCGGCACGGGTTGGCTCGCCGGATTGAACGCGGCGCGAATCGTGAAAAATCAAAATTTAATTACCGCACCGACATCAAGTGCAATCGGTGCATTGTGCCGATATGTTTCAAACGTCGAAACTAAAAATTTTCAACCTGTAAATATTACATTCGGTTTGCTTTCCGAACCTCCGCTTGAAATTCGCAAAAAATATCGCAACAAACGCGAACGGCACTGCGTTCAAGTGGAACTTGCGCTCAAAGATTGGAATGAATGGCTGGCTTCGATAAATCAGACGGCTTTTCAGGCGCACAAATAAGTTATGTCAACAATCGTGGTCGTGAAAAAAAACGGTCTGGCGACGATTGCCGCCGACACGCTGACGACTTTCGGCAATACGAAGGAATCGGCGGAATATATCGTCAACAGCGAGAAGATTTTCAAACATAATGAAAATCTTCTCGGCGTTACGGGTTCGGCGAGTTTGGGAATTGCCGTGCAGGATTTTTTGACAAGAACGAAGAAAAAAGTTTCTTTTGAAAATGCTGCTGATATTTTTCGTTTCGGACTTATTCTTCACAAAGAATTAAAGGAAACTTATTATCTTCGCGCTGATGACGAAGAAGACTTTGAAACATTTCGCGGCGATATTTTAATTGCCAATCCGAACGGCATTTTCGGCTTGAGTTCTTATCGCTACGTTCAGGAATTTTCAAAGTTTTATGCCAACGGCAGCGGCAGTGTGTATGCGCTCGGCGCGTTGTTTGCGGTTTATAACGATGCGGATAAAACCGGCGAAGAAATTGCGCGAATCGGCGTTGCGGCGGGAACGGAATTTGACGATGCTTCGGGTTTGCCGATCACTTCTTACACCTTTAAATTAAATGATTAGTCAACACTTTCCAGAAATTCTACGCGATTGCCAAACGGATCGCGGAATTCAAAACGACGGAAATTCGGAATCGAAATTCCGTCGAGAATTTTAATGCCTTTTGTCTGCAATTTTACGCGCCAATTTTCTAAATCTTCAACCTGATAAGCGAGATGCGCTTTTGTTTTTGTGCGGTCAAAATCGTCTTCCGTGCCGACGTGGATTTGAAAACCATTCAGTTCAAGCCAAAAACCGCCGCGATTTTGTAAAGATTCGGGTTTTGGGATTTCCTTTAAACCGAGAAAATCGCAGTAAAATTCCCGTGCCTGTCTTTCTGCATCTTTTGGAATCGTAATTTGTGTGTGTTGAACTCGTAAAAGCACTTTTTTACTAAGAATCTAATCGCCGGATTTGGATTTGCTTTTTCTAATTGCCAACAAATTCGCCGTCAAAACAACTGCGGCAAGTCCGATCAACAAAAGGTTTATTTCGCCGTTTTTCCTATAACCGACGACAAGCGCGACGACGATTGCGACCACTGCCGCAAGCGTCAAGCCGAGAGCAGTTCCTCTTAAAAATTTTGAGTTTTTTCTAATCATAAAATAACCTTTTTCAAATATTATCTCCGAGTTTTTCTTTCATTTTCGCTTCGACGAGTTCCGGCACAAGCCCTTCGACGCGCCCGCCGAGTGTAAAAACCTGTTTCATCAAATTTGACGAAACATAAGAATATTCTTCCGCCGCCATCAGAAAGACCGTTTCGATTTCCGGTTCGAGCCGCCGATTCATCAACGCCATTCGCAGTTCGTATTCGTAATCGGAAACGGCGCGAATGCCGCGCACAATCGCGCTCGCGTTTTTTTGTCTGGCAAAATCCGCCGTCAAACCCGAAAAACTGTCAACGATTAATTCGCATTTGCCATTTTGAATTTCGGGCAGAATTTCTTTGATTATCGCACATCTTTCGCCGACGGAAAACATCGGTTTTTTGTCTGGATTATTTAGAACGGCAATAATTATCTCGTCAAAAAGCGGCAAACTGCGCTTGATGATGTCGAGATGTCCGTTGGTCGGCGGGTCGAATGAACCGGGAAAAATGGCGCGTCGCATAACTCTTAAGTCCAAAGTCTAACGTCGGAAAATCTTTGTTGATTTTAACGATTATAATGATAAAGTCCAACGACGGAAGAGAAAACCGACTTTGGACTTTGGACTTTAGACTTTGGACTTTTTACTATTATCAAAAAGTAGAATGAGAGGAAGAGATTTTGAAAAAATATCAATATAAACAATTTGCGGCGACACGGCTTTTTTTTCCGGTCGTGCGTTATTCGCCGGACGGTGAACTCGTCGGACATATTGTGAACACGACCGGACAGTATAATTTGTGGACGACACCTTCGGGCGGAGGATTTGCGCGGCAGTTGACGAGTTTCAGCGATAATACGGTGCGGGATTTTCAATGGTCGCCCGACGGACAAACAATCGCTTTGCAGCTTGACCAAAACGGCGATGAGTTCCATCAAATCGCATTGCTTCCGGCGGCGGGCGGTTGGGCGGAAAATATCACCGATTCGCCGCAAGCGCAGCATTCGCTGGCTGATTGGTCGCCCGACGGAAAATTTTTGGCGTTTGCGGCGAATGACCGCGATCCGGGAGAGATGGATGTCATTCTCTATGAAACGGCGACAGGTGAAACGCGCCGCCCGATGCCGACGGGCAAGCGATTTTATCCGATTTCGTGGTCGCCCGACAGCCGCCGTCTGCTCGTTTCGGAATTTAACAGCAACACAGATCAAAAAATTCACATTCTCGACGTTTCAAACGGCGAAATTGTCAGTGCCACGCCGGAAGACGGATTGTTTTCGCCCGGAGCGTGGGCGGCGGACGGCAGCGGTTTTTATCTTTTTACCAGTTTCGAGCGGGAATTTACAGGGCTTGCGTTTTATACTTTGGCAAATAACGTCTGGAATTGGGTGGAAACGCCGGAACACGATGTAGAAAATGCCGTCGTTTCAAAAAACGGCGTGTTGGTGTGGAGCATCAACGAAAACGGCGCGTCGAAACTTTACGGGCGTGATTTGAATGCGAAAAAGGAATTGACAATGCCCGAATTGCCGTTGTGTGTCGTCGCCGGAATGGACATTGCGCCCGACGGAACGCGTCTCGCTTTCACGCTGGCGCGTCCGACCGAAGCGTCAAATCTCTACGAAATCGAATTGGCGACCTCAGATATTAAAGCGTTGAGCCAAAGTATGCTCGGCGGCATTGAAACGGAAGATTTAATCGAACCGTCAGCTGTTTTTTACCCGTCGTTTGATAAACGCGAGATTCCGGCGTGGCTTTATCGTCCGGTCGGCGCAGGCAAATTTCCGGTTGTTCTGTCAATTCACGGCGGACCCGAAGCGCAGGAGCGAACGCAGTATAATTACAACGGTTTGTATCAATATCTGCTCCATCGCGGCATCGGCGTTCTCGCGCCGAACATTCGAGGTTCAACGGGTTACGGTCTAAGTTATCAAAAATTGATTCACCGCGATTGGGGCGGTGATGAATTAAAAGACATCGAATATGCGGCGAAATATCTGAACGCGCTCGATTGGGTTGACGGCGAGCGTCTCGCCGTTTTCGGCGGCAGTTTCGGCGGTTTCGCGGCTTTGAGCGCGGCGGCGCGGTTGCCGCAATATTGGGCGTGCGTGGTGGATATTGTCGGACCGGCAAATCTGCTGACGTTTGTTCAATCCGTGCCTCCGCACTGGCGACCGACGATGAAAAATTGGGTCGGCGACTTTGAAGAAGACCGCGAATTTTTAATCGAGCGTTCGCCGCTTACTTATGTTGATCAAATTCGTGCGCCGCTGCTCGTCATTCAAGGCGCAAAAGACCCGCGCGTCGTGCAGGCGGAAAGCGATCAGATGGTCGAACGCATCCGGCAAAATGGCGGAGATGTCGAATATTACGTTGATGAAAACGAAGGTCACGGCGCGACACGACGCGAAAATTCGATCAAGTGGATGCAGATTGTCGCTGATTTTTTGGAAACGCAACTATTGAATGAGGAAACCGGTCATAACTATCTGCGGCAGCGGATGGTTTAAATCTGTATTTGCCGAAATTCAAAAGTTAATCTTTAACAGCCCGCTGCCGCAGACGGTTCTGACTTCCTACACATTTAATTTTTGTTCTTGATTTCGTCAACTGCCGAGTCTTTAACTTCCGATTTGAATTTTCGGTAATTATACGATTTTACGACTTGATTGACGTTGATACCTTTGACGAGCAGAACTTTGACCGACAAATTTATATCGGCGGACGACGGCAGCCATATTTCGTCGCCCACGCGCTCTTGTTCGAGCGTGAACGACGCGCCCTTTTTCAAATTGGCGAGCAAACCGCCGCCAATTTTGAAACTGTCGAACAAAACAGCTTCGATGCGAGCGATTTGTTTGTCTTTTTCGTCAACCCACATCACGCCGCCGACTTTGCCGAAAAATTTTAGAAAACTTTTGGCATTTTTAAAGTCGAAATTCGGATTCGGTTCAAAATCAAAGACTAAAACTTCACGCCCGCGAAATCGTTCGCGGCGCGGGTTTATCAAATTCGACGCTCTTAAAAGTTCCGCCGTCGAGATGCGCCGGTTTTCGTTTTCCGCCGTTTCTTCATCGGATTTTGCGGCTTTGGCTTCGCGCTTTGCGATCTCTTTTTCGATTTCCGCGACGCGCTTCTGCACGTTTTTGTCTTCGTCCTGCTGATCTTTTTCGCTTAAAGATTTACCGTTTTTCTCGACAAGACGGCGAATGCGATTGCCTTTGTAAAATGAAAGTTGAAAAGTTTCCGATTCAGTTTCGCGCAAAATGCCGTCTTTGCCGAGTTCGCGGCTGATAATTTTTTGCTCGTAAGAATAATTTTCCAAAATAGCGTCAATTTTGTCTTCGTTTGTCTGAACTTCCTGCAAAAGTTTCGGAATGTCGGGCAGCGGTTCGCCCGAAGTTGCCGGAAAATCGAAATTCGATTCGGCAATCTGCCGGTTATGCGTGATTTCGTCGAGTTTTATTTCATAAACGTCATCGCCGATTTTTTCTTTGACTGTAAAAGGCTCGTTGATTCCGTCAACCATTCGGTAATCGCTGTAATCAAAAGTTTTAGTCAAATCTCCGGCGGGAATTTCTTCACGAATTAACAAACCCGTTGCCGCGTCGAAGTATAGTTTTATTTGAACACCTTTCGCGGTCGTCAGAAGCAGAGAATTTGCGGACTTTCCGTTAATATTACTTTGTCCGCCGGAAGTTATTTTTGCTTTTTCCTTTTTGTAATTGAGCCAGAGATTGTTGCGATAGTTAGTTTCCGCCTGAAAATCGCGGCTTGTCTCGCCTGTCAGCGTTCGCAAACCGTCGCGTGAATCGCGCCGCCAGCCGGACTTTCCGTTGTAACCCGTTTCGGTTTCAAAACCGTCTAAATCAAACTCGACATTGTAAAAATTCGGCGTAGCGGCTTGCATCCTAAATTTGCCCGCCGCGCCGTCTTTTAATCTGGTAATTGAGCCGGTTTTTTGAAAAGATTTGAGATTTTGCAGAGTTTTTTCGCCGCCCAACGCTTTGTTGGCTTGTTTAATGATTTTAGACGGTGATTGTGCTACGCCGTTTAGGACGAAAGCGATGAAAACCCACAAAATTACTGCAAAAAACTGTTTGTGTTTCATTTTTTTGAGGAAATTACTGTAAAATTTCCTTGATCGCCGATTCGAAAATTTCGACTTTTCGCTTTGCCTGTTTCACATCGGAATTATCATCGGTATATTGTTTCTGAACCTTTTCAAAATCCAATTCCAATTCGACTTTTCGCAGCATCAGTTTGCCCAAAGCCAAGGTTAATTTTGAAGTCTCCGACGGATTTACCGCCAGAATTCTTTTCATTTCCTTTTCCAATAAAGCGAGTTCGGCGCGAAGCTGCTGAACTTTGGGAAATTCTTCGGTGTATTCAACTAGCAAATCTTCGAGTTCGGCGGTTTGTTCGGTTTTTCGCAGCAAAAGTTCGGCATACGCGGGCGAAGATTTGATTGCTTGCGCGGTTGTTTTAGCCGGATTTTGTACAGTTCTGCCGCCGGTTTGCGCGGCGCAGACAAGCGACGAAAACAAAAATAATAAAGTGAATAAAAAGATTTTTTGTAGATTCATAATTCTTAGTTGACTACTTCGGCATCAAAAGTTCCGTCGGTGAGTTTTTGATTAAAAGCAAACTCGTTAAATATAAAATTCCATTGAATTTCGGTTGTTCCGTTTTGTCCTGAAACCGAATAATTCAAACTATATTTATGCGGCAAGGACAATCCGTTTTCTGTTTTAAAGTCGGAGAAATCCTCCGTTATTTTGAAGCGGGATTCGCTGAATCTGCTTGATTGTTCAGGTCTTACGCCGATTCCGGCGGAAGACGTGCGTTTGTATTCGCTGCGGATGTGGCGAAAAGTTTCTTTGTCAAAATACAAGGTAATACTCAAATCGCTCTTCGCCGCGTAACCAATCGCGTAAGTGTCGCGTCCATCAATTGTTTTCGTGCCTTCGTTCGTTAGTTTGACTTTTTTGTCAGCCATATTAAGCAACGCCCAAGAAGTATTAAGCGTTCCGCCGATCAGACTTTCTTCGAGCAGGACATCGTTTGAAGAAACGAAATTGCCGAGAACCGAACGCACTCCGACTCTGGCATATCCGACCTTGGTTTTATTTCCGTCAAAGCTGAATTTCTCCGACGGATAATCAATCGAATTCAAACTCAATCCCCAAAAATTCTTTTCACCGGCGGAAGCCAAAACGATTCTTCCTTTTGCCGCCAGATTTTTTTGAGTAACGAAAACGACATCGGCATCGCCGACCATTATGCGGGTTTTATCCGCGCCGCGAACGGCGGACGTTCCGAGAGAATCGAGATGTTTTGCCAGAATTTCTTCCGGTTTCATTTTTTGTGAAAATGCGGAGGACGAAAATGCAAAGACAAGCAGTGTGATGACCGCGAAAGACCGAAATTTTTTCATTAAATTTATACCTCGAAAAAAGATTAAGGAGCATTTGCCACATTACACGAAGTCGGCTCGTTTGAGCAAGCCTCGATTTGATCGCTTCCAACGTCGCAGGAATTAAATTCCAAATCCTTATCGGCTTCGATTTTGCCGTCGCCGAAAGTGCTGCCTTCGCCTAAAGTTTTGAAATAAATTCCGATATTGTCGAGAATTTCCTGCGCCGAATGAGAATGATAAAGCGTCTGGCGAAACTGTGCGCCGCCGACCAAGCCTTTTGTAAATTGTCCGGCAAGCTGTTTCATTTTGCCAAGCGCGGGAAGTTCGGGCATATCTTCGCGGAGCAGTTCAAAAAATTCGAGCAGCGCAGCTTGTTTTACTTTAAACGAAGGCTGATATGGCTCGCGTCCTTCAATAACGTCCTGAATCTGCCGGAAAATCCACGGATTTTGCATCGCGCCGCGTCCGATTAGAATACCGTCGCATTTCGTTTCGTTAAATTTTTCGAGCGCGAATTTTATCGTCGTAACGTCGCCGTTGCCCGAAACGGGAATCGAAACGGCTTCTTTGACTGCTGCAATGATGTCCCAATTCGCTTCGCCTTTGTAGCCTTGTTCGCGCGTTCTGCCGTGAACTTGGATGTGTTCAACGCCGCATTGTTCAGCCATTTTTGCGACCTCGACGGCATTAATTGTCGAATCCGTAAAACCCGTTCTGATTTTCAAAGTCAGCGGAATCGAAATTGATTTTTTTATTTCCTTGAGAATTGTTTCGAGATTCGGTAAATCCTTTAAAAGCCCCGAACCGCCGCCTTTTTTGACGACCTTCGGTGCGGGACAACCGCAATTGACATCCAAAATATCCGCCCCGATTTCTTCCGCCATTTCCGCGCCCAATGCCATTCTCGAAACTTCGCCGCCAAAAATCTGCACGGCAAACGGGCGTTCCGATTCGTCAAAACGCATCTGCCTTTTTGCTTTTGGATTGTGCCGCGTTAAACCTTCAACCGAAATAAATTCGGACACGGTAAGCCCGACACCACCACAATTTTTGATTAAACGGCGAAACGAATAATCCGTTACGCCCGCCATTGGCGAGAGAATGAGCGGCGGCTTGATTTCGATATTTCTGATTTTGAAAGGTTTCACTGATTTAATTTAACAAAAGTTTAGAATTAAAAGCAGAAGCCCGATAAATCGGGCTGAGAATAAATAATAAAGAAATGTAAACGAGAATTTTAGGCTGTGAATGATCTAAAATCTAATAAATATAATCAAAACCTTGCTACTACTGCCAACGATTATCCTGCTTTCGCTGCTTGTGCTTTGCCTCGCAAAATTTCTAAAGCCTTTTTCATCTGCAAATCTTCCTGCGACTGTTTCGGCTGTTCGGCTTTCGGATTCGGTTGCGGAGTTGCTTGCGTATTCGGCTGCGGTTCTTGATTTTCCTGTTCCTGTTGGTCAACCAAATCTTCAACTTCAATCGGTTCGGGCGTTTCGGGACGTTTTACTTCAACCGAAGGTTTTACGCCGGAAGTCAGTCGGTCATTCGACAAAAACGGATTGCCGTTTGCCGAAGCCCATTTTGCGGTGGTCAAAAGCAGACCGTCGCCGCCGCGCAGAGTGAATAATTGCTGCTGCGTTCCCGCGCCGAAACTTCTTTCGCCGACGACTTCGCCGCGTTTGCGCTCCAGCATTGCCGAAGCGACGACTTCCGCCGCGCCAGCCGTTCCCAAATCAATTAGCGTGGCAACTTCGCCGCCGAATAAATATTTATTCGGGTCAGCCGTAAATGTCTGCGTAACTTTATTGTCGCGCCCGATAATTTCTGCCAACTTGCCGTCTTTGATAAATATATTAGCCACATCAGCCGCTTCTTTGATGTCGCCAGCCGCGACGTTGCGAACATCTAAAACAATTTTCTGCACACCTTGTTTCATCAAACCCTGCACTTTGGCGCGAATGTCGGCGGCTTCGCCTTTTTCGAGACTGTAAATTTTGACAACGCCGATTTTACCGTCTTCGACTTTTGATTCCGCCGAAGGAATTTTATAAACTCCGCGTGAAACCGTAATCGTTTGCGGTTTGGTTGCCGTTCGCAGAACGCGCAGATTGATTTTTGAACCGGCTTCGCCGAGCAAAAGGGTACGCGCATCATATAAAGAAATATCGCGGGTCGCTTTACTTTCGATATATTCGATCACGTCGCCCGCTTTGAGTCCGGCTTTGTCTGCCGGCGAATCTTTTAGCACGGAAACGACATAAAGATAACCGGAAACCTGCGAAAATTCCGCGCCGATTCCGGCTAATGTGTCTTGCTTTTTGCCTTGATAATCTTTGACCTGCTGAACCGTCAAATATGACGAATACGGATCAAGTCCGGCAGCCAGACCGCGCATTGCGCCGGCGCGAACTTTTTCCAAATTCGGTTCGTCAACATAATCATTCTGAATATGCTGCAAAACGCTTTCAAAAATGCGGATTTGCGCTCCCGCATCGTTAATCGGCTGCTGCGCCTGTGTTGACAGCAGACCGCCGATGACCGCATACAGCGCGACTGCCGCTGAAAATAACCCGATAAAAAACTTTCCGCGATATGACATTCTTTATACCTCAATTACAATTGAAAAAAACCGTTTTCAATTATCTATTATTCATTATTAACGTGCAAGAACAAGAAACGACTAATCAAGAAGATTTTACAGATGTTTTTCGCGCACCTTCGACAGGCAGATTGCTGGCTTTGGACTTAGGCACAAAACGCATCGGCATCGCCGTCAGCGACGAACTGCAAATCACGGTTCGCGGCTTATGCGTTATAGAACGCACGAACTGGAAAAAAGTTCTCAAACAAATCATCGCTTTTCTGGAAAACTTTGATGCCGTCGGTTTGGTTTTGGGTTTGCCGTATAACTTTGACGGCAGCGAAAGCGAAATGTCATCAGAAGCGCGAAGATTGGCGCGAAATTTTTCTTTATCTTTAACAATTCCAGTATTTTTACAGGACGAAAGAGTTTCCAGCTACGAAGCCAAACGCCGTTTGTGGGAATCGGGTTTGAGCGAAAAAGAAGCGCGAAAAAAAGTTGACAGCGAAGCCGCCGCGATTATTTTGAGCGATTTTATTGAGCAGTCGGAGCGCGGACGACTCGTCCGCCATCAGAGCGCGGAGCGCGAATGATGTACGTTTCATTAGAAGGCGCGTGTCAGCAAACGCACTCAACGCCTCGCTTCGCTGGCGTTGGCGGACGAGCCGTCCGCGCTCCGACTATTTCATAATTAAAACTTCCTTTGCCGCTTTTTCGACTGCCGATTTAGAAAACGGAAAAATCGGTGTATTTCCGTTATACCAATTATCGAGTTGATCCGCCCAATGCGGAGATTTCGGATCGCCGCTTTCGCCGGTTGGAATAACGTGGCGCGTCAAATCCCAATCCGTTAAATCGGCGAGAAACCGCATCGAAACACTTTGCCCGACATTCGGACTCGCCGCCGTTCCGCCGGTTCCTTTGAGCGGCAAAGTTTTTACGTCAAACTGCAATCCGATTAAAGGCACAACAGCCAACGGATGCGGAAATTTTATTTTATTGACTTCGCCCCAAGTCCATTTTGCGCGGTCAATTCCGGCTGTTTTTATCAACGCTTCCCGCGCGTCAACTTCGCTTGCCTTAAATAATTCCGCGTAAGACGAAAATTCCTTCGGAAGCCATTCTTTCGGCTGCAAAGTCAGTATTTTATTTTCCCAATTTCCGTCGTTTGCCCAATTGATTCTTTTTGCACGTTCTGCGCCGAAAGCACTTTCCAAAAGCCGATTGCGAAACGCGCGGCGAATGTATTCGACAAGCAGCGCGGCTTGTGAATCGGGCGACATTTTGCCGTCCCAACCTTGCAAAATTTTCAATGTTTCGTCCGAAGCGGCTTTTTGTTTGACGATTTCACGCGCCAGACGCGAATTCAAAATGCTGAACGTATCCATCTGAATATCGCTCGAAGCGTCAAGCGTCATTTTCGGATTTGCCGCAATCAAATTATGAATTCTCCGGGCGCGAAACGGCACGTAAATTCGGGCAAAAATGTCGTGATACTTATAAGAAGTTCCGACGGTGCGCTGATTTGCCGTAACGATAAAACCTTCGGGCGGATTGTATAAATGCGGCAGATTTTCAAACGAAATAAAACCCGTCCAATCGCCTTCATCCGTCGCGCCGTTATACGGCAAACTGCCGTCGCCGGTTTTGCGAATCGGGATTTTTCCCGCCGCATACCAACCGATATTTCCCTGCGTGTCGGCATAAATAAAATTCTGCGCCGCGCCGCCGTATTTTTTTAAAGCATTTTGAAAATCGTCCCAGTTTTTCGCGCGATTGATAAAATAAAAAGCGTCAATCGTCAGAGTTTTCGGGTCTAAAACCGTCCATTTGAGCGCGTATTTTTTGCCGTTGTCTTCAACAAGAATCACGCCGTTGCGCGTATTAACGACTTCTAATTTTTCAATCGTCGTTTCCGGTTTCAACGGATTTGTGCGAACTTTTATTTCTTCGGTGCGAACCTTAGCAGTTTTCCATCCTTTCGGCGTTTTGTATTGATTTTTGTCGTTAAAAGTTTCCAGATACAAATCCTGCACGTCGGGTCCGACATTGGTTGCGCCCCACGCAATGTTTTCATTATGTCCGAGAATAATGCCCGGCGAACCCGGAATTGTTACACCGGCAACGTGAAAATTCGGCGCGTCAAGATTAACCAGATACCAAATCGGCGGCTGTGCGGCTTGCAAATGCGGATCATTTGCCAAAATCGGTTTTCCGTTTAATGTGCGTTTGCCGGAAATTACCCAATTATTGCTCGCCGATAAATTTTCGGCATAAACACCGATTCTTTCAAGCGAATCTTTGCGAACTTTTTCCGCCTGTGCAATCAATTCAAGCGTATTTTTGGAATTTGGAATTTGGAATTTGGAATTTGGAATTTGAGCCTTAGCACTTTGGGCTTTGGACTTTGGAACATCTTTCCCGTAGAGCAGAACGTCATCCTGTGAATCCGGCGCGAACATCAAATCCAATTTGTCTTTCGGCAAATCCTGCAAACTCGCTTTCATCAAATCCGATTGCCAAGTCGTGCTTAAACCGTCTGCCAAAATCGCGCCGATAACGACGGAATCCGACAGTTTCCATTCCTTGGGGCGAAACTGCAAAACCCGAAACTCCGGCGGTAGAGATTTATCGTCCAAAGCCGCAATATAAGCATTCACGCCGCGAGCGTAATTTTCCAAAGCGCGAACGACTTCCGGCGCGGTGTATTTCAAATTTTCTTCGGCAATCTGCGAGAAACCGAATTTACGCCAGCGTTTGTCTTCTTCCAAAACCGCTTTGCCGAAAATTTCCGCCGTTTCGCCGCGAGCCACTCGACGATATAAATCCATTTGCCAAAGCCTGTCGGAAGCCATTATGTAACCCTGCGCGAAAAATAAATCGTCTTCGGATTTCGCTTCGATATAAGGAATTCCGCGCCCGTCGCGGCGCACGGCAACATTTTCCTTCAAACCCGCAACAGCTAAAGTTTGCGTCGGAGTTTGGGCAAAGCAAGCCGTCGTCGCCAACAAAATAATCGTGATAATCGCCAAATAAGTTTTCTTTATTTTCATAACCGTTTTAATTAGGAGTTACGCAGTTGGAAAAAGAAATTTACAGGGATAACAGGATTTACAGGGATTAAAAGTAAATTTTTTGTTGGTTCAAATTTATCCTTTTCATCCTGTTATCCCTGTAAATTCTATATTTGTCTTTTAACTGCGTAGCTCCTATTAATTTTCCAGTCCAAGCCGAAATTATACACGAAAGTAAAAGAATTAGCGTTGCCGGAATTTATGATCGAAATCGAACTCGCAGCACATAAAGCCAATTAAATGACCGGCAATTCATCAACAATAATCCACACTATACCCAAAAGTAAATGGTTTGCGAAAAAAAGGCAAGATTGAGAATTTAGTAATAACGTGAGATTCGAGTTACCCGGAAATGAGCGAAAAGTGCTGCGTGAAATCCAACGCCAAAAC
>JBBPXX010000036.1:0-8201 GCA_038200505.1 Pyrinomonadales bacterium | reverse complement strand
GTCAGAAACATAATAATCGCGCCGATGCTGCCGATTGCCGAAATCTGCGGCGCGAAAGACCGTGTTGCAATCATAATTCCCAGAACAATTTCGATAACACCGAGTATTTTTGCAAACGTATAGATGCTCATTATGCTGAGCGTCCACGACATCAGCGGCGAATTTGCGACAATTCCCTGAATGCCTTCCGCCTCATAAGCGGTGAATTTTAATGAGCCGACTACTAATAAAACTATTACCAATCCGTATCGAAGAACATTTGTTCCGATATTTTCCAACGTCAAACCTAATCCGCCTTCATTTGTATTTACTATTGTTGTTGCCATTTTTCCTCCCTTCAACTGTTAATTAAATCAGTAAAATTGTAATAATTATTCACTTTACTGTTCCATTTTTATATTCATTTTGCCGGCGATGTCTTGAATCATTTCGAGGTGCATTTTCAATGTCGGCAAAGTTTTTTCGGCAAATGCTTTAACATCCGCATCTCCGACGGTTTTTGTCGCCGCTTCAAACGCCGTTACGTCTTTTTTGTGGTCTTCGACCATTGTTTTGACATATTCTTTATCAAATTCCGCACCACTTAGTTTTGATAATTTCTCCTTCGCTGCTTTTTGCGTCGGCAAAATATCAGGCGGCAAAGGTGTATTTTTCTGCTCTGCAACTTTTTTCAATTCTTCGAGTGCTTTTGAATGATCTTCAATCATTTTCTGTCCGAATTTCTTAACCTCGGGATTCTCCGCTTTTTCGACGGCTAATTTTCCGAGTTCGACTTCTGCCATATTGCCCGTTGCCGCCGCATTCATTAAACTCGTCGCTCCGCCCGTAGCGACCGTATCGCCTTTGTCGCTCGGCGGTTTTGCGGGTTCGGTTTTGATCAGCGGTTCGCTGTTTGCCGTTCCTGTATTTCTATTTCCCGGCGCATTCGTGCAAGCCGCTCCGAGTGCGGTTAAAATGCAGACGGAAACCAGTAAAAATACTATTTTTATTTGTTGACTCATTTCCTTTTGATCTCCTTGATTATTTTGTTGTTTTATCTTACGTCTCTTCAATTTTTATCACAAGTAATTATTGAAAAACTCAAACTCTGTGCAAATTATTTAATCTTCAGCGATTAAACGGTTGAAAGGAAAGACGAGTGATTTTTTTCAATCTCATCCTTCCTTCACTTATTTTGCAGGATTGATCCGTTTGACCTTAAAAAACTGCTAAACCGGAAGCACCGTCGGCAACCGGAAGACCACCGGTAGTTATTCCCAGATTTTCCAGAGTTCCATCTCCGACAACACGGAATGAGGCGACTGCGCCCGTTCCTCTGAGCAGTTGGTAGAGATAACGCCCGTCGCGGCTGAGAACGATGTCAACCGGCTGACTCATCGCTCCCGTCGAAGCGGCAACCGCCTGAAGTAAAGACAAATTTCCGGCGGCATCTAAGCCGAAAGTGGAAATTGTGCCGCTGCCGAAGTTGGCTGTGTAGGCGTAACGTCCGTCGTTGGAAATTGTTATCCAGCAAATATCGGTCTGCCCGTTCCGCACCGAACCGCTAATGGGGGCAATTGTTCCGGCGGTTGTGTTTATATTATAAGAAGATGCCGCGGAAAGACCGAGTGCGGCGTTAAACGATTCGACGACGATTAATCTGCCGTCGCTGTTGCGAAAGTCTAAAGAAAACGGTCGAAGTCCGAACGAATTATTTCTGATCGGCATATCGGAAGCGTAACCGTCCGAACCGATTCTGAATATGTCTATGGCGTTCTCTGTTCCCGGAAATAATACGTTGGTCGTCTTTTGAGTAACAAGAACCGCGCGTCCGTCGGGACTGAATTTTACTTCGCCCGGAACGGCAATCGGCGAACTCAACATCCTGAACGAATTCGGCAGTTCCGTCAAAGTTCCGTCGGATGCGATTCTAAAACCGCGAATTCCATTTCCGGCAACCGATCCGTCCATCGAATAGAGCAAATTACCGTTAATCGTTAAACTCAAAGGCTGATCGCCGGCATCAACTACCTGAATAAGTCTGAGAAATACTCCGAACACTTCAAAAACGCTGATGCTGTCGCTTCCGGGATTAACTGCATAAAGATAGCGTCCGTCCTCACTACGTCTGAGCGGTCCCTGCGTATCCGTGTCAACTCCGATTCCAAGACCGAAGGTGCTGACATTGTTACTGAGTCTGACTAATCTGCCGTTATCCAAACGGGCGTATCTGACAATTTCATTACCTTCGGTGGCGTTGGTCATTGCGAAAACCGCGCCTGAGCCGATGTTGTTATAAAACCTCGATTCACGATCCATTTCGACTTTCGGAGTTTTTTTGATTTTTTGTGTAATAGCTTCAGACTTAGATTGCTGACTTTTTTCGATTTTCTGTGCGAAAACCGTCGTCGCGCCAAATACGAAAATCGCAAGTGCAATCATTGTTAAAACCCGCTGTAAATTTATCGGTGCATAATTTTTTATATCTTTTTTCATTGTTTTTTCTTCCTTATTAGTTTTTTTCAGCCGTTTAGTTTTCTTAGAAAAACGGGTTGTATAAATGTAAGTCCGTTCGGAAGAAAAAAGTTCCCGACAATATAAAATAAATTTTGGAATGAAATAAAGAAGATCAAGCGGACAAAATTTGAATTGAGAAAAGCGCGAAGGAATATTTTTGAGAATATAAGTTTTGTATCGGAAAAAGTGTGAAGCTAATTTATATCCGTTTCAAAGCATTCAATTTCCTGCAAGACAAGCGACAATTTTTCGCGCAGACTCGGCGGAACAACGGTTCGTTGTAATTTTGTACGAACTACGCTCCAAACGTCCGCTTCAAAATTGAATTCCTTCGAGCAAATATCGCAAATATCGAGATGTTTTTGCACAAGCCGGCAATCTTCTTCGCTCAACTCGCGGTCTATAAAATCGTCGAGATGCCGGAAAGTTTCTTCACAAGTCAGTTGGTCTATCATTTTGCTGTTCATTTCGCTTCCGAATGTTCGGCGACGATTCCCTGTTCTTCGGCAACTTGCCATAAAGATTTTTGTAACAATTTTCTGCCGCGATGCAGACGCGAACGTACCGTTCCGACCGGACAATCAATTATATCGGCGATTTCTTGATATGAAAACTCTTCCATAAAATAAAAAGCCGCAGCCACGCGATATTCCACCGGCAATTCCGCAATCGCCGTCGTGATTTGTTTCGCGTCCATTTTGCGAAGCAAAATCTCTGCCGGATTATCGCTCGTGCAATGTAGTCCGGCTTCGCAAGTTCTATTATACAAATAAAGCATCAAATCGTCTTCCAAATCTACCATTTCAGGTTCGTTTTGTTTCTTATGGTATCTTTTATAAAAAGCATTGGTCAGTATTCGCAGAAACCACGCTTTGAAATTCGTTCCCGATTCAAAAGTATGAAAACCGCAAAAAGAATTGACCGCCGCTTCCTGCACCAAATCTTCGGCATCCGACGGATTTCGCGTCAAACGCAAAGCCACGCCGTAAGCAGTTCCGAGAATTGGTTCTAACTTCGCTTCAAATAATTTTGCCGTTCCATTAGCTTTCCCCATACTCGTGTCCTCTGACAGCCAAACGAAGAAGCAAGTTTTCAAACGCTTCGGTGATTAGCTGTTATAAGTCAAAAATTACTAAAAAAGTTCCTATTCACTTTCTCTCAACGATAAAAAGCGTTTCAAAAGTAAATAATTACTTTCCGGTTTTTGCGACTGACAAAACTTTTGGTAAATCCAAAAGTCGTGTTTTAAAAAGGAAAGGAAAAATAAGTAAAATTACTTCTCCCTGCCTTTGTCGCTGCATTCGTCTTCTCTTATTTTTGTAATCCGTCTTCTCAAGAATTTTATTCCTTTGTAATGACTGAATTACCGTTTTAACCTGATTTTAGTCTGAATCATTCAAGACCTTTGTTAGTTCGCTTGCATCAATTATTTAATTTCCCGGAGTATGGTTGTGGTAAGATTATCAATTAAAAATTAAGAACTATGACAATAAAGAAATATCCGTTTGAGTTTCCGCCGAATCAACATAAAGATTGCCGCACACTTTCCGAATTGACGATTGAACATTTGCCGCACGACGGTTCTCTCGGTCGCCTTCTGCGGCATCGCAAAGATTCTTTCGTATGGCTGCCGGATGACCGTCAGGACAAAATTTACTTTTTGCAAAAAGGTCAAATCGTAATTTTTTTCAGCGATTCGGAGGGACGCGAAACGATTGTGCAGAACGTAGAAGAAGGAAAACCGTTCGGCGAATTATGTTTTTGCGGAAAATATGACAAACGCGGTTCGACTGCCCGCGCCGCCGTGCCAAGCGAAACGATTGCCGTAACGCTTACTGATTTTATGGATTTTATGCAGACAAACCGCGAAGTTTTGGCGGCTTTGGTATGGACTTACTGCGTCCGTTTGGCTGATGCTCAACGGCGTGTTGAAATTCTGGCAAATCGCGGCGCGGAAGAAAGATTGGGACATTTGCTTCTACATCTCGCCGTTTCCCAAAATCAAAAATACGGCGTAACGGAGAAGGAATCCGATGAGGTCGTGCTTCCATTCAGCCATAACGAATTAGCACAAATGGCTGCATTGAGTCGTCCGCACGTTTCCGTTACAATGAGTAAATTAAGACAGCGCGGATTTGTAGATTATAAGCGTAATTGTCCGTTGAAGGTTAATGTTTCCGCACTTAAAAAACATTTAATCGGCGAGTAACGAACAGAAGTCCGCACGTCAGCAAAGGCGCAAGCTCAAGGTTCAAGATTGAATCTGGAATTTGAACTCTGGAATTTTCTAAATTGCACCCTTTAATTCCTGCAACGCCGATTTTGCGACTTCGATTTGCAACACATCAAAAGCCGGGTTTAGTTTAATCGCTTTCTGCAAATAATCGGCGGCGGCTTTTTTGTTTCCCAAACCTTTTTCAATCATTCCGGCGTGATAAAAAATCTGCGCGTCTTTTGTTTTCAGGCGCATTGCTTCGGTGATAGCTTTTTTCGCTTCTTCAAATTGTCCTTTTTTATACAAAGTCCAAGCGTAAATGTCCGCCGTGTAAATGTCTTTCCGCTTTTCGTGTTCGGCGCGGGCAATTTGCAGAGCTTCGTCGAGTTTTATATTTTGATTAGCCCACAGTAGTGCGAGTGTACGCTGATCAATATTGCCGAATTTTTGTTCGATAAATTCCGCCAGTTCATATTGTTTCTGCGCTTCTTCCGGCTTGCCGATTTTTTTATAAATATCGCCAAGCGGAATTACCGTCTGTGTCAAAGGAATTTTTTCTTGTGACTGTGTGTAAAATTTGACGGCGTTTTCATAATCTCCGGCGGCGGCGCGGACATTTCCTTTGCCGGTCAAAGCAAAATGATAATCGGGTAAGATTTTTAGTGCCGTATCATATTGTTTTTCCGCTTCTTCATAGCGTCCGACTTTGAAATATTCATTGCCCAAATAGGTCAAAGTCCAAGCCCGCGCTTCCTTATCCATCGGATCGGCGATGCTCGCCGCCATTTTCATCGCTTCAATTGCGCCGTCGCTGTCGCCGTTCAGTGAACGAACGTGGGAAACACGCGCATATGATTCCATTCCGGGACGCAAATCAACCATTTGCTGCGCGGCATCTATCGCTTCTTTGTAATTTCCGAGTTCGACATTGGCATCGGTTAAAACTCCATAGACAAAAGGGTCTTGCGGACTTTTTTGCTGCAATTTTTTTCCGGCTTCCAAACCTTCCTGAAATTTATGGAAAGTTAAAAGCAGAGATGCCTGAAGCCTTTGCGCGTCATAATTGTCGGGTTCAAGTTCAAGAGCGCGATTGACAGAGGTTTCGGCTTTTGAATTAAGACTAAAATCACCGGATTTCCGCGCTTCACGAATATATGCGATGGCAAGACCATTATAGCCTCCTGCTGCTTCAGGCATTCTTTCGATCATTTTCTGAGCATTTTCGATTTCCGCATTTTCAGGCGCGGATGCAACAGGTTGTTCCGAATTTTCAGCCTTAACCGTTTGTCCGCCGTCAATTGAAGATTGCTTCTGACACGCGGTATTTGAAAAAATTACGAGAAATAAAATTGCGGTAAATATTAAAGTCTGCCTATAAATCCGGTTCGGGTTCATCACTTTTATCCTTGTTATTTGTCTAAATCTAAATGGTTGAACACGAATCGAACAAATTGTCCGATTCGTGTTCAAGTCAAACTGCATTTAAGTTACTTGAATAAGTTACTTATTTTTGATATTGCTGATGTTGAACTCTCCGTTGTCAAGTTCAGCTTTTCCTGTGCTGATAGCAGGTTCAGTGTTGATGTTCGATGTGCGCGGCTGATTTCCCTGATTCGGCGTTGCCAGATATGGGAAACGCTGTAAGAACGGCACATCATTCGAACTTACGCCGTCGGCAAGCGCGTTATTCGGTGCGATGTTAAATGCCGGCGTGAACGGTGTTCCGCCAACTGCGGCGCGGAGCGTAATATCTACTATATCGTCCTGAAGGCGACGACCATTCGGGAAACCGGCGACATCGTTGCCAAGCAAACCTAAACGGTTGATATTGGCAAACGGCGTTATCGGAATAGCCGTATTCAAACGCAGATATTCGTGCGGTATTCCATCGGAAAGAAACGTCGTATAGTTTGGTCCCGTAATGGAATTAACCGGAATGCCGGTGGCGAAAATCTGCACGAGGTCATTACGCGGTGCCGGTGGAATATTAATATTGATGCCGCTAAAAGCACCCAAAGCCAATTTAATGATTTTGGCAATTTGCGGATCAAGTACAAAAGGCGCGGCAACCGCGTCGTCCTTCGGCGAAAGCGAGTTGAAAGCATCTTTTAATTTCAAAGGTATAATAAGTTCGTTGACCAGCGGATTGCCCATTCTTGAAACCTGCCGCCACGCGCCCTGGGTTTGCTGTGTTCCGTCCGCCTGAATAACGCGGGTTGAACGACGGCTGGCAGTTGACCAAACGCCGATGACCGCATCGCTTGCCGTTGCACTTGCCGGAATGCCGCGTGATCTGGTCAAGTCCTGAATCGGAATTTCAAGTGCAATCGCGCTGACATTATAATGTTGAAGCGTACGAATGCCGCCGGTGGTGCCGAACGAACGCAGATTTAAGAGATCGAAAACGCCGCCTAAATCAATAAAGAAACCATCATCGCGCTGTCCGGCAAAAACCTTGCCGCCACTGATGCCGGGCACATTATAAACTGCCGGCATACCCAAATTAGCTTCGTAATTCGGTGTCGAACGAGGTCCGATGTTGCTCGGCGGTGTGCGAAATCCGCCGCCAAGAAATCGTCCCCGGCGACCTGTCGTATTATCAACGCGATTAACGGTATAAGTTTGATAGATATTGTAATCGGGATCAGTCAAACTGGTGATTGCACCGTTATCGTTGACCGTTACCATATCTAAAACGGTATCGGGATTTACAATTCCTGTAGTGAATTGAAACTGATATGTAATATCTTCTACGCCATCGCCCGTGTTATCAATTTTGATTTCATACAGAACATTATCGTCAAAGCGAAAATAGTTCGGTCCTGCCGAAGGCTCTTGAAGCGGAATGTAATTGGCAATCAAAGTTACGAAGCCTTCACGTCCCGGTTCAATACTGCGAAAAGCATATACGTCCGTGCCGTCTGCGTAACGATCCTGTGAAATCATCGGTGCTTCAGCGTGACTGGAGGCGAAAACCGGTAATCCAGATATACTCAAGCAGAGTGCTGCAATAAAGAAAATGCGAGTCATTTTCAAACTTTTTTCATACAAAACTTTTTTCATTTTTTCTACTCCTTCCTTATAAATTTAGTGACTGCCGCACCTTTCGTTGATGTAAGGAAAAATGCGGCAATCTTCAATCAGTTTTTAGTGTGTGTCGTAATTGGCGACCGGATAATCTCCGTTTTGTCCGAACTGTCTGGCTGTTATTCCGCCGTTCGAACTGTTGATGACAAAGAATGTTCCCGTCTGCTGACGATAAACCGATACATCCGTTTTGCCGTCGCCATCATAATCATTCTGCGTCGGCAGATCGGGCTTCGCTCCTAACTGCACCGAGTAGATCGTGTTGTCCGAACTTCTCAATACAAACCACTGATACGATGACCCCGTCCGCACAACCGCATAATCGGTTTTGCCGTCGCCGTCATAATCGCCCGGCACGACTAAATCACTCGCCAGTCCGAATTGTCTGGCGGTAAATGCGCCG
>JBBPXX010000035.1:0-10514 GCA_038200505.1 Pyrinomonadales bacterium | reverse complement strand
CGACTATTCGACATCTCGGCTTGAATCTACTCAAGCAAGAAAAGAGTTGCAAAAGGGGAATTGAAGGCAAACGCAAGAAAGCAGGCTGGAATGAAAGCTACCTACTTAAAGTTCTCAACTTTTAATGCGTTTGCCCTATAAAGATGGCAAACAGTCTAAAATGAGCCAATAGAACAGACAACCGTAACCATAAAAATACCGAAAAGACTGCGTTTGAGCGAATTTGAAATCAATATAATTTTAGCTTCGCGGCTTTATGAAACGGGCAAAATCACTTCCGGGCAAGCCGCCGAAATGGTCGGTTTGTCAAAACGCGCATTTATCGAACTTTTGGGTAAATATGATGTTTCCGTTTTCGGTTATACGCTCGACGATGAGGATTTATCCGTTTTATGAAACGAGTCGTCATCTCCGATACGAGTTGTTTGATTATCCTGAGCAAAATCGGATGTTTGCACATTTTGCAGTCGCTGTTCGGTGAAATTTTGATCACCGAAGAGATCAGGAATGAATTCGGCAAAACCTTGCCGGATTGGATTGTCGTCAAAAAAGCCGCATCTCACGAAATAGAAAAAATTCTTCTGCTGAATATGTTGACGAAGGCGAAGCAAGTGCAATGGCTTTGTGTTTAGAGCAAACGGGAAATGTCTTATTGATAATTGACGAACGCAAGGGCAGAACTATCGCGCAAGCATTAGGCATAAAAATAATCGGCACAATCGGAATTTTGATCAAAGCCGAAGAAACCGGAATAATCGTCAATCTTTCGGAAATAATTGAACGTCTTGAGCAAACCGATTTTCGACTCTCACCCAAACTCAAACAGCAATTACTAAAAAATTAATGGAGAATTAAAACCTTCAAAAGCATAACTAATAATTGCGACGAAGAAATTACAGGCAAAGGTTGCGGTTAGAAGTTTGCAAGGAATTCATAACAGCAAGAAAAATTCGGCAAAAAAATTCGGGTTATTTCCGTCCGCGATGTAACAAAAACTGTATAAAGGACAAAATATTCCGCCGCATTACTTTGTCTGACCTGTTTATTCAATTACTTTGCGTTTGGTATGTTATTCTGGAAACCGGATTTTTCGTTATGGAAATTGTTGGCGAAATAAAAGAAAAGATGGGCGAAGTATGGCTTCCGGCAATTTATAAAAATAAAGTTCGGACGCAGCGGACACGCGCTCACCGGCTGGAGATCGCACGGCGTGAAAATCGGGCGATTATTCAACATACGCTGCTCGGCGTTGAACTGAAAGTCGGCAACAACCGTTTTTCCTGCCCCGATTTTTCAACGGCGCGGTATTTGCAAATATTTGCGCGGCTCGGTTGTCAGGAAATTGCCGTGCCGTATGATATTTCAAAAATCTCGACGCTCGCCGACGAAATCGAATCCTCGTGGCACAAAAGTTTATTACTTTTGGAAGAATCTGCAAGAGATAAAACACCCGCCGTCAAAGGTCGAATGCGATCTTCCCTGATAAAAGAAATACGCGATGAAATCGAAGAAATCGGCGCAGGTTCTTTAATGCCTGAATTCAAGCAATCTACTAAACAACGCTTTTAATCGTAAATCGTGAATCGTAAATCGTAAATCGTTTTTGAAGAGAAAATTTAGACATAAATTGTAGAAGGTTTGTTTATGAATCAATATTTTTGATACTTTATTAACACGGTTGGCGATTATAGCCGAAAACGATTTACGATTTACGATTCACGATTTACGTTCTTAAAACTATATGCGACCTCATCAAAATTTAGATGTTTGGCAAAAGGCGGTTGATTTTGTGGTGAAGGTTTATCAGGAAACTAAAATATTGCCGCAAGAAGAGAAATTCGGACTGACATCTCAAATAAGACGCGCCGCTGTTTCGATTCCGGCAAATATCGCCGAAGGAGCAGGAAGAAAGTCAGAAAAAGAGTTTTTAAACTTTCTGTCAATTGCCCAAGGTTCGGCAAGCGAACTCGAAACCGAATTGTTAATTGCCTGCCGCTTGGAATATATTCAGAAAATCAAATATAATGAATTGTTGGCGGACTTGGATAATATAGGAAGAATGATTACAGGACTTTCCAACCATTTAAAGAAGAAAATCAATTCTTAGTCGTGAATCTTTTGGTCGTAAATCGTAAATCGTGAATCGTAAATCGTTTTTGAGGCGAATATATATACGTAAATATGAAGATATTTGTAAAGCGATAATTTTTGATTAACCCTTTTTACGATTTACGATTCACGATTTACGATTTACGATTTACGATTTACGAAAAAAATATGTTAGACGAAATATCTAAGCCAGTTAAAATCAACACGAAATTAGAGGAACTTCCCTTTCCATACAACAACCGTCCTTTTTGCCGTTACGAACCGATTGAAAAGCGGATCGAACACGCGAAAGTTTTGATCGTCAATGATCTTTTGCGGTACGAAAGCGATATTTCCGAACTTGCCAAAACCGAATGGAACGGCACGGCGGAAAGCAAAGTGCGGTTTGAAAACAAAATTTCCGCGATGGCTGTCAATAACATCGCGCAAAATGTTCTGCGCCTCGTGCGTCAGCCGAAAACTTTGACCGTTCACCTGTCGGAAATCGCCGAAGCCGCCAAAACATTTAACCCGGACGCGATTGTGATGAGCGGAACTTTGTCCGATTTCGATTATTACAATCCGGCGCATCTCGAAAGTTTTAAGAAATTTATTCACGAAACGAAAATTCCCGTTCTCGCCATCTGCGGAGCGCATCAATTGGTCGGAATGAGTTTCGGCGCGGAATTAAAAACCTTGGACAATCTCGATCCGGCGGAAAAACGCACCGATAGAATGAATGAATATCAATATCGGTTTATCAAAATCGTTTCCCCTTCAGACCCGATTTTTGAAGGCATTGCGGATGTCGAAAGCGGAATCTGGCAGGATTATACTTTGGAAGACGACATTTTGCGCGTCTGGCAAAATCACGGTCTGCAAGTCGAAGGTGTTCCCGACGGCTTTCAACTGCTGGCGACTTCCTATCTCTGCAAAAATCAAATGATGGTCAAACATTCCGCCGATCAAATGATTTATTCCGTGCAGTTTCACCTCGAAAAATCGTTTGAAGACTGGTCAAAAAATCCGACGCGCTGGGAACACCCGAACGAATCGCGCGACGGACGTATTCTGTTTGAAAATTTTCTAAAACTCGCTCTGCAACACGATAAATAAAGGCGAAAGGATAAAGTAAAAGTAATCTCTTATTCTTTATTCTTTCAATTCATCAACATTCGATGAAAAGTTTAATTCGCCGTTTTTTAATTCTCCTTTACTTTGCTCGCCGTTTTCTAAAATCTCCTGCCTTCTTTCTTTTATCAAATAACTTTCGAGCAAATTCTTTAATTCTTTTTTTTCATCAAAAGAAAGTTGTTTGACATCTTCAATTACGCCCGCAAAATTTGTGTTCATTTAAAAAATCTCCTTTCGCACTATTATACCAAATTACAAAATCGTCGGCGCGTCCGAATGCGGCACGAAGCATTTTCGGCAGCGGGCTTCGTATTTTCCGCTTGCGCCGACTTCGACTCTTTTGCTCGATTCAAAAGTTCTTTGCGAATAATTCGCGGTTTGTCCGCATTTGACGCAGATGGCGTGAGTTTTTGTGATAAATTCAGCGATTGAGAGAAGCTGCGGCATCGGTTCAAACGGTTTTCCGGTGTAATCCTGATCTAATCCGGCGATAATCACACGCTTTCCGCTGTTGGCGAGATCGTTGACGGCTTGGATGATTTCCATATCGAAAAATTGTCCTTCGTCAATGCCGACGACTTCCGTATCTTCTTCGATTTTCCCCATCAATTCCTTTGCCGTCATCACGGGTTTCGAGATGTGCGTCATCCCGGAATGCGAAGCGATTTGTTCAATCGAATAACGGTCATCAATTTTCGGTTTGAAAACCTGCACTTTTTGCCGCGCAATCTGTGCGCGTTTTAATCTTCTGATTAGTTCTTCCGATTTGCCCGAAAACATCGAGCCGACGATGACTTCAATCCAACCTTTGCCGTTTTGCCTGATTTGGCGGCGTTCTTCCGTATTGTCGAATGCGAATTCTTCAACCATTTTTGCGTTTGAGTTTCCTTTTTGTGTGATTTGAAAACGCTAAGATTATCACAACCGGAAGTCCAAAGTCTAAGAAGCGTTGAACGCAGTCGTCCCGACTGCTGTCGCCGAAGGCATTGCGTCCCGCGCTCACGTCTTCCACTCGGAAGCGGAACGCATCCGATACGGCAGTCGGGACGACTGCGTTACAGTCATTTTTGCATTTTTCTGATATTCTAAAATATGTGAGCATCAAAATCTGCCAAAAATGCAAGCGTCCGTTTATGGCAAGCCGCGAATCTTGTCCGCATTGTCCTGAACCTTACACTTGGAATCAGGAATCGTGGGGAAATCTCGGTTGTCTTTTGCTGACTATTCTGCCGCTTTTTGTAATGATTTTATTCTGGTTGTTTTTCTTTTTAGGTATTATTTTCCATTAAAAACAATATTTAATTTTGATTATTGGTTACGATTATTTTCTTGTCCTTTTCGGTTTTGTCATTCTTAACTAAACTCGTTGCAATCGCGTCAATTATTCTCGAACTATCGGATTTTCGCGTAATATTATTGCTGATAATGGCAAAAGCGTAAATTTCATCGTCCTTCGTCTGTGCGTAACCGGCAAGCGAATTGACAAAAGTTATCGAGCCGGTTTTCGCAAAAATTTTGCCTTTAACTTTTCCCAAACGTCCGCCGAGCGTTCCGTCGGTTGCCGCAATCGGCAACGAATTTGTAAAAACGTCGGAAAAATTTGACTGCGCCGCGTAAATAAATGCGCGGACAAAGGCTTCCGGCGAAACGAAATCAAGTCTCGATAAACCCGAACCGTCGTGAATTTGAATTTCTTCCGAAGCGACTTTATTTTCTCTGAGAAACTTTTTGATGACTTCCGCGCCTGCCAAATCGTCGCCGCGCACTTCCGCCAACTGCCGATTGTCGCCGGGCGCAGTGTCGCCGAAATTTTTTCCGAGCGAGCGCAAAAGCAGTTCCGCATAAACATTGATCGAACGCTTATTCATCTTTTTAACAATTTCCGATAACGGCTGACTTTCAACAAAAGCGAGTTCGACGGAATTTTCGACGTTCAAATGCTCCGCTGTTTTCCAATCAACCGATTTCGCTTCGCCGTCAATCGTAATTCCGTTTTTCTCAAGCGATTCTTTAAGAGTTTTCGCCGCCCACAATGCCGTGTTGTGAACCGCAATTTTGCCGTAAGCCTTATCATCGTTGCCCCAAATATAAATTTGATTGTCCGTCAAACCGCGTTGAATTCCAAACGCTTTAGTTTCACCTTCTTTTTGCGGCTGCAAACCATTTTGGATTTGCACATAATCGGTTGAAGCGACGGGAACGCCGTCCTTCATATAAACGCCCGCCTTGTTTTCATTGAATGTTAACGCGCCGGCTTCCGTGCCGTAATGCCATTGCAGATCGTTCCAAGTCCAGCCGTCGCCGATGTCTTCGCCTTTAAAATAACTTTCGTCGCCGACGATATTGCCCGTAATGTGCGTTAAACCTTTTGCTTTTAATTGATTGACCAAATCATTGAGTTCGTCGCTGCCGAAATCCGGCGCACCGCGTCCGTAAAGCGTCAAATTGCCGTTCAAAACGCCGTTTTCGATTTCTTTTGCCGCATTTATCGAAGTTTTCCAGCGATAATCCGCACCGAGTTTGTCGAGCGCGACAATCGCCGTCAGCGTTTTTTGAATCGAAGCCGGATTAAAAAGTTTCCGCGCATCTCTGGCGACAATCACGCGCCCGTCCTTCAAACTGACGACGAAAATTCCCCAACGCGCATTTGAAAATTCGCTCGTTTCGATGATTTCATCAATCTTTTTCGCCAATTCGACATCAGCGGGATTGTTTGAAATTTCCAGCGGTTTGGCTAAATCAATCGTCGGAGCGTCAATCGAATGAGTTTCTTCGCTGATTGCGGCATCGTCTTCATTTTGAGCGGATTGTTCGACACTTCGACACGCCGAGAAAACGAATAGAGAAAGTAAAAATACAACGGCAAATAAATTGTTTATCTTGAATTTTTTAATAAAAATCATTAATTAATTATAGGAATATCGGAGATAGCCGGTTTTAAGATGAATTTTTTTAGCAATGAGATTAAAAAAATTTCAGATGACACGCAAATCTCTGCCGGTCATTTCTTTGGGTTTTTGAATGCCGAGAATGCCGAGCAGCGTCGGCGCGACATCTTCGAGTGCGCCGCCTTCGCGCAGTTTCAGACCGTTAGCGCGGGCATCAACAAAATGAAACGGAACGGGATTGGCAGTGTGCGCGTTGTTCGGTTCGCCGGTCAGCAAATCCGCCATTTCTTCGCAATTTCCGTGGTCGGATGTAATTAAAGCGATGCCGCCGACAGCGTTTATTTTTTCGACAATTCCGCCCAAACAAGTGTCAACAAACTGCACGGCTTCGATAGTTTTTTCAAGATTTCCCGTGTGCGCGACGACATCCGGCGCGGCGAGATTGACGATAAAAACATCGTTTTCGCCCGCTTCCAGTCCGCGCAGAAGTTTGTCGGTTACTTTAAAACAAGCCATTTCAGGCGACGCTTCCGCCATCGTCGTTTTCGGCGAAGGCACAAAAACACGCTGTTCACACGGATGTTCGAGTTCGATGCCGCCGTTAAAAAAATATGTCAGATGCGCGTATTTCTCGGTTTCCGTTACGCGGCAATTCAAAATTCCGTTTTCGGCAAACACATTTGCCAACACGTTTTCTTCATTTTCCTGCCGAAACGCGACGGGCAAATCAAACGTGCGGTCATATTCGGTCAAACAAACCGCGTGAACTTTCGGTTTCCCAAAAGTCGTAAATTCAGTCGCATCGGAAACGGCGAGAGCTTTAACGAGTTGGCGCATTCGGTCTGCGCGGTGATTGAAAAATATCACGACATCATTATTTTTGACAGAAGCGATTTGTTCGCCGGGTCGTTCTTCTAAAATAACGGGTTGAATAAATTCGTCGGCAATGCCGCGCAAAAATGAATTGCGAATCGCCGTTACCGCGTCCGTTGCGCGTTCGCCTTCCGAATGAACAAGCATCGTATAAGCGCGTGCCGTGCGTTCCCAATTTTTATCTTTGTCCATCGCATAATAACGTCCGCAAAGCGTGGCGATGCGCCCGATGCCGATGTCCGCCATTTTTATTTCAAGTGCTTCAATATAAATATCCGCCGTGCGCGGCGCAACGTCGCGCCCGTCCAAAATCGGATGGACAAAGACATCTTTCAAGCCTTCGTTTTTCGCCATTCGCAGCAGCGAAAACAGATTTTCGGGCGAAGAATGCACATTTCCGTCAGACATCAAACCAACAAGATGCACCGCCGAATTATATGCTTTCGCCTTTGTAAAGGCTTCCTTCAAAACTTTATTTTCAGCAAACTTGTTCGTTTTAATCGCATTCGAGATTCTGGCAATATCGGTCTGCACAATACGACCTGCACCGATATTTAGATGTCCGACTTCAGAATTTCCCGGCGTGTCGGGCGTTAAACCGACGCGCAAACCCGCCGCCGCGAGCAGTGTTTTCGGATATTTCGCACAAATCTCGTCATAAAAAGGCGTGTGCGCCAGCGCAATCGCGTTGCCTTCCCGACGCGGCGAATGTCCCCAGCCGTCAATGATAATCAGCGCAATTGTTCTGCGTTTATTATTCATATTTTTTCCGATGTTAAGTTTAGAAAGTTGAAAATTTTCAATACGCATTCGGGGCAGTTTTCTCCATCCACCGTTCGGGAAATTTTAATGCTGTAAAATCAAATTTTTCATAAAGCGCGTGCGCGTCCTTGGTCGCCAAAATCCAACGCCGAAATCCCTGCAAATCAGGATGACCTATTATGACCTGCATCAGCCATTTACTCAACCCGCGCCCGCGAAACTCTTCCAAAATAAAGACATCGCCGAGATAAGCAAACGTCGCGTAATCGGTAACGACCCGCGCAAAACCGATTTGTTTTTCACCTTGATAAACGCCGAACGGCAGAGAATTCTTAATCGCCGTTGCGGTTTGTTCTTTTGTGCGTTCTTTCGCCCAATAAGATTCTTCGGACAAAAATCTGTGAATTGCGTCAATTTGCAAACGATTTCTGTCCGTGCTGATTATAAATTCGTCTTTTTGCCATTCCATAAAAAGTTGAGTTCGATATTGATTTATAATTCGCTTTGTTTAAAATTATTAAGAATTGAAATTCGACACTTAAAATTAGCTTGTATTCTATCCGAAAGTTAAACTTTCATTGGCTTTCACGAATCAGCCGAATTGGAAATGATTTTGTATAATTACGAATCTAATCCGACTAAATAAAATGTTCGGATGGCATCTGTTGTGGAACAAAATAAATTTTTGCAATCCTTACAAAAAATCTGTAAAATTATTCCGCATATAGAGTGCTTATGCGGAATCGTTCTTCATAATACACGAAATATATTGCTTATGCGGAATCATTCCGGTCAATCATAAGTTAGATCGCTGTTGAATGCTTCGGGTATAATAATTGGACAGGGAGAACATTAGATGAATACGCGTGAACAACTTGAACTATTTAAAAAGCGGGCTGACGAACTAGAGAACAGTCGCCTTATTAGGAACGGGTTTAGTGCAAACCTCAATATTAAGTTGGATGAGAATGTAGGCTTAACGCCTAAACTTACTGAGCCAGATGAAGAAGATTTGCGTTCGTTCCTACTTACGTTCAGGCATTTTGTATCCAATGATGAGCCGGTCTTTCTAAATAAGATTTACAATCTTCTACATACGTCGCTCACTAGCGTGGAATTGAAGGGCTTTCTTATTGAATCTCGGAAACTTGTAAAGGCTGCCCAAAAAACTGCTGGGCTTCAACTTGAATATAATGGTGAAGTTATTTCGCCCGAAAAAATCCTTAACATGTGGATCAATGGACACTATTTCCACAACGACGAAGAATTGAAAAAGAAACTTGATGAGTTGATTGATTCTACAGTTATGCTTGTTAGGTTTAATTTTCTCGATTTCCTGATTGAGACGAGCAAACAAATTCTTAATGTGAGGGATGTAATAAACGAAACTCTAGAGAAAAACCTGCTAACGACTCCCTCATAACTAGCAGCCAAATACATTTCACCCATCGGTAATGGTGATGTCGGACGCGATCTAACAACTCATTAGATTGCTTCGTGTCTCATACGCGAGCGTGGAGCGACAAGTTGTTTTCATTATCTTTTTAATTACAAGTCGAATATTTATCAAGAAGTTTGTCAGCGAAACTTTCGTCGTATGGGTCATCCCAAACATCATAAAACGTTTCATTGTTAAAAATAATTCGCAATCTTTCTGGCGAAGCTAACCATCCACATTCGTTTTCTTGAAAATAAATTTGAAAATCAACAAAGGCTTTTGCCTCGTTGAATCTCTGTTTCATTAAAGGTGCTATTCGTCTTGGAACGTAAATCTGAATGGGAGCTTTATGTAGCGGAGTCTGAACTGCAAATCTTTCCTTGTCAGCATCGTATTTTCCTAATTGCACTTTAACCGGAAAAGCATAAAAGCTAACTATCAACTTTAAATATTCATTTACAAGAGAATTTGTTTCAGAATAAGTTTTTTTCCAAAATCGAGATTGATTTGCTTGGCGTAAATTAGCGAGTTTAGCAAGACGAGCTTTATATTCTGCTGTTGTTTCAAATTCTCCCTTTTCTCTGGTAGAAATATTAGGCGCTATTTCACGGTCAAAATCCTGCTTTATCTGTTTTATCTTATTTTTTATTTGATTCTCTAATTCTTTAATGCGAGCAATAGCTTCGCCTTTATCCATTAGAGAAATTGATTCTTCAACAGAAGGAACAACAACTTGTTTGGCTGGTTGCGTAATAGCGGTGATATGAAAAACAACGGTTGCGCCTTCACAACCCGCAACCCATACTTTCACCAAGTTTCCCTTCCGTAATAAATAGGTCTTCAGGTTCTCTCTTATATGTTCGGGAAATAGCTCCCAATAACCTGTTATTTTTACAGTGTCACCAAAATCTTTTACGAAATTTGCTATACCAGCCCCGCTTAGTTTGATGTCAATTCCATTTTCGGGACTAGAAGCACTTATAATTTTGGCAGTAATTGGTTTCTCCACATCGCCGCAATCATCTCCGTTATCAAGATAAAATGCGCTTATAATTTGTTCACCAGAGGCATCATAAGTTAGGATTGGCACTTTTTGTGCTAAACAATTATGTATAGAACCTAGAAGAAAAACAGTAAAAATTAAAACTTTTTTCATTGCTATTTTTTTGATACTCATTTATATGAGTAAGTAGGGCTTTCCTATAAAAACTGAGACAAGGCAGAGGATGTTACAATTTTAGTTGAAAATAGACTTAAAGAGTAACAAAGATGCTACCTTGTCAGAAAGATAATCGCAGTTTTTTCGAGAAACTGCAAAGTGTTGAAGGATT
>JBBPXX010000034.1:0-10881 GCA_038200505.1 Pyrinomonadales bacterium | reverse complement strand
GGGTCTTTTATTTTCCCGACACTTTCAAATAACGTCTTTGTTTTTAATTGTTTCAATCTCTCTCCTCATCCCAAAATAGAATAAGTTCAAGTTTTACACACTTTTCTCGCTTCTTACATTTTTAATGCGTTTGCCCTAGCCATCTTTATACAATTTACTTTTAACTCAAAATACTCGGAATTTATAATTAACCATTAACGATTTACTTTCCTGATGAATTTCCTGCAAACTTCTGACGCTCACTTTTCGCCCGTAATTTATTAGATGATTTCAGAAGTTCCGCCCGCGAAGAAATTCTTTGATTATCAACTTTCGCCGAGAATCATTTTTTCGACTTCCGCTTTTGCCCGTTTCAAAGTTTCTTTGGCTTCTTTTTTAATTTTTTCGCTTCGGCATAAATCGCTTCTATTCTTTCTAATCTTTCTAAAGTTTCAGTGCCGTCAACTTCATTTGAAAAAACCTGAAAATCATAAGGCGTGCCAATCCTTCTTTTCTTTTTTTCATCCCAAATCTTACAAAAAATCAGTTTGTTCAGTTCATCAAAGGCTTCGCTTGCATCACGCTTTCCGCCTGCCCAAAATGCGTCGTGGGCTTGTCTGAATCTTCGTGTTAATTCGCTTTGCGGAACGATTTCAATATCAAACGCTTTATTGCCGTCTTCGTCTTTTGCGCCTTTATAATAACGCGCTTTACTAATTTCCTTTTTGCCGTAATGAGGAATATCGGCTATTTGATTAAGTGTTCTTTGTAATGCGGGAAAACTTGCGACATCGTAATAATTATCGAGAAGTTTTGAAGTTACCCATAAGTATTTCGCGTTTACGCTTACCGCATAACTGAAACCTTCATCAATTCCGAGTTTAAATTCCGCATTTGTCGCTTCTTCTCTTTTACACTCGACAATAATATACGGTTGCTTTTTTGCATCATCATCAAAAACAATAATGTCAGCCGATTTGACGGCAACGCCCATTTGCACTTTGTTTTCGATAGAAATTCGATTCGGCGGATAGCCGTAATCTACAACGAGTTGAATATATGCCTGAGCGCGAACCTTTTCTTCGGGGTCTTTGAAATTGTCAGATTTTTGTTGAATGACGTAATTGATGCGCGTGTGGTCGTCGTTAAATTGAATCAGATTTTTGGCAATGCCTGTTTGAATATAATCCATAATTTTATTTTGTTTTTCAAACGCTTTTCGCCCAATCTCGGACTTCACTGATCCATTCCAAACGGCTGACGGTTTGGCTTTTTTCGATAAATCCGGTGAGAATTTCAGGCGTAACTTTCGGCAGCGATAAACTGTTTTCAATTAAAACGTATTTGCCGTTTTCGAGTTTAAGAATTTCGATTCGCTCGCCGTCAAAACGCCAAATTTCGGGAACGCCGAATGCCGAAAAAATGTTTTGGCGAAAAGTTGAAAGGCTTGTAATATCAACTTCGACAATCAAATCCGGCGCAGGATGAATGTTCATATCAAGACGTTTGACTCCGCGAATTTTCGCTTCATTTTCAAAATAGAAACACGAATCCGGTTCAAAACCTTTTTTAATATCGTCTTTCGTGTAAGTTGCCGAACCTAAACTGCCGCAATTTATTCTCCATTCGACACACACGAAATTTATAAACAAAACGATATAATCATTAGCAAATTCGTGTTCGGAAGATTTAGTCATAATTAAAAGGTTCTCATTTTCATAATAAAAAAGCGGATTCACAATTTTGTCCATCGTTTCTTCGACGAATTGCTGATAAGTTTTCCACGCGACATTCGACAAAATAACCGCCGCTTGTTCCTGCCGCGCTATTTCAGTCGCTTTGTAGATTTTCTCAATCGAAGTCGTTTTCGGTAAATCTAAAACTGCGCTCATAAATTTTTTTCTCCGAAATTATTTTACACCAACACCAATTCAAACGCTTTTCGCCCAATTTCGGACTTCGTTGATCCATTCCAGACGGCTGAGAGTTTCGCTTTTTTGAACAAACCCGGTAAGTTTCTCAGGCGTAACTTTCGGTAAGGCAAGACTCTTGGAGATTTCGACATATTTATCGTTTTCAAGCCGAAGAATCTGCATTTTTTCGCCGTCGAAACGCCAGATTTCCGAAACGCCGAAAGCTGCAAAAATATGTTGGCGAAAGGTTGAAAGGCTTGTAATATCAACTTCGACAATTAAATCCGGTGCGGGATGAATACTCATATCAAGGCGTTTGACACCGCGCATTTTTGATTCGTTGGCAAAATAAAAACACGAATCCGGTTCAAAACCTTTTTCAATATCGTCTTTTGTATAAGTTGTCGAACCTAGTGCAATCCAATCCGTCTGAAATTGTTCGGCTAAAATATCAACTAATGAGGCAATCAAACGATTATAATATTCGTGTTCCGGCGATAAAGACATAATTAAAAGATTTCCTTCGTCATAATAAAAACGCGGGTTACTGATTTTATTCGTCGTTTCTCCGACAAATCGGATGTAAGTTTTCCACGAAACATTGGATAAAATAATCGAATTTTCTTCTTCGAGAGCTAGCTTCATTCCTTGCTCGATTGCTTGCAATGATGTTGTTCTCGGTAAATCTAAAACTGCGCTCATAAATTTTTTTCTCCGAAATTATTTTACACCAATTACCTTTTCTCTTGAATTATGAATCTCCTGCAAACTTCTCACCACAACTTTCGCCTGTGATTTTTTCGTCGCAATCGCCTCGATCAAGGCTTCCGCGCCGGTCATTGTCGTTACCGTCGGGACGTTAAATTGAAGTGCGGATTTGCGGATTGATTGTTCGTCGTAATGCGAAGTTTTGCCCAAAGGCGTGTTGATAATTAAGGAAATCTCGCCTTGTTTAATCAAATCGGCGATGTTCGGGCGACCTTCGTTGACTTTGAAAACGGTTTTGCATTCCAAACCGACTTCCGTTAAACGCTTTGTCGTGCCGTAAGTGGCGATTAAATCGAAGCCGAGTTTGTCTAATCTTCGCGCTAAAATTACGGCTTGTCCTTTGTCGGAATCGTTGACGGAGATGAAGGCTTTGCCGGACATCGGCAGAGTTAAAAATGCGCCTTCCATCGCTTTGCCGTAGGCTTCGCCGAATGTGTCGCCAACGCCCATTACTTCGCCCGTCGAGTGCATTTCGGGTCCGAGAATCGGGTCAACTCCGGCGAATTTTTTGAACGGGAAAACCGGCGATTTGACGAAGATTTTCGGCACGGGCAAGACTTCCGGCAAATTAAAATCAGATAGTTTTTTGTCGCCAGCCATTATCAAAGACGCGATTTTTGCAATCGGAACGCCCGTCGCTTTTGCTACGAAAGGAACTGTGCGCGAAGCACGCGGATTTACTTCGATAACGTAAACGCGGTCGTCTTTGATCGCTAATTGCAGATTCATCAAACCGATGACTTTTAAGGCTTTGGCGAGATTTTTTGTGTAATGTTTGATAGTTTCGAGATGTTCTTCGGCAATTTTTTGCGCGGGCAAAACCGACGAAGAATCACCCGAATGAATTCCCGCTTCTTCGATATGTTCCTGAATTCCGCAGACGACAACGCCGCTCGCGTCCGCCAAAGCGTCAACGTCAATTTCGACGGCACGTTCCAAGAATTTATCAATCAAAATTGGCTTTTCGGGCGAAGCGTCAACTGCCGAGCGCATATATTCGTTAAGAGTTTGTTCATCATAAACAATCGCCATCGCGCGTCCGCCCAAAACAAAACTCGGACGCACGATAACCGGATAACCGATTTTATCGGCGATGATTTTCGCTTCTTCGGGTGAAATTGCCGTGCCGTTTTCGGGTTGCGGAATTTTCAAATCCTGTAAAAGTGCGGAAAATCTTTTTCTGTCTTCCGCCAGATCAATCGAATCGGGCGACGTGCCGATAATCGGAACTCCGGCGTTATGCAGTCTGTCTGCAAGATTTAGCGGCGTTTGCCCGCCGAATTGAACGATCACGCCTTCCGGGTTTTCGGTTTCGACGATGTTCATTACATCTTCAAACGTCAGCGGCTCGAAATAAAGTCTGTCCGAAGTGTCGTAATCGGTTGAAACGGTTTCAGGATTGCAGTTGACCATTATCGTTTCAAAATCAGCGTCGCGCAGCGCAAAAGAAGCGTGGCAGCAGCAATAATCGAACTCGATTCCCTGACCGATGCGGTTTGGTCCCGAACCAAGAATCATAATTTTTCGTCTGTCCGTCGGTTCGGCTTCGTTTTCTTCTTCGTAGGTTGAATAAAGATAAGGCGTATTTGATTCAAACTCCGCGCCGCAGGTGTCAACTCTTTTATAAACCGGCGTGATATTAAGATTTTTGCGTCTTTCCCTGACATCTTTTTCGGTTGAATTCGTCAAATATGAAATGCGTCTGTCGCTCAAAGCGTATTCTTTGGCGTGGCGCAAAACTTCGCTCGGAACGTCATTTAAATTGCGTCCGTCAATTCTAGCTTGAAGCTGCATAACTTCCTGCAATTGTTCAAGGAACCACGGATCAATTTTTGTCAGACGATGAATTTCCGCAATCGAATAACCGTTTCGCAAGGCGTAAGTTAAATACGAAAATCTGTTTGAATTCGGACGCGCCAGTTTTCGCTGCAATTCGTGATCGGGAATGCCTTCGAGGCGCAGAGGTTTGACCGCTTCGAGTGAACGCAAACCTTTAAAAAGCGATTCTTTAAAGGTTCGCCCAATCGCCATCACTTCGCCGACGGATTTCATCTGTGTTCCCAAAACGTCTTCCGCGCCGGGAAATTTCTCGAACGCCCATTTCGGGATTTTTGTAACGACGTAATCAATCGTCGGTTCAAAACTCGCCGGAGTTTTCTTTGTAATATCGTTTGGAATTTCGTCCAAAGTGTAGCCGACGGCGAGTTTTGCAGCGATTTTCGCAATCGGAAAACCCGTCGCTTTTGACGCAAGCGCAGAACTGCGGGAAACACGCGGATTCATTTCAATAATCCGCACATCACCGTTTTCAGGATTGACGGCAAATTGAATATTCGAGCCGCCCGTTTCGACGCCGACTTTGCGAATACAGGCGATTGACATATCACGAAGCCGTTGATACTCGACATCGGTTAAGGTTTGCGCTGGTGCAACCGTGATCGAATCGCCCGTGTGAACGCCCATTGGATCGAAATTTTCAATCGAACAAATAATGACGACGTTATCATTGAGATCGCGCATTACTTCGAGTTCGTATTCCTTCCAGCCGAGAATTGATTCTTCGATCAAAATCTGCGAAATCGGCGACGCGGCGAGTCCGCTTTTGGCAATATCTTCAAATTCTTCGGGGTTAAAAGCTACGCCGCCGCCTGTTCCGCCGAGCGTGAATGCGGGGCGAATGATCGCCGGATAACCTGTTTCTTCGACAATTTTCTGCGCTTCTTCCCAAGTATGCGCGAAACCGCCTTTTGCAGACGGAATGCCGATTTCGTCCATCGCTTTTTTAAAAAGTTCACGGTCTTCTCCGACTTTTATTGATTCGACGTTTGCGCCGATCAATTTTACGCCGTGTTTTTCTAAAATTCCCTGCTCGTATAATTCGACTGATAAATTCAAAGCGGTTTGCCCGCCGACTGTCGGCAGCAGCGCGTCGGGTTTTTCCTTTTCGATAATTGCGGAAATAGTTTCAACGGTCAGCGGTTCGATATAAGTTTTATCGGCAATTTCCGGGTCGGTCATAATCGTCGCCGGATTTGAATTGACGAGAATGACTTCAAAACCTTCTGCCCGCAAAGCGCGGCACGCCTGCGTTCCCGAATAATCGAACTCACACGCCTGACCGATGACGATTGGACCTGAACCGATGATTAAAATTTTATGAATGTCTGTTCTTTTTGGCATTTTGTATAAATAAACTTAATATTCATCTGAAAATTAATAGGTCATTATATTCGATTGAAAAAAATTAACCAATCCGGTCAACAAACATCTTGATAAAGAAAATTGGACGAAGTTTCTGAAAATATTTTTTGGAAAGTAAGTTGCCTGCCCGCATTCAATACTTTTCCGTCTTGACATTTGAGTCCGAAGGCGTGTAAATTCTATGTTTATCCGTCAAACGCACGATTTCGGAAATGAAGCTAAAAGTAGATGCCTTTTTTCTCTTTTCAAACAGATCACTCACAAAAGTTGTCAATAACTTTTAAAACTTCTTTCAAATCGTATCGCTTTATGGTTATAATGGTTTATCCGCTAAAACCATTGTTTATTTGCCTGATTCGGGTAAAATGCGGGACGCGCTTCATTATTTTGAGCAGCTACTTTTTAAAAAGGATATTAACATAATTTAAATGATTAACGAGGTTATTAACGAAACTGAAGAATCGGCGGCAGCCGAAACGTCAGTTACAACAGAAACGAAAACGGAAAATTCAGCCGCTGCAACGGCGACTGAAAATTCAGTTTCATCAGTGGATAAACCACAAACGGCGGAAACGGCGGCGGACACAAATTCAGATTCGGCTACAACAGCGGAAACGGATTCATCGGAACAAAAACCGGCTTCCAACGAAATGGATTTCGGTGCAATTCTCGAAGAATTTGAACAAGACCAAACTATTTATCACTCCGGTCAATTAGTCGAGGGAAAAGTCGTCAGCGTTTCGGAACGCGGAATTCTGGTAGATTTCGGTCATAAATCCGAAGGTGTCATTGCGCCGGAAGAATTTACTTCGCCCGAAGGTGAACTGACGGTTAAAAAAGGCGACGATGTTGAAGTCGTCATTCGCCGGATGCACTCCGGCGACTCGCCGCCGATACTTTCGCGCACTGATGCCATCAACCGTAAATCGTGGGACAAAATCGAAAAAGCCTTTGAAGCGGAACAGCCGGTTACAGGCATGGTCATCGAAAAAACCAAAGGCGGTTTGAGAGTTGATATTGACGGCGTTGAGGCATTTTTGCCGGGTTCGCAGGTTGATTCGCGTCCGATTCGCAATCTCGATTCATTTAAAGGTCAGGAAATCGAAGCCAAAGTTATCAAATTCAGCCGCAAGCGAAATAACATTGTTATCTCGCGCAAGGCTTTGACCGACGAAGTTGAAAACGCCAGAAAAGCCGAAACATTAGGTGAGATCGAAGAGGGTTATGTGGTCGAAGGAGAAATCAGAAATTTGACCGAATACGGCGCGTTTGTTGACATCGGCGGGATTGACGGGCTTCTGCACGTTACCGATATGTCGTGGGGCAGATTGCAAAATCCGAATGAAATTTTTAAGGTTAATGACCATATTCAAGTCAAAATTTTAAAACTCGAACGTAAGAAGGAAAAAGTTTCGCTTGGTTACAAACAACTTTTTGCCGATCCGTGGTCAACCGTTATCGAAGTTTATCCGGTTGGAGAGAAAATTAAAGGAACAGTTTCCAGCCTGACCGATTACGGTGCATTTGTCGAACTCGAACCGGGTGTCGAAGGTTTGGTTCACGTTTCGGAAATGTCGTGGTCAAAACGCTCGAAAAGTCCGCGAAAACTGCTCAATAACGGCGAGGAAGTTGAAGTTCAGGTTCTCGGTGTTGATACGAAAGAACGCCGCATCAGTCTTGGAATGAAACAACTTCAGGATAATCCGTGGCAAACGATTGCCGACCGTTACTTTATCGGTCAAACCGTTCACGGAAAAGTTCGTAACTTAACCGATTTCGGCGCGTTTGTTGAAGTCGAAGAAGGAGTTGACGGTCTTGTTCATATTTCGGATATTTCGCATTCCAAAAAAATCAAACATCCGAAGGACGTTTTAAAACGCGATCAGGAAGTCGAAGCGATTATTACGAGCATTGATACGGAAGGACACCGAATGTCGCTTTCGATCAAAGACACAACGCCGAGCGCGTGGGATTCATTTGTTGCTTCGCACAAAACCGGCGATGTCGTGCGCGGAAAAGTTTCCAGATTTGCCGGCTTCGGCGTGTTTGTCGAACTCGGTAACGGACTCGAAGGTTTATGTCATATTTCCGAACTTGCCGACGAAAGAGTCGAAAAACCGGAAGATGTCGTTTCGCTCGGGCAGGAAGTTGATTTCAAAATTCTGCGTATCGAACACGACGATCAAAAAATCGGGCTTTCGCATCGTGCCGTCGGAAAAAATGAAGAACCGATTGTTGATACGAAAAATTACTCGACCGAAGCAAAAGGCGGAATGGCTTCGCTCGGCGAACTGATGAATCTGAAACGCGGCGGCGCGGCTGAGGAAGAAGTTTCGGAAGAGCCGAAATTATCGAAAAAAGAAAGAAAAGCTATCAAAGCTAAAGAAAAAGCCGAACAAGAAGCGGAGGCAGAATCCGAAGACGAGTCAGCAGTAAACGCGGAGACAGCCGCCGAAGACAACGAAACTGTGCCGAACACGGAAACAAGCGACACGAAGGATACTTCGACAGATGAAACACCGGAAGTTTCGATTGAAACACGGGAATCTGCCGAATCTGAAAACGCATTGGAAGAAAAAACCGTCGCGGAAACTGCGGAAAATACATCTGAATCCGCTGAGAATTCCGCCGCAGAATCGGCTGCCGAGTCGGGAACGACGGCGGAAGACGCGCCTTTGCTCGATGATTTAGAGGGCGAAGCCAGCGTCGCTTCCGAAGATTCGACACCGCGAGAAACAAAAATGGAAGAAACCGCGAGTGCAGCGGAAATCGTATCTGCTAATAACGAAACTGAGGAAAATACTGAAACCGGCGAGCCGAATGCGGAAGCCGAAGAAAAATCAGCTTGAGTTTTATTTGCTGAATGAGGAAAGGAGAAAATGACAAAAGCAGATTTAGTAGAAAGTGTCGCCAAAGAAGCTGAAATGACCAAAAAAGATGCCGAACAACTGGTTGAAATTATTTTTGACAGTATCGTCAGCACCTTGAATAAAGGCGAAAAAATCGAGTTACGCGGTTTCGGCAGTTTTCGCGTCCGCCATCGCAACGCGCGAAAAGGGCGCAATCCGAAAACCGGCGAAGCGGTTAATATTCCCGCCAAACGTGTTGCCTATTTCAAACCGGGCAAAGATTTAAAAGAATTAATTAATACGGCAAAGAAATAAGCGTGGATGTATTGTGGAGTCCCTGGCGATATGACTATATAAAAGCCGATAAATCAGCCTCAAATAAAAATTCGAGCGGCTGTGTATTTTGCGATATTCTAAAAAGTCCGGCAAGTGATGAAGAAAAATTTATTCTTCACCGCGCCGGACATAATTTTGTCATCTTAAATGTTTATCCGTATATCAGCGGACACATAATGGTAATTCCATACGCGCATCTCGCCGATTTAGACCAAGCCGATAAAGAAACTACCGATGAATTAATGGATTTAACCAAGCATTGCCAAACGGCTCTGCGCGAAGTTTATCAACCGCAAGGATTTAATCTCGGAATGAATTTCGGCAAAGCGGCAGGCGCGGGCGTGGCGGAACATTTTCATCTGCACATTCTGCCGCGTTGGGTCGGCGACGCAAATTTTATGACGGCAATCGGCGAAACGCGGACGATTCCCGAATCTCTCGCAACGACTTACGAGAAATTGAAAGGTAAATTTTGACAGCGAAATTTTCAGTAACTATTTTATAGCACCATAATTTACCTGTCGGCTTTTAATTTAGCTTCCTCAAGCAGTTTTAGCATTTCCTGATCGCGTTCACTTGTAAAAAAATTGCCGAGAATAGGAATGCTGTATCGTTTGTGCGAAACAAAATCGAAAACCGTCTTTCCGTTTTCGTCGGCTGCATTTACATCCGCGCCGGAAGCTAACAAAATCTTGACAAATTCGGAATTATTATACATAACTGCATACATAAGCGGCGTAATTCCCCATTGATCGCTTACATTAACCTTTGCGCCTGAATTAAGTAAAACCTGTAAAATTTCCCAATACCCAAATTCTATGGCATGAAACAGACAGGTTTTGCCCAGCAAATCTTTAATTTCCAAATCAGCACCATAATCTATCAGAAGTTGAACCGCATCCGTGTGTCCGCCACATATTGCCGATCCTAAAGGCGCAGTTTCTAATCCGGTTGAACTTTTGGCGTTCACATCGGCACCGGCTTCAATTAGCAATTTCATAATGCCGGTTCGCCCGTGAACAGTGGAAAATTCTAAATCGGTCAACTCTCCAAATGGCTCAGGATAATTGTCGTCAATTGGAACTCCGGCAGATAGCCAATTCCGACCTTCTTTAATTTTAATTACTCGCATTTTATTGTTCGACATAGAATTTCCCTCCCGTTTTTTCGTCATATATTAAAGAACATTTTTACACGGTGGTTGTCCAAAACTCCACACATATGTTGATCTAGGACAAAACCGAAATCCATAAATGGAGGTTACTATTGTATTTACAGCTAAAAAACTAGTTGGAGTGTGGAACGAACATAAAATTACATTATTGCGGCAGCGATTTGTAGGAGAATAGCGACAAAGCGGATAATAAGCGTTATTAGCATATCCCCTATAAGCTCTAACACAAAGGTAATCTGAACGCGGATCACGTAAAAACGCTTCGGTTTGTAAATAAACTGTAATGCGCCTAAATGAAAAGTTGGTAGAATAATAGTATCCACCACACCCGTAACACGAATCGGATGTAACCACTCCAGAAAAACTGCCTTTTTTTCTGTTTTACAGGTTGTTTAAATACTTTGTTACTCGAATATGGTCCAATCGGATCGCTGAAATGTTTATATCTGTGTCTGCTTTGAACGGTATAATCGCCTTCTTCCATAGTTTCCGAATTCAAATCAGCTATGGTTTCTGCACGGGCATAGGGCAAACGCATTAAAAGTTGAGAACTTTAAGTAGGTAGCTTTCATTCCAGCCTGCTTTCTTGCGTTTGCCTTCAATTCCCCTTTTGCAACTCTTTTCTTGCTTGAGTAGATTCAAGCCGAGATGTCGAATAGTC
>JBBPXX010000033.1:0-23864 GCA_038200505.1 Pyrinomonadales bacterium | reverse complement strand
CGACTATTCGACATCTCGGCTTGAATCTACTCAAGCAAGAAAAGAGTTGCAAAAGGGGAATTGAAGGCAAACGCAAGAAAGCAGGCTGGAATGAAAGCTACCTACTTAAAGTTCTCAACTTTTAATGCGTTTGCCCTATCCGAAAAACACCTTGACAATTTTTCTTCATAAACATTACGCTTATTTTGGGAAATTTTACTCTTCAAACCTTGTCTATCGGCAAATTTATGGAAAATATCAAATTACTTTTTCAACTATATTTTCGTCCCGCAACAGCGATGAGCGAGATTATTGACAAAGGCAGTTGGGCTTTTGCCGCCGTTTTGGTGCTGATTGTTTCATTCGGCTTTCAATACGCGGTTAATTCGCGCATCGCAAACATTTATGCCGTTTCAAAACTTGATTATTATTTAACCGATTCGAGTTTTAAAGGCGAAAATTCAATGGACGGACAATTAACGCCCGCACAGCTTGAAGAAGCCGAATATTTTGCAAATCTCGATATGGAAAAAGAAAGGCAGAGCGAACATCGTGCGTTTCCGATTGCCGGAAAATACGCGCTCTATTTCTTTTCATTCGAGGAAAACTTCTTTACGCCGCTGGTTTTGCTTTCGGTTTTTTATGTTCCCGCCGTGATTTTGCTGATGTGTATTTTTGGCGGGGCGGGAAATTTCGGCGTGATTTTACAGCGTAGTTACGGCGAATTGGCGACTTGTTCGCTGATGGGTTGGGCGGCGGTGCATCTGCCGTTTGTGATTGCCGGAATTTTGCTTAATTCGACAAGCGTTGACGGTTCGATTTATTTGCTGATATGGCTGGCAAGCAGTCTTTTGTTCGGCGTTCTGATGATTTTTGCTCTACGGACGGTGTTCGGCGCAAATTACGGCACGGCGATTTTAATTGTGTCGGTTGCGTGGCTCGCGCTTAGTTTGGGAATGTATGTTTTCCGGTTTATTTCGCCGTGGCTTTTTTCGCCGTTTCTGCTTTTATTCGGTTTTTTGTATTTTGGCGGCGCGTTGACGGGCGGCGTGCGTGGTTTCGGCAATGCTTTTCGCGGGCGGCAAAATTTTAAACGATTTCTGCACAGCGCGACGGTTAATCCGAACGATGCTGACGCGCACGTTCAGCTTGCGCTGATTTATCTGCAAAGACGGCAGGAAGAAAAGGCTCTCGAACATTTAAATAAAGCGGTGGCGATTGATAAAAACGAGATTGATGCCAATTATGAACTCGGCAGATTAGCGCGTAAAAACGGCGATTTGCAAAAGGCTTTGAATTATTTTTCGGTTGTCGTCGAGCAAAACGACAAATACGCTCTGAGCGAAATCTGGCGCGAAATCGGCGCGACTTATCTGGAAGCGAATATGCTCAAAGAAGCGCGTGAAGCGTTGGAAAAATTTGTGATGCGTCGTCCCGTTGATTCGGAAGGTTTGTATTATCTCGGCAAAGTTTATAAAGCGCAAAACGAACCGCAAAAGTCACGTGAAATGTTCGAGCAAGTTGTCGAATCGGCAAAAAGTTCGCCCGATTACCGCCGCCGCGAGTTGAGATATTGGAGCAAATTAGCGCAGAAAGAAATTCTAAAATAATTTTATCTCGCGTCTAAAAATTGTATCAAAACCTTTCTTTCTCTCGCTCCGTCAAATTCGCATAGATAAATTCCTTGCCAGCGACCAAGCAGAAGTTGACCGTTTTCAAACGGCACGGTAACACTTGAACCGACAAGCGAAGATTTTATATGCGCGTCGGAATTATGTTCAAAATGTCGAAAACCTTGATAATACTGCGGAATAGTATTGCGGAGAAACAAAAGCATATCGCTTTTAACGTCAGGATCGGCATTTTCATTTATCGTCAATCCGCAAGTCGTGTGCTGTGTGAAAAGAACGCAAATTCCTGCGCCATTTTCGGGTAAAAGATTTGAAATTTCGCTCGTGATTTCAATCATTTCTTCACGTTGATTTGATTTAATATTGATTATTTTCATACGGAACACCGGCATCCTGCCGGCAATGAATACGCCGGCGTTTAAAATCGTTTCAGTAATCGAACACACTACGCTGCTTATGCGACGTTGCCGGCAGGATGCCGGTGTTCCATTTTAGAAAAGGCAAAGTAAAATTTTACTTTGCCTCTTCCTGTTTTATTTCGCGCCCGCATTTTTCGCTCGCGGTGTTTCTTTAGTTGCTTTTTTTTCTTTAGCTGTGGTTTTGGTTTTTGCTGTTTTTTCCGTTTTTGCCTTCGCCGGTGCTTTCTTTTTGGCAGTTTTTGCCGGCGGATTAAGTATCGCAGACCAGCGATATTCGGGCGTTTCAAAACCTTTTTTCAATTTTTCGAGAACAAAATCGGTCAACGCGCTGATAATCCAATTATGATTAAATTCACCAACCGAAGCGATTTCGGCATCAGGCGCGGGATTCATAAAATCAATCGCATACGGAATGCCGTCTTTGATGGCAAATTCGACCGTGTTCAAATCGTAACCTAACGCTTTGCAGATCGTAATAACGTCTTTTTCGACTCTTTTGTGAAGTTCGGGCGACAAATAATCGTCAACATTAACATACTGCATTCCCGACAGATACGGCTTTGTCGGATCATACGGCATAATCAAAACTTTTTCCTGTCCGACGCAGTAACAGCGCACGAATTGGTCGAATTCAATGCCTTCTTGCAAAGTCATACAAAGTTTGCCCGATTGATTGTATTCATACCAAAGTTCTTCGAGCGAATTGACTTTCGACACATTTTTCCATCCGCCGCCGTCAAACGGTTTTAAAAACGCGGGAAAACCGACGTAATTGACAATGCCTTCCCAATCGAGTGGAAATTCGAGATTTCTCAAACTTTCGCTCGTAACGTCGGGAATATATTCCTGCTGTGGTAAAAGCACAGTTTTCGGAATCGCCACGCCGATTTTGTCAGCCAAACTGAAATTAAAAAACTTGTCGTCCGCCGACCACCAAAACGGATTGTTGATAACATAAGTTCCTTCGAGTGCCATCCGTTTCAAAGTCGCGCGATAATACGGAACTTCGTGCGAAATGCGGTCAATAATCACGTCATATTTCTTTTCTTCATCAAGCCGAATGCCGCCGATTTTGACCATTTCGGCAACGACTTCGCCTTTGCCCTTTTCGTTTATGCTTTTAATAATTGATTCGGGAAACGTAACTTCACGCCCGACTAAAATTCCTACTTTTTTCATAATTTTATAAAATACCTCTTTTAAATAGTTATAGTTCAGATTCTCGGAGTTGTCCGAAACGTAGAAGTTTATTGGAAAAGTGAATTTCTTGCAAGTATCGAGTAAAAAATAAACAATGCTTCGCGGTCAATTTGCCTGTCGAGAATTTTAATCTTCGATTTCCAATGCGATTTTTAAGGCTTGGTTTAATTCTTTGATTTTTTGTTCGGACTTGGAGCGCAAGTTACGGTCTGATAACTCGATAGAATAAATTTACGGCGGCTGACTACAACAAAAGTGCGAAATTTTTTGGGTTCTATTCTGCTTGGGTTTTTAACTCGGTAAACATTTCCTCGTTCCATATATCAACTTGATACTCCAAAGTTTCTAAAATTTCTTCGCGCTGTTCATCGGCAATGCGGTTGAGAGTAGCAATTTCTTCCTCCTGAGTTAGTTTAGGTTTTTGCTGCCGACGCTTACGCTCAACCAAATCGCGTAAAGCAGTTTCGACAAACTCAGAACGACTGCGGTAATCTTTGGCAAAAATATCAACTTCATTTAATAAATCTTTCGGAATTGTTATCGTTGTTTTTACTTTTGTATTCATACCTTTAAAAATGCTTTTTATCGCCTTTAAAATCAATTATTTTTCCTTACGATACGGAATGCCGAGAGCCTTCGGCGCACGCGACAAGCCGATGAATCCGGCGAGAACGATAATCGTCAAAACATAAGGAATTATTTGGATAAATTGGATCGGAACATTTTCGCCCGAAGGCAGTTTGATGTTGCCGAGTTGAATCGTCAAGGCTTCGGTCAAACCGAAAAACAGACACGCGAGAAGCACCGGAACAGGTCGCCATTTTGCCAAAATCAACGCGGCAAGCGCGATATAACCGCGTCCGGCAGTCATATTTCTCGTGAACAGCGAAGATTGCCCGATTGAAAGATACGCGCCGCCCGCCGCCGCTAAAATTCCCGAAATAATTACGGCTGTGTAACGCAATCTGATAACCTTCACGCCTGCCGCATCCGCCGCCGCCGGATTTTCGCCCGTCGCTCTTAATCGCAGACCGAACGGCGTTTTATACAAAACATACCAACAAATCGGAACAAGCGCGAAAGCCAAAATCGAAGCCAGCGAAAGACGATTAAAAAATTCGGGCAGAAGATTTACTTTATCAATCTGCGGAGTCGAACCCGACGAATCGTAAATCGCGCCGCTGATAACTGCGGGAAGTCCGATCATCAAAAAGTTTATCGCCATTCCCGAAACAACTTGGTCGGCTTGAAATTTAATACAGGCAATTGCATAAATATAAGCCAAAAACGCGCCCGCCGCCATTCCCGCAAGCATTCCGAGATACGGATTTCCGGCTTCATAAGTGATGACTGCGCCGGTAAATGCTCCCGCTAACATCAAACCTTCAAGCGCGATATTGATAACACCGGAACGCTCGGAAAAAAGTCCGCCGAGTGCGGCGAAAATCAACGGCGTGGCAAGCCGAATCATCGAAAAAAACAATGCAAAAATAGAAATCTCATACATAAAATTTTATTATTTGACGGAGCGCGGACGGCTCGTCCGCCAACGCCGGCGAAGCGAGGCGTTGTAACGCCCGCCGTTAATGATGCAGCTTCGACAAAAAGGCTTTTCTCGCGCTTCTGCGCTCGAAGCGGACGAGCCGTCCGCGCTCCGACTCTTAAACTTTTCCTTTTACTCTTGTCGTTTTGGAATACATTTGCAGGCAGGCGACAAACAGAATAATAATCGCTTGCAAAACCCAGCCGATGTCTTTGGAAACGTGTGGCGTAAATGCGTCAACGAAAATCTCGCCGCGTGCGAGAACGGCGAAAAATATTGCCGCAATGAACACGCCGAGCGGATGATTTCTGCCTAAAAGCGCAACCGCAATTCCCAAAAAACCCCATTCTGCGGAAAATCCGTCGTAATAACGATAGCGGTAACCCAAAACTTCGCCGATGGCGACCATTCCGGCGAGTGCGCCCGAAATGGTCATTGCAATAATAATCTGTTTGCCCGGCGAAATTCCGCCGTATTCAGCCGCACTCGGATTTTCGCCGACGGCGCGAAGTTCGTAACCCCATTTTGTTTTCCACAAAAAGACGTAAACCAGAATACAAGCCGCAATCGCAATCAAAAATGCGACGCTCAACGGCACGAAGTCGGGCATTCCGGGAATAAATTGACTGATGCGCGGAATATGCGCGGCTTGCCCGATTTCAGCGGTTTCGAGAATCGCGTCGCCCGGAATTTTGTAGTGATATTGCGTGAGATAACTGACCAGCGCGATGGCGATAAAATTCAGCATTATCGTATTGATAACTTCGTGCGAACCGAATTTCGCCTTTAAAAAGCCCGGAATCGCGCCCCAAATTCCGCCGACAACCATCGAAGTTAAAATGCAAAGCGGCACAAGAATAATCGCGGGCAAACTCATCCAAGACCAATCTTGTTGTTTGCCGAAAACGTCAACAATCGTGCCGCCGAACGTGATGCCGACCCACGCCGTCGCAAACGACGCGACATAAAGCTGTCCTTCCGCGCCGATATTTAAAAGTCCGCATCGAAAAGCGACCATCACCGCCAAGCCTGTAAAAATCAAAGGTGTTGCATAAGACAATGTATAGCCGATGTCTTTCAGCGAACCGAAAGAATTGCCGAGCAGCAAGTAAAAAGTATTAAACGGATTGTCGCCGATCAGCAAAACGATGATGCCGCCGACGATAAACGCCGCGATGACCGCAATTAGCGGCGATAAAATTTCACGAACAATTTTCATTTTGTTGTTAAAACATAAAAAATATGTCTGCGACAAACAGTAAAACCGTAAAAATGCCCAAACCAAATTCTTTATTTATATATTCGTCGGGCAGATCTATTTCCCGAAAAACTTGGCGGTTGCGAAAAACGGTGTAGGTTAAATGAGTAATTATCAAATAAAAAAAATATTTGATCGGAAGGTCAACCGCAAAAAACAGGTTAAGAATTACCAAAACAATCGAAACGGCGACAAAACTCCAATTCTGCCAATGTTTAAGGTTGGTTTCTTCGCTCAAAACCCGCGCTTTTTCGCGTCTTTCTTCGGAAGAAAGCAGTCGGGCGTTCTTTTTTTGAAAAAAAATGACGGCAATAACGGCTAAAATATTCAAACTCCAAAAAGTCCAAATTGGTATTTTTATCATAATTTTATTTTCCTGAAAGATTTTTGAGTGCAAGCTAAATATACATTTCAAATCGAAATGTGTCATCTAAAAAACTATAAAAACTTTTCTTCCTTGATTGGTAAAATAATTATCGCACAGATTTGACAGGAACACACTCAGATTTTATTATTATTAAAGACTAAAAAAAAGGGAATAGTTAAGCAAAAATGAGATTTGACAGATTTACAATTCGCGGACAGGAAGCGGTTCAGGAATCAATCGGTGTTGCCGAAAAAAATCAGAATCAACAGGTTGAACCTGAGCATTTATTGGCGGCGATGCTTGAACAAAAAGAAGGAACGCTGCGCCCGATTTTGGGAAAAGTCGGCGCGAACACGGCGACGATTTCGAGCGAAGTTGACGCTGCGATTGCTAAATTTCCGAAAGTTTCAGGTGGTCAGCCGTATTTTTCGTCGCGCTTTAACACGATGTTTCAAAACGCGCAGAAGGAAGCCGAAGCGATGCAGGACGAATATGTTTCGACCGAGCATCTGCTTTTGACGATTGCCGACGAAAAGGAAGGCGACGCGGGGCGGATTTTGCGTTCTCACGGCGTAAATAAAGAAGATTTACAAAAAGTTATCGAACAGATGCGTGGCGGTTCGCGTATTACCGATCAGAATGCCGAAGAGAATTTTCAGGCGTTGGAAAAATACGCGGTGGATTTAACGGAAAGAGCGAGAAAAGGAAAACTCGATCCGGTCATCGGGCGCGACGATGAAATCAGAAGAACGATTCAGGTTTTATCGCGCCGGACGAAAAATAATCCGGTTTTAATCGGCGAACCCGGCGTTGGTAAAACGGCAATTGTCGAAGGTTTGGCGCAGAGAATCGTTTCGGGCGATGTGCCGGAAACGATTAAAAATAAAAAACTTGTCGGTTTGGATTTGGGCGCGATGCTTGCCGGCGCGAAATATCGCGGCGAGTTTGAAGATCGTTTGAAGGCGGTTTTGAAGGAAATCGAAAAGTCCGGCGGACAAATAATTTTGTTTATTGACGAACTGCATACTTTGGTCGGCGCGGGCGCAAGCGAAGGCGCGATTGATGCTTCAAATATGTTAAAACCGGCGTTGGCGCGTGGTTTATTGCGCTGTGTCGGGGCGACGACTTTGAATGAATATCAAAAATATATCGAAAAAGACAAAGCGTTAGAACGTCGTTTTCAGCAGGTTTACGTCGGCGAACCGAACGTCGAAGATACGATTGCGATTCTTCGAGGTTTAAAGGAAAAATACGAAGTTCATCACGGCGTTCGTATCACGGATTCGGCGATTGTCGCCGCCGCGACGCTTTCAAATCGTTATATTACAAACAGATTTCTGCCCGACAAAGCGATTGATTTGATTGACGAAGCCGCGTCAAAACTTCGCATCGAAATTGATTCGCTGCCGGTTGAAATTGATGTTTTGGAGCGCGAAATTTTGCAGCTTGAGATCGAAAAACAGGCACTCTCACGCGAAACCGACGAAAAATCGAAGGAAAGATTAAACGATATTGAAAAACGCATCGCCGATTTGCAGGAAAAATCCGGCGCAATGAAGGCAAAATGGCAGTCGGAAAAAGATGAAATCCAAAAGATGCGTGATGCGAAAGAGCAACTCGAAGATGCCAAGCTGAAACTCGAACAAGCGCGTCAGGCGGGCGATTTGACCAAAGCTGCCGAATTGCAATACGGCAGAATTCCCGAACTCGAAAAACTTTTAAATGATGAGCAAAATCACCTTGCCGAACTGCAAAGCGACGGTGTGATGCTCAAAGAAGAAGTTGACGAAGAAGATGTGGCGGAAGTTGTCGCCAAATGGACGGGCGTTCCGATTTCCAAAATGCTCGAAGGCGAAATGCAGAAACTCGTCAAAATGGAAGACAATCTCCGCCGCCGCGTCATCGGACAAGACGAAGGTTTGACGGCGGTTGCCAACGCCGTGCGCCGTTCACGCGCCGGACTGCAAGACCCGAATCGCCCGATTGGTTCATTTATTTTTATGGGTCCGACGGGCGTTGGTAAAACCGAAACTGCGCGTGCGCTGGCAGAGTTTATGTTCGACGATGAACGCTCTCTCGTCCGGCTCGATATGTCGGAATATATGGAAAAACACGCGGTTGCGCGAATGATCGGCGCACCGCCCGGATACGTCGGTTATGAAGAAGGCGGACAATTGACCGAAGCCGTGCGCCGTCGTCCATATTCGGTTATTCTGTTTGACGAAATCGAAAAAGCGCACCCGGATGTTTTTAATATTCTGCTGCAAATTTTGGACGAAGGACGACTTACCGATTCAAAAGGCAGAACGGTTGATTTCAAAAATACGGTTTTGATTATGACCTCGAATCTCGGTTCGCGTGAAATTCAATCTTCGACTTTGGTTGATACGCCGCTCAAAGATATGATTTTGGACGTTTTGCGAAATCATTTCAAACCGGAATTTTTAAATCGGATTGACGATATCGTCGTCTTCACACAGCTTTCACGCGAGGAAATCGCGCAGATTATTGACGTTCAGCTTGAAAAACTGCGAAAAAATCTGGCGGAACGCGGCATCGAAATAAAACTGGAAGATTCGGCGAAGGAACTGCTGGTCAAAGAAGGTTACGACCCGACATTCGGCGCACGACCTTTGAAACGCGCTATTCAATCGCTGATTCAAAATCCTTTAGCCGTTAAACTTTTGAATGGCGAAATCGGAAGCGGAAACACCGTGAGAATTTCGGCTGACGGCGGTGAAATGAAATTTATGCCGGAAAAAGCTGAGGCGGCAAACCTGTAATAATCAAAGTTAAAGACGGGCGTTTAAGAAATTTTATGTAATTTACAATCTCTTAATCGCCCGTCTTTGCAGTTAATCATTTATTATCCGTAGTTTTAGTGAGTATCATAACTGGCTATTGGCATATCTCCCATCTGACCATATTGTTGCGGTGGTAAGCCGTTAATTTTAAACATACCATCTCTATTATTCCATACTGCAATATCTGTCCTTCCATCGCCATTATAATCGCCTTGAACGGGAATATCTCCAATGTTGGCATTACCGTATGCTAATGAAACCTGAGTCCTGAGTTGAAAATTATGTAATCTCCAAAAAATGAGTAGAATGATTTTAGAGAAAAAAACTGCTCAAAAGAAGGAGATTACACAATGAGAAGTATAAAGGAACAACTAATTTTAGTCTATTGTTTGGCTGATGACGGCTTAAAAAGCGAGAAAAATGGCGGCAAGTGGCGAAAGTCGAGCCACAATCCAAAATGCACGGATGCTGAAATAATTGCGGTGGCGATGATGCAAAGTTATTTTGGATGCGCCACCTTGAAACGCACCTTTTTATTGGTGAAAGCTAATGATCCACAGGCTTTTCCCGACTTGCCGAGTTATAAACAATGGCTTGCCCGATGGCACAACTTGAGTTTTCAGATGGGCGCGATTTTAGATAGTGTTCCCTTGCATATCACGGATTTAGAGGAGATTTATCTGATAGATTCATTTCCGATTCCGATGTGTCAGGCAATTCGGCACGGACGGGTTAATTTGCTGAGAGATGCCGGGGCGTATTTCGGGAAAGGAACGAAAGGCTGGTTTTTCGGGTTCAAACTGCACGTTTTATCCACGCGGACGGGGCAAATCGTCGGAGCAGTAAGGCTTTCGACCGGTTATAGATGATCGGGCGGGAGCGAGAATGTTAGCGAGTTTGATGAATGAAGGCAGTTTGTGTTTGGCGGATTTAGGTTATCGGGGAGCAGCCTTTCAACTGGAAATGTATGAAGACGAAGGAGTTCTGTTTTTGACACGAGCAGATATAACGAGTCAAAAGTTGAAAATGCTGCATTCGACAATCAGGGAAAGAGTCGAAGGAGTATTCAGTTCATTGTGGGAGAGATTTGCCGCCAGAGTTTATTCAAGAAGTTGGCAGGGATTGTGGAACACGCTGAAACTCAAGATGTTAGATTACAAATTGTGTTTTGCAAAGCTAATTTCTTATGCTTAATTTCTAATCAAGACTCAGGTTTAGTTATGGACAGTTGAGCGTGGGATGTAGATTTCGTATTTAGAGTTGCTTTAATTATTAAAGATTTTATTCTTCCTTCAACACATTCAAAATTTTATCGTGAATGCCGCCGAAACCGCCGTTTGACATAATCGCCACGACATCGCCGTCTTTTAATTCCGGCGCGAGATGTTCGACGATTGAATCGGCATCGGGAAAACTCATCGCCGGTTTGCCCTGCAATTTAATGTCTTCGACGAGTTCGCTGACATCCAAAACCTTGCCGAGTTCGCTCGCTTTTGAAGTGTTATAAACTCCGGCAATAATCACGTAATCGGCGTAGGCAAAGGCTTTTTCGTATTTCGCTTGAAAAACCGCCAGCCGCGAAGACCACGAACGCGGCTCGAAAACAGCGATCAAACGCTTGCCGTCGTATTTTGTTTTCAACGCCTTTAGCGTTTCTTCAACCGCCGTCGGATGATGCGCGAAATCGTCAATCACTGTTACGCCGCGTTCGATGCCGCGAATTTCAACGCGCCGTTTGACCGATTTAAATGTTTGAAACGCTTCCTGAATTTTCTCTTTGGAAATTCCCCACACATTGGCGGCAATTATCACCGCCAGACAATTTCGCACATTGAATTCGCCGATTAAATTTGTTTCAAATTCGCCCCAGTTTTTGCCGTTTTTGAAAACGGTAAATTTTGTCTTGTCGCCCGAAAAATCTATGTAGTGCGCCTGCCATTTCGCATCGTCCGACGTGCCGAAAGTTTCGATATTCGTGTGAAGTTTCGGGCGTATTTCGTCCAAAACTTCACGCGCGACGGGCGAATCAATTCCGACAATCAAACGTCCGTTCGACGGCACGAGATTCATCAGACGCGAAAACTCAAACTTGATCGCATCCAAATCGCGGTAAATATCGGCGTGGTCGAATTCGATATTGCCCACAATCGCCATTTCCGGCAAATAGTGCATAAACTTCGGCTTTTTATCAAAATAAGCCGTGTCGTATTCGTCGCCTTCGATAATAAAAAAATCGCTGTCGGCAACGCGAAACGACGCGCCGAAATTCTGCACGATTCCGCCGACGAGAAAACCCGAATTCAAACCGCCGCATTCTGCAATCCAAGTCGCAATACTCGTCGTCGTCGTCTTGCCGTGCGTTCCGGCAATCACCAAACTTCTGCGCCCTCGAATAAATTCTTCCTTAACAATTTCCGCCTGCGAACGATAAATGAGTTTGCGGTTCAAAACCTCTTCGAGTTCCGCATTCCCGCGCGAAATCGTATTCCCGACAATCGTGCAATCCGCGCCGACATCGGCATTTTCCGCTTTGTAGCCGTTAATAATTTCAATGCCGAGTTCTTCCAATTGCGTTGACATCGGCGGATAAACATTCTGATCCGAACCCGTAACTTTGTGTCCACGCGCCTGCAACATTCCCGCCAACGATGCCATCGCCGTTCCGCATATTCCGATTAAATGATAGTGCATAAAGTAATTTTAAGATTTGAATTCTGAGGATTCGTCAAGATTTTCATCTAATTGGCGCATTATTTCTTCAAATTCTCCTTTTTCCTTTTCTTCGGCTTCTTTCCACTGTTGTTGTTTTTCCCATTCTTCCTCTTCCTTTTTCGCCTTTAGTTTCTCTGCTTCCCACTCTTTTTCGCTTAAATAGGTTGCTTTTTCTTGATGATATAAATTAGTTGCTTCTAATTTAGTAAATTCGTCAACACGAAGCTAATTTAACGCATCTAAGATACGAAATTTGTCATTATCATCCTTAAAACCAAGATTTCTTAGTTTCTCCAAGATAACATCATATTTTATATTTCAATTTTTGCTTTCAGTTGGAGTATCAGCCCAAATCCGCATTTCACTTGCTACATCTGATTGTTCATCTGAAACTCCTTCGGGGAATTTAGGTTGAAAAGGGAGTAACAAAAAATTTCCGAATGTTTCTAAAATTGGCAAAAATGACAGCACAAATTTTATCAACAAAATAACTAAAGCAACTTTCCAACTAAGAACAAAAAGTGTTATCGCAATTAACCAATCAAGTATAAAAATAAAGTGAATCCAATTAGGTAGTTTGGGTCGCCGATAAACATACCTAATCATTTCTGCGTCCGCTAACCCTACATATGCCTTGTTGAATCTTATTTCTAACTGTTTTAATGATGGGGTTGCGAAATAAATTATTAGAAGAATCAAGTAAATTGGTGATGTCAATTCAAAGTTATACATTCTATTTTCCAAACCTCCCGTATTCACTCAAAAATAATTTTCCTTCTCGCTCAATCAAACCCAATTTTACGCGGTCAAGCCAGCCGATTCTGCCCAAAACATTTCTGTCAAACAAATCGCTGTCGGCAAAATAAACGGTTGAAACGGTTTCGATGTCGAGAACGGTCAAAGTTAATTGATGACCGAAGGCGGGGAAACTTCCGGTTGCCGTGCCGATTTCAATTGGAATTCCAGCTTCGATTTCCAAGTCTAAGCCTTCGCCGAGATGTCGTTCAAAGACGCAGTAAGTCGAACCTGTATCAATTTTCGCTTCGACATCTACGTTTAAGTCGCCGATTCTTAAGATTGCTTCAACCGTAATTCCGGTTTTGTAAATGCTGTATTCGTGAAGAATATCAAACTCCAGAATTTCCGGCATTTTACCAACCTCCGAACGGCAGTTCTTTCGCTTTAACTCTTTTCACGAATGGAATTTTAATTCCTTTGTTTCGCGCCGTTTCGTAAAGTTCTTTCGGATTTGTTCCGTGAGCAATCAGATTATCGCCTTCAAGCAGAACGAATTGTCCGTCGTATTCTTCTTTATGTGCTTCAACCCATTGCAAAGCGCGTTTGAATTTCTTGTTTTTTTCTTCGAGTTCGGTTTTTCGGATTTCTTTTTCGGTCAATTCCTTATGATTTTCTTCATCAATCCAATCGCGCACTTTTTTGCGTTCCGGCGGTGGAAGTTGGCGGATGATTTCGATGGCATTTTCGATTGTCGGTGTCATAATCTTTACCTCAAAATCATTTTCGTTCAAAAAGTCTTTATCTGCAACATTCCCGACAATGTTGCCATCGCTGTTCCGCATATTCTTAAAACGTCTTTCAATATAAAAGCGATTGCTGTGTCCGTTTTAATAGTTGTGTTTTTTGCGCTGCCGCAGTGCTTTGCACAAAATCGTTCGGACGCTTTGGCAAACTGGCTTGAAGTTCATAAACCTGCGGAATTTACGGGACAGGTTTGGGCGCGTATGCAAGTCGTCGAACCTGAAAATTATTTTTATAACGTCGTTATTGACAGCGAAACAAATCCTTATACGCCGGTGCGAATGGCAACGGGAACGCTTGCAAAATCGGGATTGAAACCGAAAAGCTGGGCGGAAACAGGAAACGATTGGGGAAAACCGCTGGCGTGGATTCCGCCGACGGGCGATGACGATTGGATAAAATCCGGTCAGTATTCGGATTGGGTAAAACTTCCGGTTTCGACGGCGGCGCAGTGGCACACGGCGTTTTTTGTTAAACCTAAGTCTGAATCAACAAGTCCGGTAATGTTGAAAGTGGAATTTGCTTCAGAGCCGAAAGCCGAAGCGGTTTTTCACGTCGTTGAAGAAAAAACCGATGATAAACTGGCTCTAGTCGTGCGAATGCCGACAGGCGGCGGGTTTGACGGGTTAAAAATGTTGGAAAGTTTGAGCGAATGGGCGAACAGTCGGCGCGAACTCGTCAAATCTTTGAAACTTTCACCGTCGCCGCGTTTGAACGCTTTGAAAATCGGGACGTGGGTTACTTTCGGAAATTATCGGGTTGGCGGCGGAAATGCCGTGAAAAGCCGCGTCGAATCGGATTTTCAAAATTTCTACGATTTGGGAATCAATTCAGTGTCGGCGACGGACGGCATTTCCGATGATTTATTTCGTGAAATGGCGCAGAAATATCCCGTTACCGACACGACTTTGACGGCTTGGGCGAATAATTGGAAATATACGAGCGAAGCCGCCGCCGGAAAATATGATTTTCAGCCGAATGAAACTCCCGATCAACATTGGGCGCGTGTTTTCGCCGATTTTTATGAGAAATATGCCGCTGATGTCAAAAAAACAATGCCGTTCAGAGCGTCAATCGCCAAACATATCAATTTGGGCGATGAAATTACAGCAGCGATAAATTCAGAAGAAATCAGCAAAACTCCGCAGATTCTCGCGTATTTTCGTGAATGGCTCAAACAGCAAAATTTAAATCCTGCGATGCTCGATGCCGCGAGTTGGAAAGACGTTCAGCCGACTGAAGACAGAACAAAACTCGGCACGAATGTCGGATATGCGCGGCGTTTTTATTACACGCGGCAGTTTATCAATCATTACACCGCACTTTTTTATCGCAATGCGACGGAAGCGGTTGAAAAACAATTTCCCGAAGCCGATTTAATCGCCGTCAATTATCAAGCCGGACCGATGCAGTTCGGGTTTGTCGGCAGCAATAATGATTTGGACAAAGGACAACTCGATATTTTTGAACTCGGACGCGCACGGGCTTTTAAAGGCGTGATGATAGAAGATTGGGTTGAAGGATGAGATTTGGGCATCGATCGGCGCGATGAGTTGGGACGAATCCAACCAACCGAGTCGCACACTCGATAAAGTTTTCGGCGTAAAAGACAGAAAAATAATTTTTCAAAAAGACGGCATTCAACCGTCGAAAAGTTCGTGGACGAACGATGTCAGCAAATTTAATTATCAACAAACAGACACTTTAAAGACAAGTTCATCATTTTTTTCAAAAGCAATCGAAATTCCGGTTTGGGGCGCAAAACTCGAATCATCGCCGACGACGGCGAAAGTTATCGGTTCATACAAAGACGGCAAACCGGCAATTTTTTAAACAAATACGGCAAAGGCGAAGCGATGCTCGTCGGCGCGTTATTCGGTGAAGCTTATATCAATCAGCACTATCCGCAAAATCTCGTGAAAGACGGAAATTTGCTGTCGAACTGGAAATTTGAGCGAACTCGCATCAAAGACATTTCGATTTTCGCCAATTATTCAACAAACAACGCCAAAAGCGACACCGACGGCGCGGGAACTTTTCCGGCAAATCAATACGATTTGAGCGGAGAATACGGCAGATCGTCGCTCGACACGCGCCACCGTTTCATCGTTGGCAGCAATTTCGACGTTCCTTGGGGAATTCGTGGCAGACCTTTTATAATTTTTCGTTCCGGCACACCGTTTAACATTACAAACGGCATAGATTCAAACAGCGACGCGCTGTTTACCGAACGCCCGACCTTCGCTCAACTTGCTTCGCGTTGCGATCAATTCAGCTTGACCGATTCATTCTGCGATTTTTCGGATGTTTTGGATTTTACTCGAACTATTCCGCGCAATTACGGCACGGGACCGGAATATTTCAACGTCAATCTGCGTCTGAGCAAAGAATTTGAATTCGGTACGAGAAGCGGCGGCGATTCCGCCGACAGCGGCGGCGGTCGCGGCGGACGTTTCGGCGGTCCGTTCGGAAATAGCGGAGGTAATCGCGGCGGCAGCGGCGATGAAGAAGAAGGTCGCTACAAACTGCAATTTAATTGGAAACTGATTCTTCCTCTTCGAGCGTCATTTCTGAAATTTTTCCTTCATCATTGACGGCAAAACGCCACAAGAAAATTCGTTTCGGCGTTTCAGCTTTATAACGATAGACTTTTTTGCCTTCGGAAATCTCATCGCCGACGAAATCTAATTTTCTGATTTTCCCGAAAGATGAAATCCGCGTGTTTTCCACCTTAGCGCGTTCGGATGAAAGATTTTTTATCAAATTATTTGTTAGCAATTCGGGATTCACTTTGTTTTGCGAAACTTCTTCGAGAGTTTTTTCAACCAATTTAGAAATCTTCGCGTCGGTTTCCGTTTGAGTTTTCACATTTTTCAAAGAAATTGAAGGAATATAAATTTTCGCAATCCCGCGTGCGATTGCGCTTCCCGCGCCTTGTGTTCCCAGATTCGTTAAAACAACTACGTCCAAATCAGAATCAATATAACGCGAAACATTCGCGGCAAAACCGGCTGTTTGTCCGCCGTGACTTAAAAGTTTTTGACCGCGAAATTCGCCGACGTTCCAGCCGAAACCGTAAGGATTTTCCTTGCCGCCGGTCAATGTAAAAGGTTTCCAAATTTGAGCTTTGCTTTCATTTTTCAATAAAGTTTCGTCGCTCAGAGCAGTGTCCCATTTTGCCATATCAGAGATTGTCGAAACGATTGCTCCGGCACTGAAAAGATCGGTCAAATTATAATCGCGTCCGACGAGTCTGCCGTTTTCCCATTCATAACCGGCGGCGCGGTTTTTGATGATAAATTGCGGATCACGATTGGCGGTTGAATTCATTTTCAACGGATTAAAAATGCGCGTTTGCAGAAATTCCCAGTAATTTTTGCCCGAAGCCGATTCGATAATGTAACCCAAAAGAGAATAGCCGCTGTTGCTGTATTTGTAAGCCGAACCCGTTTCAAAATCGAGCGGTTGCGGACTTAATTCTTTAATGAAATCGCCGACTTTGTATCTTTTGAAAAGTTCAAAACCGCCCAAGCTCGTGTAGCTTTTTACGCCGGAAGTATGTGTTAAGAGATTGCGGACGGTTACGTCCTTCCACGCTTCGGGCGTGTCGGACAGATATTTCGATATTTTTTCGTCCAAATTTATCTTGCCGTCTTCGACCAGCAGCATAATCGCCGCGGCGGTTATTTGTTTGGAAACCGAACCGATTTCAAATACGGTTTCCGTCGTTACCGGAACATTAAATTCGACGCTTGCCAAGCCGTAACCTTCGACTTTAATGAGTTTACCGTTTTTTATAACGGCAATTGCCGCGCCCGGAATATGCTGCTCGGCAATCTGTGCGCGGACATATTTATCAACTTCGTCGGCGCGGACGGAAACGGTTAAAACAAGCAAAAGAAAGGCGAAAAGCGTTGAAAATCTCGCGGGATTTAATTTGGTATTCATAAAATTTTTAAGCGTAAAAGGATGATAAGGCATTTTTACGCAGAATGCTTTCGTAAGTCAAGAAAGTAACGCAGGCATCTTGCCTGCCGTCGTGAGTGCGTCCCGCGTTCACGTCTTCGATGGACTGAATTTTTCACTCGGAAGCGGGACGCATCCGATACGGCAGGCAAGATACCTGCGTTATGTAAAATTTACTAAACCTTTAAAGTCTTTTTGACGTAGAAGTTTGAAAGCAGTAACTTTTATAATCCAAAACAAATTAAATCCAAACAGGAGTTTTCCAAACTTGATGAAATATCTTTATCGTCCAAAAGCCGTCATTCTCGCCGCATTTTTACTGGCATTAGTCAGTTTCGGCAACGCGCAGACCGCAACCCGCACAGCGCAGAATTCAGCACAAATCGAAGAGCGCAATGTTCGCGCCGGAATGAATTTTCTGGCGAGCGACGCGCTTCAAGGTCGCGGCAGCGGAACGCAGTTTGAATGGATTGCCGCCCAATATATCGGTTCGCAATTACAGCAATTCGGCGTTGAACCGGCGGGCGAAACGGACGCTTCGGGCAATAAAACTTATCTGCAAACCGTCAATATCACGCGAAATACTTTTGCCGAAAATCCGAAATTGAAATACACGGCAAATAATTCGAGCGTAACTTTGGAACACGGCAAAGATTTGCTCGTTTTGCGAATGAACGCGGCGCAAATTAGCGGTGGTTTGCAGAAACTGAATTCTTTAGACGCAAAACCGAAAGCCGGTGCAATTGTTTTTGTCAAATTTAACGAAGGCGCGGATATGTCGAAGATAATACAAAATCCGCAGACATTTTTAGACAACGGCGCGTCGGCGGTGATTGTCGAAATGCCGCTTCCGCCGGAACAGTGGAAAAATCTCGCGGCGCGTCCGATTTCGTTCACGACAATCGTCAGCACCGACAAAAAGCAAAATCCGGCAACAATTGTTTTTGTCAGCAAAGACGCGGCAAACGCACTCAATCAAGTTGCCGACGGCGTGCCGATTGAAATAAAAGGTTCGCTCAATGTGCCGAAAAACCAGCAGACGTGGAACGCTGTTGGCGAAATCAAAGGCGTTGATGCGCGATTGGCGACGGAAGTAATTTTACTCAGCGCACATCTCGATCATCTCGGCGTTCGTGAAAACGCTCCCGGCGACGACAAAATTTTTAACGGCGCGGATGACGACGCTTCCGGCTGTGTCGCGGTTTTGGAACTGGCGCGTGTTCTCGCCAAAAATCAGCGTCCAAAGCGGACTATTCAATTTGCATTTTTCGGCAGCGAAGAAGCGGGCGGTTTCGGAGCGCAGTATTTTGTGAGCAATCTGGCGTTTCCGAAGGATCATTTAGTGGCGAATCTGGAATTTGAAATGATTGGTCGCCCGGATGAAAAAGTGGCGGCTGACGAACTTTGGCTGACAGGTTATGAGCGTTCAAATCTCGGCGCGGAACTCGCCAAGCGCGGCGCGAAATTGGTTAATGATCCGCATCCCGAACAAAACTTTTTTCGGCGTTCCGATAATTATACGCTTGCCAAACAAGGCGTAATCGCGCACACCGTTTCGAGTTTCGGACTGCACACGGATTATCATCACGCCAGCGATGAGATAAAAACCATTGATTTCAAACATATGACAAAAGCGATAAATTCGATGGTCGAACCCGTTAGTTGGTTAGTCAATTCTGATTTCAAACCCGTCTGGTTTGAAGGTATGAAGCCTTGAAAATCGTGAATTGTTAATCGTCAATCGTGAATCGTAATTGAGTAGTGTTACAGGTTTTAAATGTTAAATTAAACTCTAAAATGGAGAAAATTCCGATGAAAAAGTTCGTCTTTGTTTTTCTGATAACACTTGTTTTTTGTGTTTCAATTTTTGCACAGAACGACGCGCCGACGCTGTTTCGTCAGCCGACGATAAGTAAAACCGCGATTGTTTTTTCTTATGCGGGGGATTTGTGGAGATTGGCGAGAAGCGGCGGCGATGCGAAAAGATTGACGACGAGCATCGGAATCGAAACGAATCCGCATTTTTCGCCCGACGGAAATTTCGTCGCTTACGAACCGCTTTCGCAGTGGCAGGAAGATTGGAAACATTATCGCGGCGGACAAACACAGCCGATTTGGATTGCCAAACTCGCCGATTCAACCATTGAAAAAGTTCCGCGTGAAAATTCAAACGACAAAAATCCGATGTGGATTGACGACAAAATCTATTTTCTCCCGGACAGAAACAATGGTGTGGTTTCGCTTTTTTCGTTTGATACGAAATCAAAAAATGTCGAACAAATTATTGATAATAAAGGTTTAGACATCAAATACGCTTCGGCGGGCGCGGACGCGATTGTCTATGAACAGTTCGGCGCGATTTAAACGCTTGATGCCGGTTCAAAAAGTCCGAAAAAAGTAAATATCCGCGTCGCCGGAGAGTTTTCGGGCATTCGTCCGCGTTTTGAAAAAGTGGGAAATTGAATCGTCAACGCGGCGATTTCGCCAAACGGAATTCGCGCCGTTTTTGAAGCACGAGACGAAATTATAACGGTCTTTACGCCGGAAAATCGGGAATTGTTTACATCACGGAAGTTCCGCAGGCGCAAAGTGGATCGTTCGGTTTGACACTGAGCAAATTCGATTTGGACAAACGCAAATTTGAAGAAGTAAAATCGGGCGTAAATAGTTTCCGTATTTCGGCAAACGGTGAAAAAATGCTTTATCAACAAGGTTCAGCGTGGAATCTTGTTTCGGCGATGATGCCGACCAAACCCGGTGAAGGCATTGTTAAAACGTCCGGTATGGAAGTTTATGTTGACCCGCGAGCCGAATGGAAACAGATGTTTAATGAAGTTTGGCGCGGCGGGCGTGATTTCTTTTATGACCCGAATCTGTACGGTTTGGACATCGAAAAAGCGAAAAAATTGTATGCGCCTTATCTCGAAGTCGTCGCGCATCGTGATGATTTGAATTATCTTTTCCGCGAAATGCTCAATCAAATCGTTGTCGGACATATGTTTATCAACGGCGGCGACCAGTCGCGCACCGACAGCGTTTCAGTCGGATTGCTCGGCGCGGATTATAAAATTGAAAACAATCGCTATCGTTTTGCCAGAGTTTATAACAGCGAAAACTGGAATCCGCAAGTCCGTGCGCCTTTGACCGCGCCGGGTGTCAATGTTAAAGCCGGTGAATATTTGATTGCCGTCAACGGGCGCGAAGTTAGCGCGGCAGATAATATTTACAGCTTTTTTCAAAATATGGCGGGCAAGCAGATCGTTATCAAAGTCGGCGCAAATCCTAATGGCAAAGACGCGAGAGAAGTTACGGTTGTGCCGATGGGAAGCGAAAACGGTTTGCGAAATCTGGCGTGAATTGAAGGCAACCGGCGCAAAGTTTATGAGTTAAGCGGCGGCAAACTCGCCTACGTTTATCTGCCGAACACGGGCGGCGCAGGTTATACGAATTTCAATCGCTATTATTTCGCGCAGATTGACCGGCAGGACGCGGTCATTGACGAGCGTTTCAACGGCGGCGGTTCGGCGGCGGATTATTTTATCGATTATATGAATCGCCCGCTGATGAATTATTGGTCAACGCGCGAAGGCGAAAATTTCACCACGCCGGTCGGTTCGATTTACGGACCGAAAACGATGATTATCAACGAATACACCGGTTCGGGCGGCGATCTTCTGCCTTGGCTGTTTAGAGAAGCGAAGATCGGAACGCTTGTCGGCAAAAGAACGTGGGGCGGACTCGTCGGAATTTACAACTATCCGCAGTTGATTGACGGCGGAACTGTCACCGCACCGCGCGTCGCTTTCCGCAATTTAAACGGCGAACTCGACATTGAAAACAAAGGCATCGCGCCGGATGTTGAAGTCGAACTTGACCCGAAAATGTGGCGGCAGGGACGCGATATTCAGCTTGAAAAAGCCGTCGAAGTTACAATGGCTGAAATTAAGAAAAATCCGATGAAAACTCCACCGAACGGAGCGTTTCCAAATTATCAAAAGCCTTGAATTAAGAAATTTACAGGGATGACAGGATAGACAGGGATGAATTAATTTTTATTAATGATTTAAAATATCCCTGTTCATCCTGTTATCCCTGTGAATTAAATTTTAATTCCCGCCAATCGGGTCGCCCGGCGGAGTCATCAACGGCTGCGTTTGTTTGCGCGGCGCGTCGGGACGCGATAGGAATTTTTCGATGTTGTCAATAATTGCGCGATAATGTGCGGCGGTGTCACCGGTGGAAATCGTTCGTTTGAGCGTCGCCTGCAAACGGTGTAAAGCGTCGGTTGCCACGGCGCGAACCTGCGGCTGTGCGTCGGCATTTGCAACTAAATCCATCAAATCATTGACAGTTAAACTTTGCACGACACGCGCGACGGCAAGCTGTTTTGCATCAATCGGCGCGGGCGTTTTCCACGTCGCTTTGATGAGCGCGTCAACCGTTTCGCGGAAATGCGGATAGTTTTTATCACGCGAATTAAAATCAATCATTCGCGCCGCGCGGTGCGGTTCGAGCAATCCGCTGACGGTCATATTCGCCGCGATTTCAGCCGCGCCGAGCGGATCAAAAACCGGATCGGTGCGCTTGTCGAAAAGTTCCGAACGATTTGAATAGTAGCCGTAAGCAAGCGGCGGAATTATTTTCAAAATGTCGTCGGAAATGACGAGTTCGGCAGGCGAAATCGTTTCCAAAACCAGTTTTAACGCTTCACGCTGTTTGGCGGGCGAAACGATTTCCTGAACCAGCAGAGGATTTGTACCGTTCGCCGTCCGTACGGCGTATGTGTAATAAACGCCGCCGATTGATTTGGTTGCCGCCGTCGTTTGATAGCGATGATGCAGATAAAGCGGCAAAAATTTATTTTCGAGTTCGGACAACGGCGTATCTATCGGAACATTCTGCAAACCGAACTGATTCAAACCGATGCGCCGAACTTCCATCGTGCGTTTTAATTCGGCAACCGGATCGCTGCCGTTGTCCCACAAACTCGATAAAGGCTGCGCCGCGCTTGCCGGTCTGGTGTCGGCATCGGAAATAAAAAGCATTCCGTTTGATACGCCTTCGCGCAGGATTTTTTCGAGTTCCGCGTCTTCATTCGCGCCGTTTGGAAAATCCGTGTAAGCGTAACGAATAGCAAATTTATCGTAACTGCCGATACCGACGGCATAAGCGTTTGAAAAATCGAGTTTGCCGTTTTTTATTTCGATAAGCGGCGCGGGATAATCCATCACCGAAGCGCGTCCGTAAGTGCTGGCGGCGAAATTATGCGCGAGTCCGAGCGTGTGTCCGACTTCGTGCGCCGAAAGTTGCCGAATTCGCGCCAATGACATCAAACTTGCATCTGCCGAAGATGTTTGATTCGTCAAATAATCAACATCCGGCAAAAGCGCGAAATCACACGCGGCGGACGCGGCATTATACTGCGGATTCAAACCCGAACCGATCAAAAAATCTTGCCGCGCCCTTTGCGAATCAAGCGTTACGACACCTTTGATAATCTCGCCCGTGCGTGGGTCAACAATGCTCGAACCGTAAGCCCAGCCGCGCGTCGAACGATGCACCCAATTGATGACGTTGTAGCGAATGTCCATCGCGTCGGCACCGGGCGGCAAAACTTTAACTTGAAAAGCGTTGCGAAAACCGGCTGCTTCATAAGCCTGATTCCACCACGACGCGCCTTCGATCAGCGCGTCCTGAATCGCTTTCGGCGCACCGTTGTCAACATAATAAATTATCGGTTCAACGGCTTCGCTCATCGCCGCGTTCGGGTCTTTTTTCTCAAGGCGATGGCGAATTATCCAACGCTTTTCAAGATTTTCGTTGATATTTGTTGCGTAATCGTAAAAACTAATTGGAATCGTGCCGACACGCGGATCGAATTTGCGCGGCTGGTAATTATTGTCCGGCAGTTCAACAAAAGACTGGCGTTCGCGCACCGTTACGGAATCGCCGGACGGCGTGGTTTCATTTACAAGCCGTCCGGTTGCAGATTTTGACGTGAGCGTAATTGTTGATTCGACTTCGGTATTTTTCGGAAATCCCTTCGTATTTGGCAAATAAAGCGCACTGCGGCTTTCGTCAAAACCGAAACTGCCTTGTTTCGCCTGATTTAAACGATCCGCAACGCCGTGCGCGTCCCGAATCAAAAAACTCGTTGCATCAACTAAAATTTTATCGCCTTCGGTTGCTTCGACTTTAAAACCCCAAATTACCGATTTCGCAAACGATTCTTCAACCGAACGCTTTTCCGCCGCATTGTTGCCCAAAGCGCGATAATCGTAATTCGGCTGAACAAGCAGAATTTTATTGCCGGCGCGTTCAAAATAAACGACTTTCGTATTGCCAAGCTGTCCGCGGTCAAGCCCAATCGGATTTGAACCAACGCCGGTCGGCAGCGAAACTTGATAAAGAAATTCATTGTTGAAACGCGAAATTTCGAGATAAAT
>JBBPXX010000032.1:0-29052 GCA_038200505.1 Pyrinomonadales bacterium | reverse complement strand
CAAACGACTGTTCTTTTGCTTGTCCTTTTCGGCTTTGATTTTCTGTCGCAAATCTTCTACGCTTTCTTTTATCTTGGGTAAGGCTTTATTCATTTCCTTAGCTTAAAGATTTATTGCATATTCTTCAAGTCCATTCCGTATCAGAACCGTCTGCGTTAGCGGACGGTTAAACGTGATGTTGAAAATATCTGACCTTTAAAATTAAACCGCCCGCTAACGCAGACGGTTCTGACAAAATGAAACAAGAATTTCTGAATGGAAAAGTAGTTGTCAAAGTCGGCGACATCACGAAGGAAAAAACCGACGCGATTGTCAACGCGGCAAATTCGACATTGCTCGGCGGCGGCGGTGTTGACGGCGCGATTCACGATGCGGGCGGAAAGCAGATTTTGGAAGAATGCCGGAAAATCCGCCGCGATAAATTCCCGAACGGCTTGCCGACGGGCGAAGCCGTCATTACTTCGGGCGGAAACTTGGCGGCAAAATTTGTCATTCACACAGTCGGTCCAATCTACGGCAGGAATCAAGATAATGATGCAGAATTATTGGCTGAATCTTATAACAATTCACTTGCTTTAGGTGTCGAATACGATTTGGAAACAATTTCTTTTCCGTCAATTTCAACCGGCGTGTTCGGTTATCCGAAACACGAAGCCGCAAAAACCGCTTCACGCGCTATCAAAGATTTTCTCTCGCAAAATGAAACTATCAAACAAATTAATCTCGTTTTCTTTTCTGCCGCCGACGCTGAAAAATTTATCAAACATCAGGATTTTTGAGCTTTAACTTTAGAATAATTGCTAATTCCGCTCGAATTATGGATAATAAACGGTCTTTTCTTTTGAACTGATAGTTTTCCATAATTTCGCCCGAATAATAATAAAAATCCAAAAAGCAAAATTTGACGAACACATTTAATATGAAAGAAATTTCATCAGAAACATTTATAGATATGCAGCCAGCCTTTGGCTTAGAACCCGAACAAATTTCTAAAAACAATTTCAACTTTAGACGCGAACTTCCCGAAAATCTTCAATTTTTGGAAACGCTTTCGTGGAATTTTTTCTGGTCTTGGAAACCGGACGGCGCGAAACTTTTCCGCGAACTTGCGCCGACACTTTGGGAAGAATGTGAACAAAGTCCGCGCGTTATGCTGAAAAAAGTCAAAGGCTTGCAGCTTTGGCAAAGGGCAAACGAAGCTGAATATGTCGCAAAATTGAATCGTTTTGCCGAAGAGTTTGAAAATTACCATTCGCAGAAACCGAACAGTTTCGGCAAAATCACGCCGGAAAATCCGGTCGCGTATTTTTGCGCCGAATACGGCGTTCATAATTCGCTGCCGATTTATTCGGGCGGACTCGGCATTTTGGCGGGCGATCATTTGAAATCCGCCAGTGATTTGAATGTGCCGCTCGTCGCCGTCGGACTTTTTTATCGTTACGGTTATTTTCGTCAGAAAATCGCGCACGACGGCTTTCAGGAAGAAAAATATCTCGATTCATTTGATAATCCACTCGCTTTGCAGCCTGTTTTGAATGCAAACGGCGCACGAGTTTTGATAATGGTTCACATTCGCGGGCGCGAAGTTTACGCGCAAGCGTGGCTGGCGACAATCGGCAGAATTTCGCTTTATTTGCTTGACACGAATGTTACCGAAAATAGTGAAATTGACCGTTTAATTACCGGACATCTTTACGGTGGCGATACCGAAACGCGGATTGTGCAGGAGAAAATTCTCGGCATCGGCGGCGTTCGGCTTCTGCGCGAATTAAATATCGAACCGTCCGTTTATCATCTGAATGAAGGACATTCGGCGTTTTTGACTCTGGAACTGGCGCGGGAATTTCTTGAAGCGAACAAAGATTCGAGTTTTACCGACGCAGTTTCCGCTGTTAAAGAAAAATGCGTTTTTACGACGCACACGCCGGTTGCGGCGGGCAACGACAACTTCCCGCCCGAACAAATCAGAAGCTGTTTTGATGCCGGATTTATTGATTCTCTGAAAATTTCGGAAGAAGAACTTTTCGCGCTCGGACGCACAAATCCCGACGATGAAAAGGAATGGTTCGGAATGACACCGCTGGCGATTCGCCTGACGCGCTCGGCAAATGGCGTGAGCGAAAAACACGGCGAAGTTTCGCGTGATTTGTGGTCGAAAATGTTTCCCGAAGATACGAAATCCGAAGACGTGCCGATCACGCACATAACTAATGGCGTTCACGCGCCGACGTGGGTTGCGCCTATTTTTCAGTCGCTTTATGAAAAACACATCGGTAAAAATTGGGCGGAAATTATCCGCAATGAATCGGCGTGGCGCGAAGCAATTGAAAAAATTCCCGATGCTGAAATTTGGAACGCGCATCTTTTGGTCAAACAGCTTTTGATTTCATTCATTCGTCTGAAAACCTTTTCAACCGAAACCGGCTTGCACGACACGATTAACGAACACGAAAATACGAACAGACTTTTTTCGCCCGACGTTTTGACTATCGGTTTTGCGCGGCGGATTGCGGCTTACAAACGCTGGAATCTGATTTTGTCGGATTTGGACAGGCTTTTGAAAATAATCAACAATGCCGAAAAACCAGTGCAGTTCGTTTTCGCCGGAAAAGCGCATCCGCAGGATCGCGGCGCGAAAAAACTTTTGCAAAATCTTTTGAGTTTGGACGAAAATTCCGATTGGCAAAAACGCGCCGTTTTTATTGAAGATTACGATCAGGAAGTAGCGCGTTATTTGGTTCAGGGCGTTGACGTTTGGATGAATGTTCCGCGCCGTCCGCTTGAAGCGAGCGGCACGAGCGGACAAAAAGCGGCGATGAACGGCGGTTTGAATTTTTCAGTTCTCGACGGCTGGTGGATCGAAGGCTACAACGAAATAAACGGTTTTTCAATCGGCGTTTTGCGCGACGATGAAGAAAAATCTCAGGACGGAATTGATGAGGAAGATGCCGAATCGCTTTATCAGGTTTTGGAAAACGAAATCATTCCGGCTTATTACGCGAAAGATGAGAACAATTTGCAAAGCGAATGGATTCGGCGAATGAAAAACGCATTGATAACTTTAACACCACAATTTTCAAGTGATAGAATGGTTAAAGATTACATCGAAAAAATTTATTCCGAGTGAGAAATGGTAAAAATATGAAAGCAAGATTTAACGAAATAAACTCAACCGAAGAATTAAACGAACTGTTTAAACAATCGAACGAAAAGCCGGTCGCGGTTTTCAAACACAGTCTGACTTGCCCGATCAGCGCGGGCGTATATCAGGAAATCTCCAATGCCGATGCCGATATAAATATTATTGTCGTTCAGCACGCGAGAAATGTTTCCTCCGCTTTAGCCGAAAAATCCGGCATTCGCCACGAATCGCCGCAGGCAATGGTTATCAAAGACGGAAAACCCGTCTATCACGCTTCGCATTACGACGTAACGGCGAGCGATGTCGAAGACAACTTGAAAAACTGAGATGATCGAACCTTCACAAATTACTGAAGAAAACGATTCTGAAATCTCGATAATCTGGTCGGACGGCAAACAAACCGTTTATAACGCCGCTCAATTGAGAAAAGCGTGTCCGTGCGCGAGCTGTATCAATGAATGGACGGGCGAAAAGATTTTAGACGATAAAAAAATCGCCGACGATTTGATTTTCAACAACATCGGCATCGTCGGTCGCTACGCGCTGAATTTCAATTTCAGCGACGGACACGACACGGGAATCTACACTTTTCAACTTTTGAGAAACTTATAAAGTTCAGAACCGTCTGCAGTAGCGGATGGTTGAACGTCGCGTTTCAAGCGAAAGACAAATCATTCAAACGGTAAACTCAAACCGTTCGCTGCCGCAAACGGTTCTGACTTAAAAACATTATGCCCGAATACAAAAATTACACCGGTATCACGCGCGGAGAACTCGGCAATTTGCGAGACGATCTGGCAAAAGAAGGAATAACCGTTCCCGAAGGCGACGACGTTAAAATAAAAGGTCCGTTCGGCATCGAATTAAATGCCGCTTACGACGAACAAAACGAAATTTTAGGAATTCGCATCACGAAAAAGCCTTTCTACATTCCCGAATCCGAAGTCTGGAAAATTGTTGACACCGGAACTGCGCCTTATATCGAATAACGATGTTTAATAAATGATTTCACTTGCTAAAAATGAAATAAAATTTGTATGAAAAAGACCACGAAGTTGCAATTTTTTTATGGAATTTTCTTGATGGGATTTATGTTGATTCAAATAGTTTCAATCAACATATTTTTTTCAAACAATAATCAATATCAAGAAAAAAGAATTTCATTTTTGCAAGACGATTTGCGAAAAGACGGATTCTCGAGCGATCAAGTAATGAGTATTTCTAACGCGATAAGAGATACGAATTTTATATCTTATAACAATATGTCATCTTTGGTAATGACAATAATAACCACAAATATCTTTTGTTTTATAATTCTGTTGGGATTCTTTAAACTGAATATACAAAAAGAAAAAGAATGATAACAATTGATTTATTGTCAAAATTCCCCGCAAAAAGCTAAATCCGCGCGACCTGCAATCAGCATTTCTCCGTCTTCACGCCAGACGGCTTCGGTTGTGCCGCCTTCCGCGTGAACCGAAACTTTTCTATTTGTTTTGTTCGTAAAAGCCGAAGCAACCGCCGCCGCAATCGAGCAAGTTCCCGACGACGAAGTTTCGCCCGCGCCGCGTTCCCAGATTCTGATTTCAATATTTTCTCTGTCAATTATTTTTACAAAAACTACATTCGTTTTTTCGGGAAACATTTCTAAATAAGATTCGATTGTTTGTCCGGCGCGTCGCCAATCAAGTTCGGCAAAATCATTAACAAAAACACAAACTACCGGATTGCCGACATCAACGAAAAAAAAATTGACAATTATTTTTTCTTCCGGCAGCAGAATCGAAGAAAATGCGGGTTTCTCTTCGCCGAAATCAGTTGAAATAGCTTTGAGAAACGGAGAATCAGGCAAATCGAATTTCGGTTTGCCGAGTTCGGCGAGATACCAAAATGTATTTTCTTCGCGTTTGAGAAATTCGTAATTTTTAACGCCGCTTTTTGTTTTGAGTTTGAGATTTTCGTCCGACCACAAATTTTTGTAGTAAAGATAAGCCACCGCACAGCGCGTTCCATTGCCGGAAAATCCGGCTTCGCTGCCGTCGGGATTGATAATGCGGCAAGCATAATCAGCCGCTTCGTTTTCAGATTTTCTTATAAGGGCAATCCCGTCGCCGCCGACTCCGGTGTGGCGATGACAGATTTTTTTTGAAAATTCGCCGATGTTTTCCACATCAGCGAGTTCGCCCGCTTCGATGACGATGTAATCGTTGCCGAAGCCGTGAAATTTGCAGAATTTAATTGGATTCATAAAAAATTTCTTAAAAAAGCTGACTTAAAATTTGCTTTTTCATAAACAACACTCGGTGCAAAAGCTACGCGCTTTGCCTTTTCTAAATTTCATTTTCTTTATTGTAAAAGTCGGCTCCGGTGGTTTCGCTCCGTCAGGCACAAGCCAAATTTCTACTGCATATTCTTCACGAAATCCGGCTTCGACAAATGAAAATTTATTGTCGGAATATTTTCGCTGCTTCAGATATTCTTTTATCGAATTAATTCTGGCTTTTGCCGAGCCGAATGCGGGAAAAGCCAGTTCACTTTTCTTTTTACGGCTGTTGTAGTTCATTTCTTTGCCTTCATAAATTAAAACATATACTTTTGAGTTTGGATTATTTTGAGCTTGAATAATCATATTATCCATTCTCGCAAGTTGGTCATCACAACCTATTAATCCAAACTCATCTATTTTTACGGCTTCCTGTGCAAAAACGGAAACGGAAAATAAAAGGCAAAAAAGTAAAGTTGTAAATATAAATTTCATAATTTTTATTCAACCCAATCAGCGATGAAAACATTCGTATCACCTTGAGTTTTTGCGTTTCTGTTTGACGCGAAAACCAACTTTTTGCCGTCGGGCGAAAACATCGGAAAACCGTCGAAAGATTCGTTGTAAGTTACTCTTTCCAAACCTGTTCCATCCAAGTTTATCAAAGCCAAATCAAAATTTCGTTTGCGCTCGTCGGATGCAAAATAATTTGTGCAGAAAATTATGCGCTTGCCGTCGGGCGTAAAAAACGGCGCGAAACTTGCGGAATTTAGTTTAGTGATTTGGCGTTTGTTGCTTCCGTCGACGTTCATTGTCCAAACTTCAAAAACCGTCGGTTCAATCAAATTATTTGCTAAGCGGTCTTTGTATCTGGCGATTTCCTGCGGAGTTTTCGGATGAAAGGCGCGATAGACGATTTGTTTGGAATCGGGCGAATAAAACGCGCCGCCGTCGTAGCCGAGCGCGTCGGTCAAACGCTTGACGTTTTTGCCGTCTGCGTCCATCGAATACAAATCGAGATCGCCGTCGCGTGTCGAAGTGAAAATTATTTTTTTGCCGTCGGGCGAAATTGTCGCTTCCGCGTCGTAGCCTTTTGTCGCGGTTAGTCGTTTGATATTCTTGCCGTCAGCGTCGGCGGTTACGATGTCGTAATCGGGATAAATCGCCCAAACATAGCCTTTTGAAAAATCGGCGGGCGGCGGACATTTTTTGTCGCCGAGAAAAGTCGTGCCGTAAAGAATTTTTTTGCCGCCTTTTAAAAAATACGAACAAGTCGTCCGACCTTCGCCGTTGGAAACCATTTTCACATTTGAACCGTCAATGTTCATCGTATAAATCTGGTCGCAATCGCGCCCGTCGCGTTTTGATTGGAAAATCAACTTTTTACCATCAAATGAAAAATACGCTTCGGCATTTTCGCCGCCGAATGTTAATTGTTTGATATTTTTCAGATGCTTTTCGCCGTCAACTGCGAGATTATCGTCATTTTTTTGCAATAAAGCGGAATCAAAATCAAAAAACCTAAATTCCGTTTCCAATCCGCCGCAAGCATTTACAGACAAAGCCGATGACAAAAATATAAAACCGAATATAAATATAAATTTCATATCGGTTGATAATAACATTTTCGCGTTTGTTTTTTGAATCGGAACAATTTACGAAAAAAGGTGAACGGCGAACTCAAAAATTCGCCGTTCACCTTTTTTAAATCTTTTACTTGAATATTAAATTGACATCGCGCCTAGAGCTTCGTTGTAAAAACGATAAATCTCGTTAAAATCGCGCAAAGACCGATTCAAAACCAGAGGAAGTTGATTTATGTCGTTGGAGTTGACAATTAAATTGTGATTTCGCAAAAACGCTTCGTGCGCGCTCATTGTCGTTCCGCCGTCTTCCAGCGAAACAAGAAATAAACGCCGTCTTTCCGTAGAATTCATCGAGTTTATCTTTTGTTGCAAAATCGCCGCGCCGCCGAATTCCGCCGCGAAATCGGGCGAGAATACGAGAATCTCCGTTTTTCCTTCGCGCAGTCTTTCATTTGCCTGCGCCGGAGTTTGCGCCAAATAAACTTTGAATCCGGCATCAACCAATGTTTTTGCGACGACATCGCGTTTTTGTCCCAAACACAGCAAAACACGGCGCGGCTTTTCGGTTTTCTCATCGTCCGATTCGATTACCTTGTTTTCGGTCTGCAACGCCGCCAGCAGTGAACGCATTGCATTATTTATCTGAAATTCGTTTTCCTTCGCCGCAAATTCTTCAACACCATTCGACACGGCGGGCGCGGGAAGATTTTCTTTTAACTGATTAATAGTCGAAGCCTTTGCGCCGGGAGTTACGCGAATCAGATTTTGACAGCGCGGACAGCGAACCGTAAAATTTCCGGTCGGAATTTTCCCTTCATCAAGCTGAAGCGAAACAGAACAATTATCACAGCGTATTATCATAATTTTAGTCCTTAGTCCTTAGTCCTTTGTCCTTCGTTTTCTTTAGCCGAAGAAACACAACTTTGTTTCTTGGCAAAGGATTAAGAACTAAGAACAAAGGACTAATTATTATTCGATCATATCAAGAAATGAATTTGGTGTCGGCGGCGGTGTCGCGGCAATTTTCGGGATGATTTGCGGTTGTGCGTTGGAATAATCTTCGGATGAAGAAAGACCTTTGAATTGCAGCATCAGATTGTTTTGATTGGACGAGAATGAAAGTCCGTCTTCGAGCGTGATGATGTCTTTTTGAATCAAATTAAGAATCACCGAATCGAAATCCTGCATTCCGTCTAGTTCGCCGTCCTGCATCGCGTCGAGCAAGGTTTTGCCGTCGCTTTCTCCCTTTTCAATGTATTCGCGTGTTCGCTGGTTGGACTTGAGAATTTCAACTGCCGCGACGCGACCTTTGCCGTCGGCTTTTGGAATCAGACGTTGGGAAACGATGTAGCGGAACGTCTGAGCGAGCCGCATACGGATGATTTTTTCCTCGTTTTTCGGATACATTCCGATAATGCGGTCAACCGTTTTCGCCGCGTCAATCGTGTGCAGAGTTGACAAAACAAGGTGTCCGGTTTCGGCGGCTTCCAAGGCGATTTCAGTCGTTTCCAAATCGCGCATTTCGCCGACAAGAATAACCTTCGGTGCTTGCCGAAGCGCGGCACGCAAGGCGGACGCGAAATTTTTCGTATCCGAACCGACTTCGCGCTGATTTATCGTACATTTTTTATGATTGTGAAGAAATTCTATCGGGTCTTCAATCGTTACGATGTGATAACTTTTCGTTTCGTTTATCCGGTCAATAATCGCCGCCAGCGTTGAACTTTTTCCCGAACCCGTCGGACCTGTTACCAGCACTAGACCGTTGCGAATATCGCAGACGGCGGCAAGTTGCGGCGGCACATTTAATGCTTCAAAACTCGGAATGCCAAACGGAATTACGCGCATCACGATTGAAAATGAACCGCGCTGCTGAAAGATATTGACGCGAAAACGACAGCGACCCGGAATGCTGTAACTCAAATCCGCCGTGCCGTATTTGGCAAGTTGCGCGGCGGCTTCCGGGTTGTCGCGCAAAATTGACATCGCAATCATTTCGGTTTGAAAAGCCGTCAACTTTCCCAAACCGAGCGGCGACGCGCTATACAAACTGCCGCTGATTTCGATTTGCGGTTTCTGTCCGGTTGAAAAATTAAGATCGCTTACATTGTCGGAAACAAGCAGCATCTGCTCGATAATCGGGGCTACGTCCAGCAAGCTCATTGGTTTGAATTACTCCTCACAATAAATATGAAAAAAGGCGGGGAAAACAATTTGAGAATTTGCGGTCTGAATTTCAACCGCATTTATATTTTTACGTGAGTTCCAACTAAAATGCAAGTTATTTTTTAACTTTGTTCAATTATGTTAAAAAGTTTCCAAATAAAAAAGTTCAGAAATTGAGGCGTAAATAATTATCGATGTTAACCTTTTATTGAAGGCATTATTTGAGCAGGCAATCTTTATTGTTTGTGGAAATAAAATTCGGCTAGACTATTCGTAATTTTTTTATCATATAAAATCAACAATCGTCGCGCCGCGTCCGCTTGAAAACTCCGGTGCGTTTTTGAATGATTTGACAAAACTCGTTTCCGCCAAAACTTTTCTGACAATTTCCCGCTGCACGCCGATTCCTTTGCCGTGAATTATTTTCACGAGCCGAAAACCTTTTTTATATGCTTCCTGCAAATACTCTTCGACGACTGATTTGACATCTTTCGGACTAAAAGCGTGCAGATCAAGCGAGTCGGTTATTTCAATTTCAAACGGTTCGGGAAACGGATTATTCAAGTCGAGATTATCGAGTTCGTTCATAATTTCAGATTACAACAGAAAATATCAAAAAGATACGCAGTTTACCAATACATTCTTTTCCGCGAGTTTGCGGAAAATTCAAGATAAGTTTATAAAATTGAAGTAAATAAATTTTTGAGAGGTGGAAATATGCAGGAAATTACAGTTACCGAATTAAAACAAAAAATGGATAACGGCGAAGACATAGAGTTAATTGATGTGCGCCAACCCGACGAATATGAATTCGCCAAAATCGAAGGCGCGAAACTTATTCCGCTCGGCGAAATTATGAAGCGAATGGACGAAATTGACGATACAAAAGAAGTGATCGTTCAATGCAAATCAGGCGGACGCAGCGGCAGAGCCATCGAAGCAATGCAGAGAGCAGGATTTAAAGGCGAGTTGAAAAACTTAAAAGGCGGCATCACGGCGTGGTCAAACGAAGTTGATTCAAGCATTCCTAAGTATTAAAAGTTATTTTTAAAATACTTATGCGAATCAGGTGATTAGGATAAAATGCTTGAAAACACTTGATTTTTCTTTGCGAACTTTGCGCCTTTGCGGGAAATTATTCTCCCGCAAAGTTCGCAAAGAAAAGAACTTAAAAATCAGTTAAAATTTCAACCCCTGATTCACACTACTTTTGAAAAAGCATAAACTCGCGCTTTAGCAAAGAAGCGATTTTATGCTTTTCAAGTTATTCATTTTTGAACAATTTTAATCCCTCAGCCTGAGCTTTAAGCGTTTTATCAAAATCCTTTTTCGTATGCGCGGCGGAAATAAAACACGCTTCAAACTGCGACGGCGGCAAGTAAATTCCGCTTTCGAGCATTGAATTGAAATACTCGGCAAACTTACTCGTGTCGGAAGTTTTTGCCGAATCGAAATCGGTAACTCTTTCATCGGTAAAAAACAAAGTGAACATCGAACCGCAAGTGTTCAAAGTGTAATTCAAACCCAATTTACGCAGATTGTGTCTGATGCCGTTGTAAAGATACGCGCACGATTCTTCCAAATCCGTATAAAAATCTTCGTCTTCGTCAATCGCCTTCAAAGTTTCGAGTCCGGCGGTCATCGCCAGCGGATTTCCCGACAAAGTTCCGGCTTGATAAACAGCACCCGACGGCGCGATCATCGCCATAATATCGCCGCGTCCGCCGTAAGCACCGACGGGCAAACCGCCGCCGATGATTTTGCCGAACGTCGTCAAATCCGGCGCGATATTATAAAGTTCCTGCGCTCCGCCTTTTGCGAGGCGAAATCCGGTCATCACTTCGTCGAAAATCAAAATTATTTTTTCGTCCGTGCAAACGTCGCGCAATTTTTGCAAAAATTCCGCGTCCGATTTGACCAAACCCATATTTCCGGCAACAGGTTCGATAAAAACGGCGGCGATTTCACCTTTATTTTGCTCGATTAATTCATAGACCGATTCGATGTTGTTAAACTTCGCGTTGAGCGTGTCCATCGCCGTTGATTTCGTTACGCCCGGCGAATCCGGCAAACCGAGCGTCGCCACGCCCGAACCGGCTTTTGACAAAAACGAATCGCCGTGTCCGTGGTAACAACCTTCAAATTTGAGAATCTTATCGCGTCCCGTAAAACCACGCGCAAGGCGCATCGCGCTCATCGTCGCTTCCGTTCCCGAATTGACCATTCGCACAATCTCGACTGACGGCACGAATTTTTTAATCAATTTGGCAAGTTGGATTTCCTTGACATTGCTCGCCCCGAAACTCGTCCCGCGCATCGCCGATCTTTGAATCGCCTTTATCACATCCGCCTGCGCGTGTCCGAGAATCATCGGACCCCAAGAGCCGATATAATCAACAAACTCATTGCCGTCAACGTCCCAAATCTTCGAGCCTTTTGCCTTAGAAATATAAAGCGGATCGCGCCCGACTGATTTAAACGCCCGAACCGGCGAATTTACGCCGCCCGGAATATGTTTTTTTGCTTCCTCGAAATATTTACTGCTTTTTGTTGTGTTCATTTTTATAATCAACTTTATATGAGCGATGGCTTTTCCTCGCCCGATTTCTTTTCTATTGTTTCGGCGATTCCTTCATAATCTGCTTTAACAGGATTCAATTTCAGCAAACTCGATAAATTCAATCTTTTTTGGTTCAAATGTTTTTCGTTCAAAATATCAGCCGAAAGAATATAAAATTCCCATTGATCTAAATCCAGCGGATTCAAATTTGTTTTGTCGGTAAAATGCAAAAGACAAAATACATAAACGTCTGCTTGTCGTTTTGATTCTTTATCGTATTCGTTAGTCGTCGAGTCATAAGCAATTGATTGCCCGATGTCGAAAGAAATTGATGATAATTTCTTTTGATGCCAAGACTGTAAATATGCTGCCGATTTAACTTCGATTTTGATGTCTTCTTTTGATAATAAATCGAACGGACTCCACACTTCACGAACGCCGTCTGCAATATCCAAAGCTAATGCGACGATAAATTCAGCCAACGCGCCGCGAATCACATTGTTGCTTAAATCCGAGCCGAACCATTTCCAGAAATCAAGCACGTTTTTTTCATTTTACCGTTTCGATTTTGAAAATGTTCTTCGCCAGAAAGTCTTTTGACGTTTATCTGAGGATATTCTTCTTGGATTAATTCAGACATACTTGAATAAATTTCAAAGCTACAATAATTTTATCGCCTCTTTCGCAAAATAAGTGATAATCACATCCGCGCCTGCGCGTTTGATTGCCGTTAAGTTTTCCAACATCACTTTTTCGCCGTCAATCCAACCGCGCATCGCCGCCGCTTTTATCATCGAATATTCGCCGCTGACGTGATATGCCGCAATCGGCACGTTAAAATTGTCCTTCGTACGGCGGATAATATCAAGATAGGAAACGGCGGGTTTTATCATCACAATGTCCGCGCCTTCGGCAATATCCAGAGCGATTTCGCGCATCGCTTCGTCGGAATTTCCGTAATCCATTTGATAAGATTTACGGTCGCCAAACTGCGGCGCACTTTCGGCGGCTTCACGAAACGGACCGTAAAGAGCCGACGAATATTTTGCCGAATACGCCATAATCGGCGTTTCCTGAAAACCGTTTTCGTCCAATTTTCGCCGAATCGCCGCCACTCTTCCATCCATCATATCCGACGGCGCAATAATGTCCGCGCCGGATTCGGCGTGTGAAACAGACTGCTGCGCCAACAGCTCAAGCGATTTGTCATTAACGACATACTCGTTTTCGATCACGCCGCAATGTCCGTGCGAAGTGTATTCGCACAAACAAACGTCCGTAATGACGAGCATTTCGGGAAAATTTCTTTTAATTTCCCGCGTCGCTTTTTGAATAATCCCGTCTGCCGCATAACCGGACGAGCCGACTTCATCCTTAAAATCGGGAATGCCGAACAATAAAACGGCGTTGATGCCAAGATTTAATAATTCTTCGCATTCGTAAAGAATATTATCAATTGAAAGCTGAAACATATTCGGCATCGAAGAAATTTCATTCTTGACATTTTCGCCTTCCGCCACAAACAGCGGAAAAATAAAATCATTTTTCGTCAAATGCGTTTCCCGAAACATATCGCGCAGCGCGGAAGTTTTTCGCAGACGACGCAGACGCGAAACGGGAAAATTCGGTAAATTAAAATTGCTCATTAAATCTAAGTTTAGCCGCGAATTACACGAATTACACAAATAAAAACAAAAAAATAATTCGTGTCATTTGTGTTATTCGTGGCTAAAAAATCCTTCAATCTCGTCAGCAGTTTTGTAAGCGTTTTTCACGCAGTCGCCGACGGAAATGCCTTTGTAAAAATTGCTGCAGAAATAGATTCCTTTGTTTTTGTCTTCAAAATCTTCGATGCCTTTCTCAACCTTTTCGTAACCCACAAGATATTGCGGAATCGCTTTTCGCCAGCGTTTGATATGCGTGAATTCAGGCTTGCAACGCAAACCTAAAATGTCCTTCAATTCCTGATAAACAATTTCAAAAAGTTCTTCGTCCGATTTTTCAAAAAGTTCGGCATTTCGCGCTCCGCCGACAAAGTTTGTCAATAAATGATAACCGTCCGGCGCACGATTCTCAAAAACGGCTGAATTCCAGATTGTGCCTAAAATCTTTCGTTTTTCCAAACTCGGAATTAAAAAACCGAATCCGTCGAGTTTTTCCGCAAGATTTTCTTTTTTCACGCCGAAAAAAACCATCACAATCGGCGGATAATAAATTTGTTCGAGTTGTTCGCTCAAACTCGCATCAAGATTTTCTATCAACTTCGCGGCAGATTTGGCGGGCGTGGAAATTACTAAAGCGTCGAACTCTTGACGGAGCGCAGGCTGCCAGCCTGCACCGTCGCTAAAAGCCGACGAATTTTGTTGCACGTCAGGCGTTTTCGCGCTTTCGCGTTCAACGCAGGCAAGCTGCCTGCGCTCCGAATAAAGAGCAAATTTTCCGTCCGCGAGTTTTTCGATTTTTAAAACATCCGTATTTGTTGTCACGCTTTCGCCCAAATTTTCAGCAAGTTTGTCGGTCAAAGTCTGCACGCCGTTTTCAAACGAAAATATGCGCGGAAAATCTTTATCCGCTTTTTCCGCTTTTGAACGCAGTGAACCGACTAACAAACTTCCGTAATTTTTCTCCAATTCATAAAGACGCGGAAACGCCGCTTTGACGCTCAGATTTTCCGGGTTTCCCGCATAAATTCCGGCAATAAACGGATCAGCCGCGCGTTCGACAATCTCGCGCCCCAAACGACGCTCAAAAAATTCGGCAACCGATTCGCTTTCGGAAGATTTCGTTCTGACAAACGGTTCTTTCAAAAGCCGCAATCGCGCCTTCAAACTGAAATAATCGTCCGTCGCCATTTTCACAACGCTCATCGGCAGCGATTTGAGTTTGCCGTTTTGTAAAACATAGCGTTTTTTATTCGCTGCATTCGCCGCCAAAACTTTCGGTTCGAGTTTTAATTCCCGAATTAAATCAACCAGACGCGGCGATTTTAGCAAACTGTTCGGCGCGTATTCGATAAGAAAATCATCAATTTTTACGGTTTGAATATTCCCGCCCACTCGTTCCGATTTTTCAAACAGCGTAACTTCAAAACCTTTATTTTTCAGCAAAAAAGCGGCAACCAATCCCGAAATACCGCCACCGATGATGCCGATTTTTTTCATTTTCAAATCAGGAAACCCAAAGTCCTATTTTGTTTTGAATAGTCCATTTTCCGTTTGCTTTTTGTAAAAGAATAAAGTTGCCTTCGCCACACAAAAATCCGCAACCAAAGGAAACGCTTACTAATGCTTGTGTATGCTCCTGATTGAATCCAATTCTGGAAAAGGAGATTATTCCTTTTGCTTTAGGATATTTTTTGTGAAATTTAACCCATCCATTTTCTTGTACTTTACGAAAAAATTGGCTTTCTTCTTTTTCACTAAGAAATAATACTTTGTTTTGGACTGAAAAATTATCTTTTAGTTTCAGGTTGTTTTCATCTTTTGATTGGTAATCATTGATTATATCTTTACTCAATTTGTAATTTTTATTACTCAGATTTGTAGCATTGGCAATTAGTCCGTGTGAAGTTGAATCACTAACAACGATTAATTCACTATTATATTGTTTACTCATAGGGATTGCAGAGTAAACTGCATAATCTTCTTCAGTTATTTGAGAATCATTATTTAAGATTTCAAACTTATGCCCAACCTCATTAGAAATATTTATTGCAGGAACTTCCAGAATTGTTTGGCGATTCAAAAACCAAACACAAACAGCAGAAATGCCAATAAAAAAAGCAGCCAATAAAATAACCAAACGAAAAATTTTGGATTGCATAATTTTTAATTTCCAAGAGGTATTCTAAATTTTCTGTTTATTAGACGCGTATTAAACTGTAAAGTTCCCAAGAATGAATTTTTCCGAACAATTCAAAAATCGCAAATTTGTAAAATTTATAAGTTTGCAAATCCGAATATCGTACTGAAATTATTATATTATTTTGTGAGATTTTTTGGATAGCTGAAAATCAGTTTATAATTTAGCAAACGATTTTCTGTTTGTTTTCTTGACGCGGTTTTAATGTTAAACTTTTGTCGTTTTCCAAATGATTTCCATCGCCGAAAAACACAGCAAAGTTATCGAAGAAGCCGTCGTGCGGCTGATTTCACGCGCCGAAAGTTCGCGCGGTTTGGCGGCGGCTGATTTGTCGGAGCGCGTTTTGAAATCATTAAATAAATATCTCTTAAAGTATAACGAAAACATTTCCGCATCGGAAATAAAAGAATTTGTTGACGGCATCAGAGCGGACGATTTGTGTTTGATTGTCGCTTGCGAAAACGGCGACGAAACGGCTTGGGATGATTTGGTTAAAAGTTTTGACGGAAGCGTCAAATCGGCGGCGCGGGCGATTTCAAAAAACGCGGAAGACGCGGAAGATTTGGCGGGTTCGATTTGGGCGGAACTTTACGGTTTGAAACATGATAAAGACGGTAAATTGAAAAGCAAACTTTCATATTATTCGGGTCGCGGAAGTCTTGCGGGCTGGCTTCGCGCCGTAACTTCGCAATTGGCGATTGACCAATTTCGGAAGATGAAAAATCTCGTGCAGATCGAAGAAGACCGCGAATTTGAAAATCTGGCGCAAGTTTCGGCGGAGAAAACGGGAAACGATGCGATTGTTTCAAAAAGTGCGAACCCGGAAGAAATTTTCAGCGAAAGCGAAGCGCAAAAAGATGTTTCAAACGCGCTGAAACAGGCGATTGCCGAACTTGAAGCTGAAGACCGTTTGATATTGAAAATGTATCATTTCGATGATTTAACGCTAAAAGACATCGGCGCAACGCTCGGTTTTCACGAAGCGACGGCGAGCCGGAAACTGGCGCGTGTGCAGTCGGAAATCAGAAAATCGGTTGAAAAGATTTTGCAGAAGGAATACGGCTGGAAACATGAAGAAATCAAACGCAATCTATCGGAAACAGCATCAAAACTCGGCATCAGTTTTGAAAAAATGTTCATGATTTTGCTGCTTTTAACGCTCGTGCAAGAATTTTGGTGAAAGTGCGTTCTCTAAAGGACAATGGAAAATGAAAAATAAATGTTTTCATTAATCATTCACCATTTATCATTTACCATTAAAAAAAAGATGGATTTTGAATTCGACAAAGAAATAGACATTCTTTTGCGGCAGGCGCGAAAAGGTGAAACCGTATTCACAGCGACTGCTCCGCAATCGGCGCATCTCGATGGCGACGAAATTTCCGCGTTTGCCGAAAACGCTCTGCCCGAAAAGGCGAAACAGATTTATACGGTGCATTTGGCGGATTGCGATTCGTGCCGCAAATGTTTGTCTAATTTGATTTTGCTGAATGTCGAGAATGAAAGTGAAGTTATTCCTTCGCCCGAAAATGTCGTTGTCGCGTCGCCACAGATTCCTTGGTATCAAAAACTTTTTGCACTTCCGAATCTGGCTTATACGATGGGCGCGTTAGTCGTTTTGTTCGGCGGAATTATCGGATTTATGGTTTTGCAGAATTTGAATAATTCACGAAACGCGGAAGTTGCACAAATCAACGAAAAGGCTGTCGAACAAATGCCGTCCGAAAGTGTTGCCCAAACTCCCGAATTGAGCAGTTCAGCCAATGCAAATATGGCTATAAATTCAAATACTGAAACGATTTATTCTTCAAATTCAATGATGAGCAATGCGCCGATGAATTCAAATATGAGCGTTGCTCCGAGCAATCCTGTTCCTTCTTTGGCTGAACCGAAAAAAGACGAGTCGCGTAACGAAAATGATTTAGCGGCAGTAAATAAAGAAAGCAATAATTTTTCTCTTGACGGGGCAACGGAAAATCAGGCAAACCAAGGTTTTGTTGAAGGTGTTACGGCGGGAAGACGAAACCAAAGAACACAAGATGATCCGAGAGATAAAAATTCGGTAACTCAAATTCCTGTCAGCCCAAACTCATCAGTAAGTAATCGCCAAGTTTCCGAACTTCCCGCAAACGGTCGCCGAAGTGCCGAACTTCAACAAAGTCCACCGGCAAAATCAGACTTAAATAAAATGAAAACTTCCGACGCGACTGAAAATAAAACGACAATCGTCGGCGGAAAAACTTTTAATCGCCAAGATAATGTTTGGTATGACGCAAATTATAAGCAACAATCAACGATAAACATCACGCGCGGCACGGAAAAATATAAAAAATTAGACAAAGGTCTGCGAAATATTGTCGAAAATTTGGGCGGAACGGTTGTTATTGTTTGGAAGGAAAAGGTTTATCGGATTCAGTAACTCAATATTGGCTTTTATAAGTTAAAAACAATTTCCCGCAAAGGCGCAAAGTTCGCCAAGCAGAACCAAAAAGCTTTGCGCCTTTGCGGGAATATTGCAGTTTCTTTAGTCGGAGTTCTTCACAAATTTCTCAAAACGCCGCAAAAAATCGGGCGATTTTTGTCTGAGCGAAACCCAACTTTCAAAAATCTCAGGCGTTTCCAACCAAATCTTAAACCATTCGGCGATTTCCTGTTTTTCGGCGCGTTTTTCCGGCGAAACTTTTGTGTTTTTGGCAATCATTTCGGCACGGCGTTTTCCTTTGAGCGCGGTTTCACGCAATAAACGTAAGCCTTCGCGGTCATTTTCGCTTTTAAATTTTTTGCGGATGTTTTCAAGTCGGCGAATCGAAATCAGTGTTTGTTTGAAGTTGGAAAACTGTAAAACATTGCGAAAAATCGCGTCGTAAGGCGATGCAAATCTTCGTTTAACGTCGAGTTCCATAATTTCCGAATGCCGCAATTCCGCGCCTTCGTCGGCTAGTTGTCGGGCAATAATCATCGGCGATTCAACCGCGCTGTCGCCGTATTCTTCGCGCACAACGACTTCGATGGCGGAAATCTCCTTCGCGCCGACTGATTCGCAGTCTAGTTTTTCCCAAACTTCAATGATTAAATCGTTTTTCGTGCGTGATTGCCACATTTTTTAATTATGAATTATGAATGGTGAATTGTGAATTAAGCGGACAAATCAATTTGAAAAACCGATGAATACAGGTTCAGGCTTGAGAATAATGTCGAAGTGTTCTTTAACTCTTTCTTGAATTTCAAACATTAAATCTAAAATTTCTTTGGCGTTTGCATTTCCGCGATTTGTCAAAGCCAAAGTATGTTTGGTTGAAAGTCCGGCGTTGCCTTTGATATAACCTTTTTGAAAACCGGAGTTTTCAATTAGCCACGCCGCCGGAATTTTAACATTTTGTTCGTCAACTTTGTAAAACGGCACATTGTCGGCGGTTTTGCTGATTTCGGCAAATTCACTTTTGTTGACAATCGGATTTTTGAAAAATGAACCCGCACTTTGCGAGTCCGCGCCGCCTTGTCGGACGAGCATCGCTTTTGCCGCGCGAATTTCGCAGACGACTTTTCTCAACTCTTTTAAAGTCGGTTTCTCGCCCGTAAAATAATTTTCCAAATCTTTATAAACAATTTTCGGTTCGCCGTCGAATCTCAAAGCGTAAGTTACAGCCAAAACGATATAACGATTTTTTTTCGTCGTATTAAAAATGCTCGTGCGATATGAAAAACCGCAATCGGTGTTGGTTAATTCTTTTATTTCTTTAGTTTTACGGTCAAAAACCCGAACCGACCCAATCGCATCCGAAACTTCCTGACCGTAAGCACCGACATTTTGCACCGGAGTTCCGCCGACAAAACCGGGAATTCCGCTTAAACATTCAATACCTTGCAAGTTTTTTTCGATGCAAAACTCGACAAATTCGTCCCAATCTTTGCCCGCTTGCGCCGTTACATAAATTGTTCCGTCCTTTTCGGTGTAAGTTGAAATTCCTTTCAGAGCAATCTGTAAAACCAATCCGTCAAAACCTTTGTCGGCGATTAAAACATTGCTTCCACCGCCGAGAATAAAGATTTCCAAATTATTTTGTTCGGCGAATTCCAGAGCTTTTATAACTTCCGTTTCAGTTATCGCCCGCACAAAAAAACGCGCTTTGCCGCCGATTTTGAAAGTTGTCAGTTCGGCTAATGGAAAATTTTCTACAATTTCAAAACTCATTTGTCTTAAATTTTCTGCTCTGCCACAATTTTTCGCACCGCTTCGATATAATTTTTCATATATGTATCTCTTTCGATGAACGGAACTTTTTCGCGTATCAGTTTGTAAGCATTGCGCGTTCCTTTGCCGAGCGTTTTTTCCGCGCCGATGATTTTTCGTCTGAAATCAACGGCTTGCGCGGCGGCGAATAATTCCAAAGCAAGAATTTGTTCGAGATTTTCGGCAATTTGCCGCAACTTCAAAACGGAAGTTACGCCCATCGAAACGTGGTCTTCGACGTTTGCCGAACTCGGAATCGTGTCCACACTTGCCGGATGCGACAAAACTTTGTTTTCCGTGCAAAGCGCGGCGGCTGTGTATTGAACAATCATAAAACCCGAATTCAGACCGCCGTTTTCGGTCAAAAATGCAGGCAAAACGTGCGCGTTAGAGTTTTCATCGGTCAGGCGCATCAAACGTCTTTCCGAAATATTACCGATTTCCGAAAGCGCGATTGCCAGATAATCAAATGCCAGAGCAAGCGGTTCGCCGTGAAAGTTTCCGCCGGAAATCACGTCAATTTGTTCGCAATCTTCGTCGCAAAAAATAAGCGGATTGTCGGTTACGGCATTGAGTTCGATGTTGATAACCCATTCGGCGTAGGCAATCGCGTCGCGGCACGCGCCGTGAACCTGCGGCATACAGCGCAAAGTATAAGCGTCCTGCACATTTGACGAATCGAAACCGCGCACAAATTCGCTTTCTTCGAGAATTTCACGAAGATTTTTTGCACATTCAATCTGTCGCGGATGCGGACGCAGCGCGTGAATTCTCCCGTCAAAAGCCAGTGTCGTGCCGTTTAACGCTTCGAGCGAAAGACAGCCGGAAACGTCGGCAACATCGGCTAAATATATGGCTTTACAGGTTTCGAGCAAACCAACGGCGGTCATTACGGTTGTGCCGTTCGTTAAAGCCAAACCTTCTTTCGCCGCAAGTTTTATCGGTTGAAGATCGGCTTTTTTTAACGCTTCTTTCGACTGCAAAAATTCGCCACCGAGTTCTGCTTCGCCTTCGCCGATCAAAACGCACGCCATATGCGCGAGCGGAGCGAGATCACCGCTTGCGCCCAAACTTCCTTTTTCAGGAATTACGGGATGAATTCCGCGATTGAGAAATTCGAGCAAAAGTTCGAGCGTTTCAAGTCTGATTCCCGAAAATCCGCTCGCCAAAGTGTTGGCGCGAATCAGCATAATCGCCCGCGTCGTCGGAATGTCAAACGGTTTTCCAACACCAACGGCGTGGCTGACGACAATGTTTCTCTGCAAAATCTCGACTTCTTCGCCTGAGATAATTTTGTTTTTAAACGCGCCGAAACCCGTCGTAATGCCGTAAGCGATTTCGCCGCGCCCAATCAACTTCTGCACGGCGTTTGCCGAGCGTTTGACCTGCGCTTCGGCTTTTTCCGACAAAATAACGTGCGGCGCGTTCGGTTTGCCGAAAGCAACCGCGAGTACTTGTTCAAAAGTTAAACTTTCACCGTCTAAAATAATTTCATTCATTTTTATTTGATAAGTCAATTTTCAACAGCGATTTTACCATTTTTAATAATTGTTTGGATGCAGTTTCCGCCGAATTCGTAAGCAAGCTGACGATAATCTTTTGCGTCTAAAATCAAAATATCAGCTTGTTTGCCGACTTCGATTGAGCCGACTTTTTCGCCCAAACCGACTGCAACTGCCGCATTTACTGTCGCGGCACTCAACGCTTCCGACGGCAGAAGTTTTTGATAACGGCAGGCAATCGCCATCGCATTCGGCAGCGACGGACACGGCGCACTTCCGGGATTAAAGTCGGTTGAAAGCGCGATTGCACAATTTTTATCAATCATTTTTCGCGCGTCGGCAAATTCCGTCGAGCCGAAATTAAAATTAACCGTCGGCGTAATTACTCCGATTGTTTCGGACGCGGCGAGCAATTCGATTTCTTCGTCGGAAATTGTGTCTAAATGGTCAATTGAAACCGCACCGAGTTCGATTGCCATCTGTGCGCCGCCGAGATTTGTAAATTCGTCAACGTGCGCTTTCAATTTGAAACCGAGATTTTTCGCCGCAAGCAAAACTTTTTTTGATTGTTCGAGATTGAAAGCATTTTTTTCACAAAAAACATCGGCAAAACAGTTCTGGGTCCTGAGTCCTGAGTCCTGAATTGTCTGTTTTACTTTTGGCAGCATTTCTTCGCAAATCAAATTAACATAATCATCTGGATTGTCCTTAAATTCCGGCGGAACGGCGTGAGCGGCTAAAAATGTCGGAATCAAATCAATGCTGTGAATTTCCTGCAAACTTATAATTGCTTCAAGCATTTTAAGCTCGCTTTTCGTCGAAAGCCCGTAACCCGTTTTGACTTCGCAGGTCGTTACGCCGAGTTTTAAAAGTTGATCGAGCCGTTTGCGCGATTGTTGAACCAATTCTTCTAAATTCGCTTCCCGGGTGTGCTTCATCGTCGAAACGATTCCGCCGCCCGCTTCCATAATTTCCAAATACGTCGCGCCTTTTATTCGCAGTTCAAACTCGTTGATTCTGTCGCCAGCAAAGACGATGTGCGTATGACATTCGACAAATGCCGGACAGACGACTTTTTGCCGTGCGTCAATCAAGTTTTCAGTTTTATATTCGCGCAAAATATCGTCGGAGTTGCCGACGGCGACGATTACGCCGTCTTTGACCGCAACCGCGCCGTTTGCAATTAAACCGACATCTTGCATCGCTGCGCCTTTTTTGGCAAAGCCGTTTGACGCGCAAGTAACGAGTTGTCCAACATTATAAATTATTAAATCTACATTCATAAATTATCCGCGCCAAATCTCAAAATGTTAACCGTTTTATTTTTACAAATCACCGAAAAACAGCAAGCATAATCTGAAAATCAAGATATTGCCAAAACATTTTACTCATTCTTTTTTGTCAGTTTCAATTGTAAATTTTTAATGTAAAACCGAGTGTATTGAATTTTGTTAATGCTTTTAGTATCATTATTTTAGTTTTTCTCTAAACTGCAAAGGTGTTTTATGTCAAAAATAGTTTTAATCGTTGAAGATTACGCCGATACGCGAACGATGATGAAGTTTCTGCTGCAAAGATTCGGCTATGACGTAATCGAAGCGGCAGACGGTCAGGAAGCCGTCGAAAGAGCCAAAGAAAATCAGCCTGATCTGATTTTAATGGATTTGTCGCTTCCCGTGATGGACGGTTTGACCGCCACGCAGATTATCAGAAAAGTTGAAGGTTACAGCAAAATTCCGATTATTGCGGTAACCGCTTACGGCAATTCATATTACCGCCGCGCCATCGAAGCCGGCTGTGATGATTTGATAAATAAACCGCTCGATTTTGATAAACTCGAACCGATTCTCGAACAATATCTCGCACGGTGATTTTGATTTTTTAACTTGCAAATTACCATTACCGAGCGGCACGAAAATTACTGCTTTTTGCTCAATCGAGAAATTGCTACAAAAGGCACAAAAATCTCAAAAAATTTTATTCTGTGTTTTTTGCGACCTTTTGTGGCAATTATTTTGACCGTCAAAAATCGTGCCGTTCAGTAATAGCAAATTATTCCATAATTCCGATCTCGTCCAAATCACGTGCGCGATTGCGCCAATCTTCGACGACTTTGACAAAAAGTTTGAGGAAAACTTTTTTGTCCAGCAACTTTTCAATATCATATCTGGCTTCCGTGCCGATTTTTTTCAATTTTATGCCGCCCTTGCCGATAATTATTCCCTTTTGCGAGCTTCTTTCGACATAAATCGCGCAGGCGATTCGCGTTATCGTCGGGTCTGATTCGTCGTAAACTTCCGTCACTACCGCCGTTACATAAGGAATTTCGTCGCCCGTCGTTTGCAGAATTTTCTCGCGCACCATTTCCGCGACAATTGTCCGCATTGATTGATCGGTCATTTCATCTTCGGCGAAAAGCGGTTCGGCTTCGGGCAGATATTTGATTATTTGCCTCAAAAGATTATCAACCGCTTCGCCTTTGAGCGCGGAAATCGGCACGATTTCGACAAAATCATATTCTTTGGCGTAAAACTCCATCAACGGCAAAAGCTCTGTTTTGTCTTTGATTTTATCAATTTTGTTGAGAACTAAAATCGCCGGTTTTTCGGATTGTTTGACCAAATCCAAAACAAATCTGTCGCCGTTTCCGGTTGATACAGACGCATCGCGCATCAAAATAATGACATTAACCGACAAAATCGCGTCGTGAACGGCGGACATCATTCGGCGATTGAGTAAATAGCCGGGTTTGTGAACGCCGGGCGTGTCAACGAAAACGATCTGTCCGTCGTCAAGCGTTACGATACCTTTGATTTTGTGCCGCGTCGTTTGCGGTTTGTTGGAAACGGCAGCGATTTTTCCGCCGACGAGATGATTTAATAATGTAGATTTTCCCGCATTCGGGCGACCAATCAACGCGGCATAACCGCTGCGAAAATTTTCGGAATTCATTACAAACAACTTAGCAGATTTATCCGAACATTCAAATTGCCTTTCAAAATTCACTTCAGTTTGCAGGAAAATTGTCGGGCGAATCTGAATTCAAGCTAAATAAAATAACAAATCATTCGAGTTAGCGGCAATTTATTTTAAAAATCCTCTAAACTATTGTTAAATGTAAAAGAAACAAAATCAATCTAATTAAATTTCTATGTCCATTCTGCAATTCGTAAAATTATGAACAATAAATTTTTCGCCCGAATATCGTTTTGTTATCTAACATTCGGCTTGTGTTTTATCTTCGCATTTGCCGAACCGAATTTTTCTCAATCGAAGTATTTTCCGCCGGCGGGAAATGATTGGCAGCGGCAAACGCCGGAACAGGCGAAAATGGACGCGGTAAAACTCAAAGAAGCCGTTGATTTTGCCGTCGCAGGCGAAGCGAAAGCACCGCGCGATATGGAACTCGCGCAAACGCAGACGTTTGGACGCGAACCGTTCGGCGCAAATATCGGCGCAAATAAACCGCGCGGTGCAACGACCGGAATAATATTGAGAAACGGTTACATCGTCGCCGAATGGGGCGAACCGTTTCGCGTTGATATGACGCACTCGGTTACGAAAAGTTTTCTCTCGGCGGTGGTTGGTTTGGCGTTTGATCGCGGAATGATTAAAGACCTAAACGCGCCGGTTGAACGCGAAATGGCACCGATTTTAGCATACGATCCGAATCAAAAATTTGCTGACGCGGAGAATTTCGGAAAATCAAAATTTATTAATTTATTCGACACCGAACACAATCGTAAAATTACTTGGGACAGTCTTTTACGGCAGACGAGTGACTGGGAAGGAACGCTCTGGGGCAAACCAGATTGGGCGGACAGACCGGACAGAGATGCAAATAACTGGCTCAATCGCAAGCGCAATGAACCCGGAAAAGTTTATGAATACAACGACGTGCGCGTCAACGCTCTCGCACTCGCCGTACTTAATATTTGGCGCAAACCTCTGCCGCAGGTTTTGAAGGAAAACGTGATGGACGAAATCGGCGCGTCGAACACTTGGCGTTGGTTCGGCTACGAAAATTCCTTCGTCGTCCTCGACGGCTCAATCGTCCAATCGGTCAGCGGCGGCGGACATTGGGGCGGCGGAATGTTTATTTCAGCGCGTGATATGGCGCGTTTCGGACTGCTGACCGCCAATAACGGTAAATGGCGCGACAAACAAATTCTCTCTGCCGAATTCGTCAAACAAGCCAAAACGCCGACTGCCGCACAGCCGACTTACGGTTTTATGAACTGGTTTCTAAATACCGACAAAAAACTTTACCCGTCTGCGCCCGCGTCCGCCTTCGCGCATATCGGTAACGGGACAAATATGATCTATGTTGACCCCGAACACGATTTGGTAATTGTCGCGCGTTGGATCGAGAACAACAAAATTGACGGTTTTATTCAAAAGATAAACGAAAGTTTAAGGTGAAGTCTATCCGTGATTATTTCTTATGTGAAAATAATGCAAGGAAAATCAGTTCTCCGTTTTTTTCCGCATCAAGCAACATTTGCCGTCATTTTTGATAAATCAAACGATCTTTTTTATTTTTCGGTCGTGAAAATAATCCGCTTGCTCCGCCGATTGCCGCGCCGATGCCCGCGCCGATTAGGGTAGGAGGAACTATTACTTTAGCCGTGTTGTCCGATCCGCCTGTTGCTACTAAAACTATCAATGCGAGTCCTGCGCCGAGTCCTGCGCCGACTGCCGCGCCGATTCCTACATTGCGTAGTGTTTTGTTCGATCTACTGCTGAGTGCTGCAAGCCAAATTTTGTCCACTTCTTCGCGCCTGAACGAAACTTCCGAAACACTTTTACCGCCGGAAGTTTTAACTTTTATTAAATCGGAATCTGTTTCGGTCAGAATGCCGAAAACGGTTTTTCGATTTTTGGCTTTAACGGCAATCTCTTTATTAACCTGCGACGTGAGCGCGTTCCAATCGCCCGTCTGCGCCGCCACCGGCGAGGCGGAAATAAACAACAGTAAAACGATTAAAAATTGCGCGACATAATTTTGCATAATGATATTTTCCTCCAAAAAATTACAAATCGAATCATATTAGAGCATTTCAAAAAACAAAACATAACGATTGTGATAGTTTTTCAAAGTGTCACAATGCGGAATTTACTTCCGGCGTTAATTTCCACGCTGAATATATTCGACAAAAACGACAAAGTTGCGAGTGGTCAAACGGAAATTATTCATCAAAATCTCATCAAATGCAGATGTCATTTTATCGTGCTATAATTTTCCTAAAAACCACTCTTTCAGATTAAATTTATGACAACCACAGATTTTCTAACCGGCACGGTCAAAGGTCCGGGCGAAATGCCGCACGAGTATCTTTTTATTACCAAAGACAACAAACGCACGCGCATCGGCGAATTTGTTTATTATCAAACAAATATCGGCGACGAAAAACGGCAAATTATCGGCACGATAAAATCGCGCAAACTTGTGCGGAATCTGCCTGACGCTTTTTTGTCCGATCCGAATACGCCGCCGAATCTTATTTCTTCGCTGATCGGTTTGGATGACGCGCAGGAAATTTATGAGATTACGGTTGAAACAATCGGTTATTTCTCGAACACTTTGAAGGATTTTGTCAATCCGCGCATTCCGCCGAATCCGGGCGATGCGATTTTTCTGGCTTCGTCGGAAACATTGGCGCGAATGCTTTCGCCGAAAACTTCGCAGCAAATCGGTTCGGCGCACGTCGGCAGTCTTTTGACACGCGAACAAGGCGAAGTTCCGGTTGTTTTGTCGGTCAAAGATGTCGTTTCGACGCATCTCGCAATTTTGGCTTCGACTGGTTCGGGAAAATCCTACACCGCCGGAGTTTTGGTTGAAGAACTGATGCAGCCGCACAACCGCGCCGCCGTTTTGATTGTTGATCCGCACGGCGAATATCATACGATGAATTCGATTATGGGCAATTCGCAATTTTTCGGCGACGACGGTTATAAACCCGAAGTCAAAATCTATACGCCCGACAAAATCAAAGTGCGTTTTTCGACTTTGACCGAAGCCGATGTCAAATATTTGTTGCCCGAAGGAACAAGCGACAAAATGGCGCATTTTCTTTCGCAAGCCTTTACGAGTTTGCGCGAACGGCTCAAAGCGGAACGCAAACAGGATTATGCTTACGCTTATCACGATTTGCGCGACGAAGTGAATAATCAAAAATTCGGCTCTGAAAATCAAAAGGATTCGGGCGGCAATGTGTCTTCGATTGACGGTTTGCTGTGGCGTATGGATTCGCGTTTCGGCAAATCCGACAGCATTTTTACCGCCAGCGAACATATTGATTTGAACGAACTTTTCAAACCCGGACGCTGCACGATTTTGCAGCTTTCAGACATCGAACAGCACGAACAGCAAGTCATCGTCGGCGCACTTCTGCGGCGCGTCAACAAAGCGCGAATGGCGATGGTGCGCGAAGAAATACCGAAAGAACGCGGCGATTTTGTAGATTATCCGGTTTTTACGCTTTTAGAAGAAGCACACCGTTTCGCACCCGCCGGCGCAAGCGTCGTTTCGACAAATATCTTAAAACAAATCTTGTCCGAAGGTAGAAAATTCGGTGTCGGCATCGGCTTGATAACACAGCGTCCGGGCAAATTAGACCAAGACGTTCTCTCGCAATGTATGACGCAGATCATTATGCGAATCGTCAACCCGATTGACCAGCAAACCGTCGCCCAATCCGTCGAAGGCGCAGGTCGCGCGATGCTCGCCGAACTTCCCGCGCTCACCAAAGGACAAGCCGTAATTTCGGGAGTCGGCATCAACACGCCCGTTATGTGCCGCATTAGAAAACGCCTAACTCAACACGGCGGCGAAACCTTCGACGCGCCCGACGAATGGATGAAATGGCATTCATCCGATTCACAAGAAAAACGCGAACAATCCGACGCGCCTTATTTGAAACCGAGTTCGGACAAAAAGCCGGAGAAAATTGGGAATATCAGGATTTGATTTTTGTTAATATACATTTGAGAGGTAAAAATGATAACACATTCTATTGTTTTAGAAGTTCCCGAAAACATTTATCAAGGAATCGTAAAAGAAGCCGAATCGAAAAAGCGGAAGGTTGAAGAAATCGCGCTTGAAAGATTGGCGAAGGACAAAACGTCGAACGATGAGGAATTTGAAAAACTTGCCGACGAACTCGCTGATTATTTTGAGAAAAATCTGCCCGCCGATTTTAATCCGCTTTCCGATTACGCGATGAGCCGTGAGGGAATTTACGAAGATCATCCATGATTTATATTCCCGACACCAATAATTTATTGCGCTTTGCGATTCGCGCCGATGCAAACCACGCGGTCGTGCTTTCGGCAATCAGAAAACTAAAAGGACGCGGCGATGAAATTTTTATACTGCCGCAAACTTGTGTCGAGTTTTGGAATGTCTGCACACGCCCGACATCGCGTAATGGTTTTGGTCTTTCCGTTCAGCAAGCAAATCATTCTTTACGGTTAATCGAAAAGATTTTCCCGCTTTTGCCCGATGATGAAAATGTCCACAAAGAATGGCGCAAATTAGTTGTTAAATTCGGTGTTTCGGGCATTCAGGTTCACGATGCAAGAATTGTTGCCGCAATGTTATACGGAATGGACTTGAAGAATATGCAATAAATCTTTAAGCTAAGGAAATGAATAAAGCCTTACCCGAGATAAAAGAAAGCGTAGAAGATTTGCGACAGAAAATCAAAGCCGAAAAGGACAAGCAAAAGAACAGTCGTTT
>JBBPXX010000031.1:0-7934 GCA_038200505.1 Pyrinomonadales bacterium | reverse complement strand
GCCGTTAGTCTAAAACTATGCAATTTCATTGCAAGAATTTATTGTAATTTCTTTTCTTGGTCTGAGAAGAACAAATCAAGCAAATTTTATTTGCGTTCAACTCTTAAAACCTCTGCACTTCCAGTGCAGAGTGGTTTAGTCATATTTCCAAACTCCAAAACCGCTCATAAGTATCGAAAGTTACTGTGATTTTTAAGATTTTCTTTGCTGAAAGTAACGAACGATAACTTATATTTCCTTTTTTCGACTTCGATAAAATTTCAGCAAAGGAATGTTTTTCCCGGTCCGACAATTCCTTTTTCAGAAATTGGATCGCACGTCTTTGAACATCTGTCAGTTCACGGAAAACCATATTTACCAACTGTAAGCCTTGATTGAATCATCAAGCGCGTTTTGAATATCATCAAAACTGAAAATCCGTTTCTCGCTGTCAAAGAAATTACAAAGATACTGCGATTCGTAAATCCATTCGGGCAAACTTCTTTTCTCGTTTTCCAACCAATCTTCGTCAATTCGCGGCACATCAAGCGCGGTAACTTTCATCTTTTCCCAAAGATCATTATCCGAATTGTAATTCTCGAAAAAGAATCCCTGCCTAAACCACGCCGACGAAAGACAAACAAGCCGTCCGCGTGTCTGCAAAAGCATCGGTTTGACCGCAAAATATGTTTCATCTGCAAGATGCGCCGCTTCTTCCAAAATCAAAAGATGCGGCGAAAAACCGCGAATCGTATTTTGACCGGATGGCAAAGCAAGGATTTTCGCGCCGTTGCTCAAAACCGTTGTCAGTTCGGTTTGTCTGGATATGCCGACATCGCAGACTTCCAAAACATTTTTGATTTTTGAATGAAGTTCCAACGATTGCCGCAAAGACGGCGAAATGATGACTGATAAGCTGTTCGGATAATAAACGGCTTGATGCGATGCCAATACGCTCGTAACGAACGATTTTCCGATTTGTCTTGATGCCAAAAGTAAAGTTTGCCGCGCTTCGATTTGTAGAAAATCCTTTTGCCAATCGTCAAGTTCGACATTCAGCAAAGATGCAACTCTTTGACCGAATGCGGATGCGTCCGACTGTTCGGATTCTTTGACCTTTCCGGCTATTCTATTCGCCGTCGCTGTCAGAATCTCGATAAAATTCTGTGAGTAGTTCCCGAACTCCATCTATCATCTCCGTTTCTGAAATATCGAATTGTTCAACCGTCGCCATCCAATCCGTCGTAACGCTCAAATCAACCGATTGAAGCGGTTTGCCTTCAATTCGATTGAAAATTAAATCAGCCGCCCGAACGTCGCCTTTGATCGCACGGCTTATCATACTTTCGGCAATCGCTTGTGCATTGGTTTTCCCGTCATCACGAACTTCATTCAACTGCGCTCTGATTTCCTTGGTAAGAAGCGCGTCTTTCGGTCTGCCTTTAACATTTCCGCTTTGACCGGATTGCCACTTTTTGCCTAAAGAATTTCCTTCGCCGAAAGTTCCGTCGCGCCGTCTGTTTCCCGACTGTTTTTGGTTGTCATCTTCAATTTCCATAAACATAAAACCGTCCTTACATCGAATTGTAACTGCCCTGACTTTTCGTGATTTCTTCGGCTTTGTTTCCAAAATCCATATTTGAAAGCAATGCTTGTTTCTTCAATTCGTCTTTGACACTCGAATAATCGCTTTCGCTCGCGTGTGGATTTTTGGCAAAAAACTGTTCGCGCAAATTCTGTTCAAAATTCGCCGACGCTTCTTTTCTGAAATTTTCGGCTTCGATTCTCAATTCCTTTTCGCGTTCAAGACGATGTTTTTCCGATTCCTTTTCCAATTCGGCTTGATACTTTTCGTTTTCTTCAAAAGCCTTTTGTTCGGCGGCTTTCAATGCTTGATGCCGCGCCGATGTTTCGAGAATTGCCAATGTTTCGTAGGTTTGCACCTGCTCTTTCGATAAATTTGGATACTTTAAATAACTCATAATTTTTTCGCGGGTTGTCCGATCCCGTCAAACGTCTAAAAATTTTCGCGCCCGAAATAAAACTGTTTTTTGTTTGAAGAATTTTTTTAACAAAAGATTTTTAGTGAAAAGGTTTTGATTAAATTTTCAAAATGAAAACTAATCGTGATTAGTGTTAGAAAATGATGTGATTTCTTTGTTGTATTCACCTTTGCGAATTGAATTCATTAAATCGAATGGATCAAAATGCGGATTTTTTTCGAGAAAATTATTAAAAAATTCATCTTGAATTTCTTTTGGAAAATCCGCGTCTTGCGCGTGTGTGCGCGTTTCCTCTACTCTCGCCTCTCCATTTCCTCTCACGTCTTTTCTAAAAGGCGGGGCGAAAGCCACGTCTTTTTTTTCTTCTTTTTTTTTCTCATTTTTTTCTCTTTTTTTCTCATTCTCATTCTCATTCTCATTCTCATTCTCTTCTCTTCTCTTCTCTTCTCTTCTAGGCAAGGATTTTGATAGCAGTCCGATAGAACATTGCTATCAGACTTGTCTTTTGTTTTACTGGCTTTGAAAGGAATTAAGAGTTTTTTTGACAACAAAATTTCGACATCAATTTCAGACGTTGCAGAAAGTTTTTGCGCTAAAAACTGCGGATTGTTCGGCAAGCGATTGTTTAATTTCGCCGCTAACAACAACAATCCGAGAAAATGAAATTTGCAATCATCACTCAAAAGACAAAAATCAACATCGTCTAGCAAATTTAGATATAATTTTATCCATATCATTTGCCGCGAATTGTCTTGATAATGTTTGATGCGGTCAAAATAAACATCGGAAATTGAAACAAAATCCGGCTGTTTTTTTACGCTTTTTGTGCTATTCTTTCTCATATACTTTCCTTTTGGACATTCCAAACATATCGAAGCCGCAAAGCGTTATTTGCGGCTTCAATTTTCTAAAATTTCGGACAAAATTTCGGACAAAATTCTGCCGGAATTTTTTATTTCACCAACCGCCGAGATCAAACGCTCGTCCGTTTCACCGTCCAATAATTCAAAAATTTCATCGAATTTTGATTCGATTTTAATTCTTTTTTCGTTGTCCATAATTTCATTACGCCGCCGCGTTTCCCTCATTTAGTCGGAAAAAATCTTCTATTTGCGAATCCGAATAAAAAATCTTATTCCCGATTCGATAAAATTTTAATCTCCCGGCGTTCCGTTCGCGCCATTGCGTAGTTTGAGAAAGGATTTTCCGTTGTTCGAGTTCCCTCGGAGTTTTTAAGTTTTTCAAATTTTCCGTCGCTGTTGTCATTTTTTTCACCTCTTAATAAAAATAGTCATCAAGTTGTTTGACTTGATGACTATTAAAACGCAATAAAATGAAAAAATGAATTTTTTGAATCACTGAAAATCTTCCACTAAATTTTCACTTTTTTTTCAGTTTCGTCCTGACTGGAAGATCGTAGGATTTTAATTTTTGAATTTCATCGTAAACATTGTTTGATTTTTGTTCATACCGTTCAACTTCCTTTACAGTTTTGCCGGGTTTAATTTTCAATTCGTTAATAACAATGTCTGGTATTGTCCATTCTTTGATATTCCACAAAATAAGCCATTTGATTTTTTCAATTAAATCAAGCGGTTTGGTTTTTAATTTATAACCTTCTATTTTTCCCGTGAAATTTTTTCATTGTTCTTTAAGGGTTTGTTTTACACGCTTTTCATAATCTGAAAAACTCTCAACACGCGGATTCCATCTATCCTTAATTCTAACTTTGACTGGTAAATCCTCTGCTAATCGAAGATAAATCAAACCGCCGACGATTATTTCATTTTTCTTGTTATTTCTTAAATGACTTTCCATTACAGGAATTACACTTTCGAAAATCCAATCTTTCGTTAAAGCGTATTTTTCCGACCAAGTAACCATTTGCCGCTTGAAGTTATGGAAATTAGTTTCTAATAATTTCTTGTCGGTATTCGGAAATACTGAAATCAAATCTTTAACTGAAACATTGTCTTTTACAATCAATTGATTTAATTGAAGAAAATCTTCAACATTTTTTTTGTCTTTTTCTGAAATGATTGCTAACAAATGTTCAAACTCTGTAAACGGTAGATTCTCCCAAACTTGCGGCTCAAGTTCGGAAATCATTCGTAAAAACTGATTCTTTACACTCTGCTTTTCAGTTTCCAGTTCCTTAAATATTCCGTCTTTATTCATTAGTTCACCATTTCAGATGTCGTTTCAGTCTGAATTTTGATTTGTTGCCCGTGATTGAAACTATCCAATAAACTCGCAGATGCGGTTACGCTGTCATTCGTCAAATTTACATATCGCTGAAAGGTTTTCATTTCGCTATGCCCGGAAACTTTCATTGCTTCGGACGCGGGAATTCCGGCGCGAATCATTCGCGTTATTCCGCTATGCCGCAAATCGTGAAAACGTAAATCTGAATCTTTTAATCCGGCTTCATTGATTGCCGATGTCCAAGCGTGTTTGAAATTCGATTTAATACCGAAAACAAGAATGGTTTTATCCTTTGGCGATTGTTTCCAAAGATTTTCAAGTTCACTTTTGACGCGGGAAGTCATACCGATCATTCTCATTTTTTCAGTTTTCGCATTTGTTGCCTGAACAGTAATGATTCCGGCATCCAAATCAACATCACTCCAACGAAGTTTCAAAAGTTCGCCTTTTCTCATACTTGTATCAAGTGCCGTGATGATTATTGGTTTGATATGTTTTCGATTTTCATTCTCGCAAGCAGCAAGCAACATTTTTTCTTCGTCAAAACTTAAAACTCTATCCCGACAAACTTCGGCGGCTGTCGAAATAATTTTCTTCGTTCGCGCAAACGGATTTCGCAAAATAAAATCTTCGGCTTCGGCGAAAACAAAAATCTGTCGAAGCAAAGACAATTCACGATTGACCGACGCAATTGATCGCTGACTTGAAAATTTAACTTTTTCCCAAATGAATTTTTTCCGTTCTTTTATCGGATTAGATTTCTTAACTTTCTTTTCAATAACAACGGCTGTATTCAATCTTTGCGCTTTGTAGGCTTCCAAATCGCTCGGTTTGATACTTCGGATTGCTTTCTTTCCAAAGAACGAGATAAGAGGCTTCATAAACGAAAATTGCCGCTTATACGAACGCATCCCGGCGACTTTAATACCATTTTGAAAGACAGGTTTGATAACTCTGATTTTTTGATACTGTTCGGCAATTTGTTTGAAAGTGATTTTGTCCGATTCCAAAGCCGTTTGACCGCCTTGATCTAATTCACGGCGCATCACTTTGATAAGTTCACGCGCTTGTGTCCGATTTTTCGCCGGACGCAATTTCTCTTTTCTTTTACCTGTGCTTTCGTCTAAATACTGAATCCGGGCATACAGTTTTCCATTGACGGTTTTTATACTTCCGTCCGGTTTCCTTTTTTCTGTTCGCCAATCTTTTTTATCGGTTTTTTCAGTCATAAAACTTTCCTCTAATTTCCTCTAAACTTTCCTCTAATAGATAATATATCATTAAAACGAGATAAATTTCATTAAATAGGGCAATCATTTTATTGTTGAAAATAAAGGATTTATGAGTGATTATTAAATCGGATTAAATCGTATGAACGAATCTAAGGATAGACTTCGAACCAGAGGGTCGCAGGTTCGAATCCTGCCGGGTGTACCAATTTTATTAAAAAGAAAAAGGCATCGTCTCGATGCCTTTTTCTTTTTTGGGATTTTAATTTACGGCAAAAAAGAACCTTTACCTTTTCTGCCGATTCGCATATTTGTCAGCCAGTCGAGCCAGCGGTATTTTAAGGCTTTCGGGGCGAGATATTCGGTGATGCCGACGGCTTTGCGGGGTTTGCCGTCGCGCAGGGTTAAGGTCATTTCGCTCAGGAAACGCAGGTAGAAAAAACTCGAATCTATAATTTTTGTCTGTTCGACGCGCAGACGCACGTTGTCGTCGGTTACGAAACGCAGACGAGTCGGGTATTTTATGCCGAATTTGTCGCGCCGAAAACTTTGCTTTTCGTAATCGGCATTGCGGTCGCGCAATGTGCCGTCGCGGACGGTGAAAAGTTTAGTTGTTGCAACATCTTCGCCGATTTCTTTGTAGCGGTAAAATACGGCGGTTGCGTCCGCGAAATGAGCGCGTCCCCATTGCCATTCGGAAACGGTGTCGGGCAGCCAGCGATCATCGAAATTGTGGTCGTGATAACCTGTTCCGCGAAAATTTATGACATCAACGTCTTTTCCTTTATCGTCGGCGATGCTGATTTTGCCGGTTACGTCAGCCCGCGAAACGACCAGATTCCAAGCGTGGGAATCTTCTTTGTTGATTGGTTTTTCGGGTAGAAAATCGCTTTCGATGGAAAGCCATTCAAAATGCGCTTCCAAACGGCGGTTTTTGCGAAGTTTGGCATTGATGGAAAGAACGTAACCCGTTCCGTAAGGCGCGGATTCTAACCGGAAAGAATTATTTCCGATTTGGCACGAAGGCGTCTCCGAACTCGCGGAGAAATCTTCGGGCGCGAATTCATTGATGGCGCGATAAACCGGCTTGCCGTCGCGGTAATATGTGAAGGTGAGCGCGGGAACTCGTTCATTTTCCGGTGAACTTCTTTTTCGGCGAAATTTATCGGTAAATTTATTACGCCGGCGATTTGTCGAATTATAACGCGGCGAAAAAATGAAATTGTCGAGAAAAATTATCACTACCGCGTCGCGTCCGTCTTCGCTGAGCGCGTCGAAATACCACCATTCAAACGCTTTCGGGTTTGATTTGTGCTGCCAAACGTCCGCTTTGATGCTGGAAGTAAATGAAAATTTTTCGGCTAATGCCTGTTTTGATGCGTTCACTGGGAAAAATCCGCCTGAATAGATTTAAAAAACAAAAGCCTGATATGAATCAGGCTAACTTCAAACAGTCATAATGTCAAAGGATTTTTCGTCAGACTAAATCGAATTCGGATCGAGCATCGGCTTTGAAGAAATATTGTTTAGATATTCATCCGCGCCGGCTTCGCCTTGTTTGACGAATTTGTAAATCTCCATATATCTTTGTTTCCAAGCACTTGCGGTCGGGTTATTTTCAGCTTGGGCGATTTTCACCGTGCGGGCGTAGGAATCGAGCATTCTATCAAGCAATTTCTCAAGATTGGCGTTATCCTTTTTGTATTCGTCATCTTCAGTTGTTTTATTTCCGTGTTTAGCCTGAAAATCCTTTGCCCCTTTTTCGTACATTTTTTCGTAATTATAGGCGATATAATAATACGGATATGCCGTGTTTTTTATTTTTGAATCGTATTGAAGTGCTTTATAAAAATTTTCCGCCGCTTGCTTTGTGTCGTTATCAACCGCAAAACTACCGATAACGTAATACATCAAAGCCGTCGCTTCGGCTTGATTGGCAAACGGCTGAAAAGTTTTCGGCAGTTTTCCCGCTTCAAAAAGTTCCAGTGTTTTTTTTGCGTATTTTACCGAATCGGCGGCGAAGGATTTGTCTTTTTTCTTGGTCATCGCTTCGTAGCCGCCGTAAGCAAGATTCATTGTAACGTAGGAATTTTCCGGTTCATCCGCCAAAATTTCCTTGCCGAGCGTAAATGCTTCGGCGGTTTTGCCGTCGTCCAACTTTATGTTGATTGCCGAAGTGCGATATTTTTCGACAAATTCTTTGATTTTTGTTGCTTTTTCGTCGTTATCTTTTCCAAATTGAGCCAAATAATCTTTGCTCATTTGATAAGCCTTATCTTTATCTTCCGATTTTTTTGTCTGCGAAAGTTTGGCAATTTTGCCGAACATTTCATCTTTCGATGATGTTTTTTGAGCAATTGCCGAAACGGTCAAAGCCGCCATCATTATCAGCAGGCAAAAAATAGACGCAAATTTTTTCATTGTAAATTCTCCCGAAATGTTTTGTAATTGAAATATAGCAAAGACATTAGCGCGAAACAAATATCAAATCAAAAAATAAACACTGGCAAACTTTAAG
>JBBPXX010000030.1:0-37189 GCA_038200505.1 Pyrinomonadales bacterium | reverse complement strand
TGACGAAAGAGAATATCTCGGACGTAATAATGGAGATTGCCTGTGGATTGCACAATCTGCGAGTTACATTTCGCCAGCCAATGCAAACGATTGATCTTACAAATGTTGAGGAATTATCTTATTTCAAATAATGTCTAATGTATTCGCGCCGGAATAAACCGTGAACGGTCTGCCGGATGTCCACAGAACATTTCCGGCTATCTGCCAGCCGCCGATCACATAATCGAGAACTCTCGGAATATTCGAGCCGAACATTCTGCCTTTGCCGAACGGCAATTCATAAACATAAGTTGCCTGTAAAACGTGCCGGTTGTCGAAATCCGACGGCGCGTAATTCAAACGGCGATTGTTAATATCAAACGGCGTACCGCCGGCTGACTGCGAAGAACCGCGGGAAACAGTCGTAAATGTCGGGTCAAACGAGCGTGTGTCTTTTGAACTGCTTAAAGTGTAGCCGACCTGAAAGCCCAAACCTGCGTTGAATCTGCGTTTGAGCAGGAATTCGAGTCCGTTATATCTCGACACATCGTTGCTGTCTATCACATTTAACGCGCCGGTAAATTGCGGGAATCTTTGGAAAAAGAACGGACTGAAACCGTTGACGGTCAAAGTCGCGGTAGGAATACCCGCAACCGTTTGGCTTCTGGCAGAAAGCGTGGCTGCTGCTGCGGCAACCGAGTTTTGAGCGAGCTGCGTTGAAAACTGCGAACGGAATGCGGCTGTATTGGCGGCTGTATTTGCTCCGCCAATCAACAAACCAGCTAAACAGACGCTTGTATTTGCAGTATTTTGAGCGGCTTTAAACGCACTCAAAAAAGTTTCGCCCGGACATCGCGGATCGGAGGCGTTGATATTGACTTGGTTAGTGTCGTAACCGCCGAAAAGATTCGTGCCGTGTTTGCCGATATAAGTTACTTCGACGACGGTATTTTTGAAAACTTCACGCTGAAAACTAAGCGCGTATTGATGAATTTCAGGGAATTTCAAATTGGGATCAATCACCGTCACGCCGCCTGTATCAAATGACTTTGGCTGTCTTAATTCATCAGGCGTTCGAGTCGGAGCTAATGACGGCAAACCGTTTCTGAGCAAATTTGCTCCTTGATTAAACGCCGAATTGTTTCCTAAAAAAGTATTTCCCGGCGCGTTTTGGAAGATGCTTGAAGAAAACAAAAACGTCGGGAATCGGTCATACGCCAGACGATAATTGGCGCGAATGGAAGTTTTTCCGTCTTTTAGCGGATCCCAGGCAAAACCGATGGACGGCGAAAGGTTGTTCAAATCATTATTAAACAACTTTTTTTCGACAAATTTAATATCGTTTGCCGGAGCCGCGCCGATCACGACTGATTTATCAGGTGCTAAAATCGGTCTGCCGTCAGATTTCGGAGTCAGCTTAAATTCCCAGCGCAATCCCAAATCAACCGTAAAGTTCGGACGGAATTTCCAGGTGTCCTGGGCGTAAAAATCGTATTCGGGATAAGTCGCTTTGAAAAGCCAGCGTGTTCCGGGTGACGCAAATTGTCCCGGATTATCCGGGTCTGAAACGAACGCCTGTGTATAACTGCCGATTCTGCCGAGCAAATCGTTAATTGTTCCGCGCAGACGGGTTAGATCGTTGGAGGCAATTGCGGTCGCGGGCAAACCGAATGAACCGAAAGTGTTTGTTCCGGCACTAAAAGATACGAGCGGTTCGATTTGTCCGCCGGCGACACTCGATCTGTCATCATTGGCAATGTTGTAACGAAAATTTATTCCGCCTTTGACAATGTGATTGTTTTTCACCCACGTCAGATTGTCAATAACCTGATATGTATCAACACTTCTGGCGTTATAGCTGAAATTGAGATTCGGCGTGTTGACGGAATTATTAAATGAATAGGGAATTGCCGGATCAGGTTCGGGCGTATTGAAACTGAAGGCAAATCTGCTGAATCCGAAAAGTGATTCATTTGTTATATTGGAAGTCGGCGACCAGCGATAATTTACCGCGAGATTTTTTGGTGTGCGAAATGTATCAACAATATTGGGAGTGCCGGGAAAAACAGGTCGTCCGCTGTTTGCTCCGCCGTCGCCGAAAGTATTTTGCTCGCCCTGTGCATAACGAACATAAAGCAATTTATCATCGGCAAATTTGTAGTCGAGTTTCATTACGAAATCATACTGCTTTTCGATTCCGGGCGTGTTAAAACTGTAACCCGCCGTATTTAATCCGTCGCCCGCCGAAAAATTATTTGGCAGCGGAGTTGAATTAATGACACCTAAAATCGCCGGGTCTAAACCAACTGCGGTCGGATTTCCTGCTCCGGCGGCAGAGTTGGCGTTGACATTATACGTCGCCAGACAGCCGGTTGTTAAAGACGCGCTGCACGGTTGAAAAACCGGATTTCCGGCGGCATCAACCGAAGGATTATTGGATGATACGGGGGCGTTTGTTCCGCCGCGCACATATCGAAAAATTCCGTTTCTGGCAGCTTGTGTATAGACAATTCTGGTAATCGGCGCAGTATCGTTTGACCTGAGCAACTGCAAATTGGTGAAAAAGAAAAATTTATCTTTGATAATCGGACCGCCGACGCTGCCGCCGAATATGTGCTGAATAAATTGCGGTCGCGGAATGCCGTTCAGATTATTGCCGTATTCGTTGGCGTTAAATTCCGGCGTTCGATAAAATTCAAAAGCATTCCCGAAGACGCGGTTTTTGCCCGAACGAGTAATATATGTAACTTGTGCGCCGCTGCTTCGTCCGAGTTCAGCGGTAAAATTGCTGGTTACGATCTGAAATTCCTCAATCGAATCGGGATTCGGACGAAGCGGCGTGAAATTTGAACCGCCCGCGCTGGATTCATTAATATCAACACCGTCGAGCGTAAAATTAAATGCGCGGTCGCGCGAACCGTTGACGTGAACGCCGCCGCCGCCTGTTACGCCGAAAGTGTTGATAACGCCCGGTTGGAAATTAAGTAAATCAAGCGGATTACGTCCGCGATTACCGACAATCGGAAGACTCTCGACTTCGCGCCGTGTAATTGTGCTTCCGAGATTTCCCGACGAACTCGTCTGAACTTGTTCGGCAGTTCCCTGCACTGTTACGGTTTCGGCAATGCCGCCGATATCCAATGTAACATTGACGGTTGCCGGCTGATTGACGCTGACCCTGTTTTCTGTGGAGAGAAACTTTTTGAATCCCTGTTTTTCAACCCCTACGCTGTAAGTTCCAACTTGAATCAAATCAAATGTATATGATCCGTTCGCGCCGGTTTCCGTCCTGATCGAAGTATTTGTTCCTTCATTGGTTAAAGTTATGGTTGCGCCGGATACGGTCGCTCCCGAATTGTCTGTAACTGTTCCCGTTATTCGGGATGTTGTTCCTTGAGCCGAAACTTTGACAGTCAGAGCAACACAAAAAACAACTATCGTAAAAATAGTCAAAATTGATCTATAACTCATTCTTCTCCTCCGTTGAATTTTTTTTATTGTTAGATAACAGAACCTTATGACAAATTCTGCTGAAATAAGAAATGTTTATGTAAAATATCACAAGAAATGGATAAATTAAAGTCAATTTTTGAATTTTATGAATTTTTGAGAATATAAAGATTGATAATACAGTAATTTTTGCTTTATATTTCAATTGAAAAAGCCAATGTAAATCCTAGTTCACATTGGCTTTATTGTGTTTGGAAAATCTTTCTTGTAAGTATAACAAGGATCTAAAACTGTAAAAACTAAAATAATTTTTACAAAACGCGAATTTCGGTTTTAAGTTTTTCAACCAATTCAACCGCGCCGCGTTTAGCGTCGCCGTCGCCGAGCATTTGAGTTTGTTTGGTTTTAAGCGGCATATAAACTTTTTGGATTTGCTGCGCCGCGCCGAAATCTTCAATCGTCGGCGTAATTTCTTTAATTTCCTTCTTTTTCGCCGCCATAATTCCTTTTAAGGAAGCATAACGAATCTGCGAAATTCCGGATTGAATTGTCAAAAGCGCGGGCAGTTGATATGTGAACCATTGATACCAACCGCTTTCAAGTTCGCGTTTGACGCGCAAACTGCCGTTCAGAGTTTCGCGGTCAATGTCAATTACAATCGTCGCGTGCGGAATGCCGAGAAGTTCGGCTAAAATCACGCCCGTTTGTCCGTAACTCGCATCGTCGGACTGCAAACCCGTGAAGATTAAATCGGCATTTTCGTCACGAACCGCATCGGCAATCGCTTTGGCGATTTGATGCGGCGATAATTTGTTGTCTTCTTCAACAATAATGTGAATCGCTCGATCTGCGCCGCGTGCCAGCGCGTCTTTGATAACCGTTTTCGCGCTTTGTCCGCCGAGTGTGCAAACAATTACTTCACCTTCGCCTTTCGCTTCTTTCAGGCGCAATGCTTCTTCCAATCCGTAACCGTCGGATTCGTTGGTTTGGTGAGCGATGTTTGATTCGTCAATCCATTTTTCATCTTTGCCAATTCGCAAAACCGCGTCTTTGTTGGCAACCTGCTTCATTAAAACGATGATTTTCATAATAATTAATTTAAAACTTTTCTCACGGATTTTCCAATACTGTCGGATACATTATAAATTTTATGCACAGGAATCGCACCGAATAATTCATAATTGCCAACCGCCGCGAGTCCGGCGGAAGCGAAACATCCGCACTGTGAACAATCGGGCGTTCCGCCGAATTGACACGGCACGACTTTATCCTTGAGATTTGCTGTTAAATTAAGCGTCGTGCGGGCGAAAATACATTCTTGAGGCGATTTTGGAGGATTTCGATAGCCGCTGATGACCTGCTTCGGCATATTCAGTTTTGGAAATTTATGTTGAAATTCTTCGAGTTCATCTATTATTTTGGTTCGCATTGTCGGTGTCAGAATTTCTTCGCCTTCCGCGCCGATCTGCGGCGTGAATAAACTGAACCAAATTCTTTGAACTTCTTCGCGGGATGACCAGAATTCGAGAAATTCTTCGTAATAACCGGGACGATTCGCCGTTTGTCCGGTTACAGTGCAGTGAACCGTGATTTGATGTCCGCTGATGTTTCGCAAAATTCTTTCGTAAGTCGCGGGCTTGCGCCGTTCGTCGTGTTCAGGCTGCAAACCGTCAATCGAAACGGCGATGTATAAACCTTTGATTTTGCTCCAATCTTTAGGAATCTCGCGCACGGCACTCGTAACGATTTGAACGGCAATGCCCATTTCGCTCAATTGCGGCAGTAAGATGTCGAGTTCACGAAATCTGACGAGCGGTTCGCCGCCGACAATCGAAAGATGCAGCGGACGATGTTCCTTGACTAGCTCTAACATTTTGGCGACGAGTTCATCGCCTTTGTAATCGCTGACGGTTCGCAATGTCTGCCCGATTTCCTGTAAGTGTTCCGGCTCGTAAGCGTAGCAGCCCGGACAGCGCAGCGGACATTCGCGCGTAATTTCAATCGAGAGCGACGGCTGTCGTCCGGTGAGTATTTTCCCCCAAGCCTTTATAACATCTGACCTTTGCATAAACCCTGCTTTTTCTATTTGTTTTCGGTGAAAACCTTCAGGACTTTACGCTTTTAACGCAAGGTTCCAAAAATTCTATAAAATTTATTCTTCAAAACGCTTGAATATCAAACACGCATTTGTTCCGCCAAATCCAAAACTGTTGGACAAAGCGAATTCAATATCGGTTTTTCGCGCTTCATTTGGCACATAATCCAGATCACATTCGGGATCGGGAAATTCGTAATTGGTTGTCGGCGGCAAAATTTGATTATACAAAGCCAAAACGCTGAAAACGGCTTCGATGCCGCCAGCCGCGCCGAGCGCGTGTCCGGTCATTGATTTGGTCGAACTGACCGCCAATTTGTAAGCGTGTTCGCCGAATGCCTGTTTGATCGCCATCGTTTCAAATTTATCATTATATGGCGTTGAAGTCCCGTGTGCGTTGATATAAGTGATTTGTTCAGGGGAAATTCCCGCGTCTTTTATCGCTTTGAGCATCACGCGGCGCGGTCCCGAACCCGTTTCATCAGGCGCAGTAATGTGATAAGCGTCGCCGCTCATTCCGTAACCGACAATTTCCGCGTAGATTTTCGCTCCTCGTGCTTTAGCAAAATCGAGTCCTTCCAAAATCATCAGACCCGCGCCTTCGCCGCAGACAAAGCCGTCGCGTTCCAAATCAAACGGGCGCGAAGCGTGTTTCGGATCGTCATTGCGCGTTGAAAGCGCACGCATCGAAGCGAATCCGGCAACCGACATCGGCGTAATTGCCGATTCCGCGCCGCCGCAAATCATCGCGTCGGCATCGCCGCGCTCAATATAACGAAAACTGTCGCCAATCGCGTGTGCGCCCGCCGCGCAAGCCGTCGCCGTCGCCGTGTTCGGACCTTTTAAACCGTGCCGAATCGAAACATTGCCCGATGCTAAATTAACAATTGACTGCGGAATAAAAAACGGCGAAACGCGGTCGGGTCCGCCCGACAACATTTTATCGTGTTCGCGTTCAATCGCCCAAAAATCGCCGATGCCGGAACTGATATATGTTCCGATCATTTCGTCATTGGAAGCGTCAACTTTCAAACCGCTGTGCTTTATTGCTTCGTCGGACGCGGCAATCGCAAAATGTGTGAACGCGCCCATTCTTCGCACTTCTTTCTTTTCGAGAAAATCCAGCGGATCAAAATTTTTGACTTCCGCCGCAATTTTGACCGAAAATTTTTCAGTGTCGAATTTCTTGATATAGTCCACACCGCTCTCGCCGCGAAGCATTGCCGACCAAGTGGTTTCGACATCATTTCCGCACGGCGTGACCAATCCGAATCCGGTTACTACAACACGACGTTTCATAATATTTAGTAAATCGTAAATCGTAAATCGTGAATCGTAAATCGCAATTCTTTCTATTGACGATTTACGATTCACGATTCACGAAATTAATCTTCTTTATGCTGTTCTACATAAGCATAAGCATCTCGGACAGCTTGAATTTTTTCCGCGTCTTCGTCGGGAATTTCAATATCGAATTCCTCTTCAAAACGCATTACGAGTTCGACCAAATCCAATGAGTCCGCACCCAAATCTTCGATAAAGCGGGCGTTTTCCGTAACTTCCGCTTCATCCACACCTAATTCATCAACAATAATCTGTTTAATTTTATCTTGAACTTCTGACATATTTTCTCCTGATTCCTTTATAAGTTATTTAATGTTTCCTTCAAACTGTCTGCATTTTCGACATTCAAACTGCGAACATCACGGTTAATTTGTTTAACCAAACCTGATAAAACTTTTCCCGTTCCGACTTCGATAAAAGTGTCAACTCCCTCGATTATCAAATTTTCAATTGATTGCGCCCAACGCACCGGATTTGAAACTTGTTCGGTCAAAGCTGTTCTTACTCTTTCGCCTTCCGTGTTCATTTCAGCGGAAATATTTTCGACGATTGGAAACCGCAAATTTTGAAAATCAATTTCCGCTAAATCTTTCGCTAATTTTTCCTGCGCCGGAAGCATCAGAGCGCAGTGAAAAGGAGCGGAAACATTCAATTTTATCGCCCGTTTCGCGCCCCGTTCCTTCAATAATTCACAAGCGCGGTCAATCGCTTCCGCATTTCCGGCAATGACGATTTGCGCGGGCGAATTGATATTCGCCGGACTGCAAACTTGTTCTTCAGCGGCTTCGGCACAAGCGATTTCAACCGTTTCAAGCGGTAATCCCAGAATCGCCGCCATCGCGCCGACTCCAACCGGCACGGCTTCCTGCATATATTCGCCGCGTTTGCGGACTATTTTCACCGCATCGGAAAAACTCATCGCATTTGCCGCAACCAGTGCCGAATATTCGCCCAAACTATGTCCGGCAACAAAATCCGGCAACGGAAAACCTTCGCTTTTCATCGCTCGAAATGCCGCTACAGAAGTTGTCAAAATCGCCGGCTGCGTATTCGCCGTCAAAGCTAAATCTTCCTCCGTGCCGTTAAAACACATCGCCGAAAGCGAAAAACCGAGCGCGTCGTCGGCTTCTTCAAAAACTTCGCGCGAGACAGGGAAATTGTCAAATAAATCTTTTCCCATCCCGACGGCTTGAGAACCTTGTCCGGGAAAAATATAGGCAATTTTACTCATTCTAAAATCTTATGACGGTTCCGCCCCAAGTTGCGCCGCCGCCGAAAGCAGTCAGCAAAACCAAACTTCCGTCTTTGATTTTACCCGATTGAATACATTCGTCGAGCGCAATCGGAATCGAAGCGGACGAAGTATTACCGTGTTCGGCAATGTTTGAATAAACTTTTTCTTCGCAAACGCCGAGCCTCGAAGCAACCGCGTCAGTAATTCGCTGATTTGCCTGATGCGGAATAACAAGGTCAACATCATCAACAGTATAACCGGCTTTTTCAAGCATTTCCGCCGAAATTTCAGCCATCGAACGCACCGCGACTTTGAAAAGTTCATTGCCCTTCATTTTGAAAAAATGATCGCGGTTGTCAATCGTTTCGTGCGTCGTTCCCAGTTTTGTTCCGCCACCGGGCGCATAAAGAGCTTCTTCATAGCGTCCGTCGGAACGGATTTTCGTCGCCAAAATTCCTTTGCCTTCGGCAACCGCGCCGACGACTGCCGCGCCTGCGCCGTCTCCGAAAATTACGCAAGTTCCGCGATCCGTATAATCAACATATTTCGTCAAAACCTCTGCGCCGATAACTAATGCGTAATTGATTTGTCCGGTTTTTACCATTGATTCAACCATCGTCAAACCATATAAAAAACCGGAACAAGCCGCAAAAATATCCATTCCCGCGGCATTTGTCGCGCCGATTTGGGCTTGAATCAACGCGCCGGTTGAAGGCATTATCTGGTCGGGAGTCGTCGTCGCGCAGATAATCAAGTCAATATCTTCCGCGTTTAGATTGGCGCGTTCGAGTGCCATCTGCGCCGCTTTCGTGCCGAATTGCGATGTATATTCATCATCGGCAGCTTTATGACGCTGCTTGATTCCGGTTCGGGAAGTTATCCAATCATCGGAAGTTTCGACGATTTTTTCCAAATCGGCATTAGACAGAATTCCGCTCGGATAAGCGTGTCCGACACCGATAATTCCTGCGTTTTTCATTATTTGGGTTTGCCGTGTTTGCCGATTTGACCGAATCAATTATTCAACTTGGTCAACCTGCTGAATTCGGTCAACTTACTCAGTTTCTTTGACGACAATAATTTGGCGACCTTTATACATTCCGGTTTCCGGGTTAATGCGATGCGGTTTCATTGCTTCGCCCGTAACTTCATCAATATAATACTGCGGAACTTTCAAATGATCGTGTGCGCGGCGCATCCGTGTGCGCGAATGGGAATGTCTTCGTTTTGGATTTGGCATAATTTCCTCTTAAAATTTTTCGTTAAATTACCTTATATTATTATTCTAAAATTTCAAATCGCCCAACGCTTTCCAGCGCGGGTCAATTTCTGTTTCTTCACACTTACAATTTATCAAATTTCGGTTCGCCCCGCACTTCGGACATAAACCTTGACAATCTTCTCTGCAAAAAATCTGCGTCGGCAAACTCAATAAAATTTGTTCGCGGACGAGTTCCGTCAAATCAATTTGGTCGTCTTCAATGACGGAAACTTCCAAATCTTCCACACCGATTTCGGCTTCTTTCGCTTCCGTATAATTTTCCGGCGAAACAAAAGCCGCGTCGAAAGCAATTTCAAGCGAACTTTCCGCCGAAGTCAGACAACGACTGCATTCTATTTCAAAATCACAAAAAATCTTGCCTTCGACATCAATCTGCGCGATTCCTTTTTTCAAATTTCCCTGTGCTTTGACAACATTTTTCAATGTCGCTTCTTCGCTCTCCAGATTTATTTCTTCCGGTGTCAGCGCGAAATCGAACGAAAACAGCGAATTCTTTAGTGTGGTTAAATCAACTATCATCATTTGATAGAATAACTCTGCGTTTATGCAAGCGCAAAACACAAAAGAATTTATTATAGCGACTCAATTGGTTGTGTCAAACCTTAATGAGTCCAAAGTCCAAAGTCTAAAGTCCAAATATCAATCCGACTTTGGACTTTAGACTTTGGACTTTGGACTTAATTTAGAGCCAATCGCTTCGTCTAGATTCGCCAAGCCTTTTTCACGCAAAATCTTATGTAAGCCGAAATTTATATCACGCGCAAACGTAAAACCTTGATAAATAAATCCGGTATAAGCCTGAATTAAACACGCGCCGGAAGCGATTTTGTCAAACGCATCTTCGGCTGTGAAAATTCCGCCGACACCGATGATCGGTAATTTTCCATTTGAATATCGGTAGATTTTGGAAATAATTTCGTTAGAACGAATTTGCAGAGGCTTTCCGCTCAAACCCCCGTTTTCGCTGATATTTGTTTGCAAATTTTCTCTCGAAACAGTTGTATTTGTCGCAATTATTCCCGACAAATCAAGGGTTAAAGCGACATCAACGATATTTTCAATTTCGGCTTCGTTTAAATCCGGCGCGATTTTGACAAGCAAAGGTTTGGCGGAAAGTTCGACATTTCTTTTTTGTATTGCGCTTAAAAGTTCTTCCAAATTTTCGGCTTTTTGCAGTTCGCGCAAATTCGGCGTGTTCGGCGAAGAAACATTGACAGCGATATAATCAGCGACTTCGTGCGCCAAATCGAAACTTTGCAGATAATTTTCAATCGCTTCTTCGTTCGGCACATCTTTGTTTTTCCCGATATTTACGCCGATAATACAATTTCGATTGAGCTTTTTTAATCTTTCGACGACTTCTTTTGTGCCTTCGTTGTTAAATCCAAGCCGATTTATCAATGCTTTATCTTCCGGTAAACGAAATAATCGCGGTTTATCATTTCCTTTTTGCGGATTAAATGTAATCGTACCGACTTCGACAAAACCGAAACCGAGCGCGGCAAGCTGGTTGACGACTTTTCCGTTTTTGTCAAAACCGGCGGCGATTCCGAGCGGATTTTTAAACTTCAAACCGAAACGCGAAAGTTCGCCAAACGATTCGCTTGCGAACCTTTTGGCTGAAAAGTTTTGAGCAAATTTTGGATTCAGTCCGATTTTTAAGGCTTCGATGCCGAACTCGTGCGCCGTTTCAGTTGGCAGACGAAAAAGGAGCGGACGAATAATAGATTGATAAAAAGACATTTATACGGAAAATTCGATCAAATCATAAAGTTCGGACAAAACGATTTCACAATCAATCGAATCTATTTTCAAAACTGCTACAATTCCTTCGATTTCCGTTTTTTCCCATTCGTTGTTGGATTGTTTCTGAAAATGTTCAATTGCCGGTTTGTTTTGTGAAATTAAAATATAATCGGTCAGGCTTTCAATGCCGTTAATATATCGCAAAAACTTCTCACCGCGGTCATATTGTTCGGTCGAAGGTGAAAGAACTTCAAAAATCACGGTCGGATTGAGCAGAATATCGCCTTTTCTGTCGTGATATTTCGGCTCTCCGCAGACAATCGCCAAATCAGGATATGAAAATAAACCTTTCTTGTTTGTCGCAACCTTCATATTCGGCGAAAATCCGCGACAGCGTTTCCCGCGAAGTTGATTACCGACAATTGTGTATAAATTAAAACAAATCGTGCTGTGGCGCGGACTTTCGCCCGCCATCGCATAAACATTTCCATCGAGAAATTCGTGTCTTTCGGGCGCGTTTCGCTCATATTCCAAATAATCTTTAACCGAAAAAATCGGATGTCTTTGTGCAAGTGCCATAAGTTTAAAACTCCGTCCTTTGTCGTTTATATCTTAATTTAAAAGCGGAAAAATTTGAAACTTTGAATCTGAAACTTTGAATTTTAATTTTAGCAATGCTACGCTTTTGCCAACACTTATGGCAGATGAATACGGACTTGTTGAAAAATCGAAAATAATGGATTCGGCGCGAATAAAACGCGCATTGTCGCGTCTTGCGTCGGAAATTGTTGAGGAAAATCAAGGCGCAAAGGATTTGTATATCGTCGGAATCCGGCGGCGCGGCGTTCCGCTGGCTGAACGAATCAACGAAAAGATCAAAGAACTCGAAGGCGTAAAACCGCTTTACGGTATTATTGACATCACGCTTTACCGCGACGATTTATCAACCGTCGGCGCAAATCCGATTGTAAATCGCACCGAACTCGATTACGACATCGACAACAAAAATATCATTCTCGTTGACGATGTTCTTTATACAGGCAGAACGATCCGCGCCGCAATGGATCAATTGATGGATTTTGGTCGTCCAAATCGTGTCCAGCTTGCCGTTTTAATTGATAGAGGAAAAGAACACCGCGAACTTCCGATTCAGGCTGATTATATCGGCAAAACCGTGCCGACGAAAAAAGTCGAAATTGTTAAAGTGATGCTCAAAGAATACGACGATGAAGAAGCCGTTTGGATTTACGAAAAGCCGTCCGAGTAATTTAACAGCAAGGTTTAGTGCCTTGCTGTTTTTATAATCAGATTATGGATAAACCGTTTCGCCGCAGAGATTTACTTGGAATCCGCAATATTTCCGCCGAAGAAATTATCGGAATCTTAAATACTGCCGAAAATTTTCGTGAGATAAATCAACGCGAGATTAAAAAAGTCCCAACATTGCGCGGCAAAACCGTCATCAATCTTTTTTTTGAAAATTCGACGCGCACACGCACGAGTTTTGAACTCGCCGCCAAACGCCTTTCCGCTGATGCAGTTAATATTTCAGTTTCATCTTCGAGCGTGGCAAAAGGCGAAACTTTGATTGACACAGCGTTAAATCTTGATGCGATGTCGCCGGATGCAATCGTCGTGCGGCATTCGAGCGCGGGCGTTCCGCATCAACTCGCCAAAGTTTCCAAAGCTGCCATTATCAACGCCGGCGACGGCGCGAACGAGCATCCGACGCAAGCCTTGCTCGACGCGATGACGATTCGTGAATATAAAAAGAAGATCGCCGGACTCGAAGTTGCCATCGTCGGCGACATTCTGCATTCGCGGGTTGCGCGTTCAAATATTCATCTGCTCACCAAACTCGGCGCAAAGGTGCGCGTCGCCGGACCGAAAACGCTTGTGCCGAATGATTTTCAATATTTGGTTGAAAACAATTTGAGCGTTACAAAAAACATCGAAGAAGCCATCGAAGGCGCGGATGTCGTGATGATTCTGCGGATTCAAAAAGAACGTCAGGATTCGGCTTATTTTCCGACCTTGCGCGAATATTCCATTCATTACGGCTTGACGCAGGACAGACTTAATCTGGCGAAAGAAGACGCGATTGTTCTTCATCCGGGACCGATGAATCGCGGCATCGAAATCGCTTCCGAAGTCGCCGACAGTTCGCGCAGTTTGATTTTAGATCAAGTAAAATACGGCGTTGCCGTGCGAATGGCGGTTTTATATCTCGCCACCGGAGGCGCAGTCAGCAATGGATGAAACCACTACTCTATTTCGTCCCGTCGGCAAAAATGAATTGGCGTTAATTGAAAAGAGCGATTTTACAGCATTTCCGCCGCGCCTTCCCGAACAGCTAATTTTTTATCCTGTTTTAAATAAAGAATACGCGACTCAAATCGCCCGCGATTGGAATGCGAAATATAACTCGGATAAGCTCGGTTACGTTACAAAATTTGATGTTTACAAGGAGTTTTTAGACAATTACGAAACAAAAATAGTCGGCAGTAAAACGCACGAAGAATATTGGATTCCGGCGGAAGATTTGGAAGAATTCAATCGAAATGTTGTCGGGAAGATCGAAATTATTGCGGAGTTTACAGGATTATAAAAATTAATGAAATACACGGATGTAGATTTCAAAATACCAATTGAATCTGAAGATTATGAAGAATGTTCATTGTTTGTAACTAAAGCAATCAGTGAAATAATCGCGCAAGCTGTTCAAAATGGCAAAAACAAAATCATTATCAATACAAATTTGAAACTCGGATTGCCGATGGAAAATATTAACAAGATAGCTGGTCCGATTATTGAGGCGTGGGCATTTGAAGTATTTTATGATGTTTTAGAAAATAGCGATAATGAATTTCAATTGATTAATGTCGAAGCGCAGGAAAAGCTGAGCCGCGCCGACATAGTTTTACAGTTTAAGCGGCAAAGAAAAGTTCCTGAATTGGGAATCACCGCCGAGGTTGATGTTAAAGCAACGGCGGAAGATATAGTTTCTTCCGGCAAATCACCGAATATTACTTCTTTTGCGAGAATTCGTTGCGCGTACATTGAAGACCCCGACTAATTTTTATTATTCTCTCGCTTAAACATCGTGTATATTCGACTAAAAATTCTGATAATCTGATGATGGACGGAATTATGGAAATCGTCGGATACAATGTTTATGATTTGAAATATGTTTCAAGCAAGGCTTTGAATTGCAATCCGGCGTTAGGTTACGGTCAGATTCAGATCAAAGACATCAATTACGTCGGGCTTGAAAAACGAACGGCGTGGGAATTTTGTCAATTATTAGACCGCAAATACTTGACTTCAAACAAACGCAGTTTTGACGACTGGATTGAAATAGCGAAAAAATTTGAATGAATAAAAACAGATGAGTGAAATAAAAATTTTGCAGGGCGATTCAATTGAAGTTTTGAAACAAATTCCGGTTAATTCAGTTGATCTAATCGTCGCCGATCCGCCGTATAATCTCGGTAAAGATTACGGCAACAATCACGATTTGAAAGGTTTTGAAGAATACCTTCACTTTTCAAGAAAATGGCTAAAACTCGCACACGAGAAACTCAAGCCAACCGGCACGATTTATGTTTTTATGGGCGTGAGGTTTGTGTCTTATTTATTTCACATTCTCGATCAGGAAATTGGGATGTATTTTAATAGTTGGATAACGTGGCACTATACGCAGGGAATCGGCAAAACAAAGGGTTTTTCGCCTCGCCACGATGACATTTTGATGTTTACCAAGTCCGATAAATTCAAATTCAATCTGGATAATATCAGAATACCTCAAAAATATTATCGAGAACGCAACAATATGGCGGGAGCAAATCCCGGTGATGTCTGGCAGTTTTCTCACATTCATTACTCAAATCCTGAAAGAGAAAATCATCCGACACAGAAACCGGAAGGTTTAATCGAAAGAATTATCTTGGCTTCCTCCGACGAAAATGATTTAGCTTTAGACCCGTTTCTCGGCAGCGGAACTACTGCAAGAGTTTGTCAGCAGTTAAATAGAAACTGTATCGGAATAGAATTAAATCCTGAATTCGTTGAAATGGCTGAGAATAGATTGGCAAAAACTTTTACAGGATTTGACAGTATTGACCCTCGAATTACACGCAAACCGAAAGATTTGCCGGAGGACAAAAAGAGCAATAATCAAAATGAAAATCAACCGCTCTTAATCAATGTCGCAAATTAATAATTTTTTACGAATGAAACTTTTAATCGCCAACGGTCATTTGATTGACCCGAATGAAGGACAAAACAGCGGAAAGAATCTGTTGATCGAAGACGGAAAAGTCATCGCGTGGCTCGGACAAAACGAATCCGCGCCGGAAGATGCTGAGGTTTTTGATGCGAGCGGAATGATTGTCGCGCCCGGGTTTATTGATTTGCACGTTCATCTGAGAGAACCGGGACAGGAACATAAGGAAACGATTGCGTCAGGCGCGGCGGCGGCGGTTGCAGGCGGTTTTACGAGCGTTTGTCCGATGCCGAATACGCAGCCGATCAATGATAATGCGGCGATTACGCGCTATATGATCGAGCAGGCGGAACACGCGGGACTTGCCAATGTTTTTCCGATTGGCGCGATTACGAAATCTTCAAACGGCGAGCAACTCGCGGAAATGGGCGAGATGAAAGCGGCGGGCGCGGTTGCCGTTTCCGACGACGGGCGACCTGTGCCGAATGCCGGAATGATGCGGCGGGCGATGGAATATGCGAAGGATTTTGATTTGCCGGTTGTTGACCATTGCGAAGATAAATCGCTTTCATCCGGTGGCGTGATGCACGAAGGGCGCGTGTCGCTTTTGTTGGGATTAAAAGGAATGCCCGCGCTTGCCGAAGAAATTGACGCAGTGCGCGATATATTGCTGGCGAAGGAAACGGGAGCGCATATTCACATCGCTCACATTTCGACGAAGGGCGCGATTGAAATTGTCAGACAGGCGAAAAATGAAAATATCAGTGTAACCTGCGAAGTTACGCCGCATCATTTTACTTTGACCGACAAAGCTGTTGAAGGTTACGACACGAATACGAAAATGTCGCCGCCGCTGCGTTCACAGGAACATCTCGAAGCGATTATCGAAGGCATCAAAGACGGGACGATTGATGCGATTGCCACCGATCACGCGCCGCATCATTCAGACGAAAAGGCTCTCGAATACGACCGCGCACCGTTCGGCATTACCGGACTCGAAACGGCTGTCGGATTGGCTTTTAGCGAATTGGTTCATAAAGGCGTGATTGATTTGGTAAAGTTGATAAATTTATTTTCCGCAAATCCGGCGAAGATTTTTAAATTAAAAAATCGCGGAACTTTAAAAGTCGGTTCAATCGCCGATGTTACGATTCTCGATCCTGATTTTGATTGGACTTACAAAGTTTCCGACAGCAAATCAAAATCGAAAAATTCACCTTTTGAAAATTGGCAATTCACGGGCGCGGCAGTTGCAACAGTTGTCGGCGGAAAAATCGTCTATCGGCGATAAAATTATTTAATATTTGATTGCAGCCGCAAAATAATATAACTTTCTTGTTTATTGATTTACCGATAAATTTATATTTTTTGGGCATTTTATAATTTTAAAGTAAATCCGGTGATTCATTTTATGTATAAACAAATCGGCATTGTAACAGGCGGCGGCGATGCCCCGGGACTAAATGCGGTAATTCGTGCGGCGGTTCGCACGGCGATTAAGGAATTCGGGATGAAGGTTGTCGGCATCGAAGACAGCTTTGAAGGACTTATCGGCGAAACTCAAACGATGAAACTGACGACCAAAGGAGTCAGCGGAATTCTGCCGCGCGGCGGAACGATTTTGGGAACGCGAAATACCGGAAGTTTTTGTAAATTTATTGACGGCGTGATGACTTTTCCCGAAGACGTTATCAATGAGGCGATTGAAAATTTACAAAAACTCGAAATTGAAGCACTGATCGTGCTTGGCGGCGAAGGAACATTGGCAATCGCGCAGGAATTTCATAAGCGCGGATTTCCGGTGATCGGTGTTCCGAAAACGATTGATAATGATTTAGCCGCGACCGAATTAACATTCGGATTTATGACGGCGATTGACATCGCTACCGAAGCACTTGACCGTCTGCACACGACTGCTGCGTCGCACGACCGCGTGATGATTTTGGAAGTTATGGGCAGACATACGGGCTGGATCGCGTTGCACGCCGGACTTGCCGGAAGCGCGGATGTGATTTTAATACCGGAAATTCCTTTTTCCTTTGAATCAATGGTGCAAAAGATTTATTCACGCGAAAAAAGCGGTTCGCGTTTTACGAATATCGTCGTTGCAGAAGGCGCGATGGAACTCGGCAAATCGGAAATTTATCAGGACTACGGAGATATTAAATCCGCGCCGCGGCTTGGCGGAGTCGGTGATTATGTTCGCCAAAAAGTCGAAGAAATGACGGGCAAAGAAGCGCGATGCGTCGTTCTCGGACATCTTCAGCGCGGCGGAAGTCCGAACGCTTTTGACCGAATGCTCGGCACAAATTTCGGCGCGTGCGCGGTTCGCGCTCTGGCAAACGGGCAAATGGGCAAAATGGTTGCTCTCCAAGCCGGAACGGTTGTCAATGTGCCGCTCTCCGAAGCCATCGCCAACGTCAAAACCGTGCCGATTGACGGACAATTGGTTCGCACGGCACGCGACATCGGAATTTCATTCGCCGCGCCGAAGGAAGCCAAACTTTAAAGAGTCCAAAGTCTAAAGTCCAAAGCCCAAAGTCAACTTGATTTTTGGAGAAATGACTTTAAACTTTGGACATTGGACTTTAGACTTTGGACTAAATTTTATGGAAGCAATCAGAAAAAAAATACAAGATGAATTAAAGGAACTTGAAAACGAACTGCGTTTTAAGTTGCCGAAGGAAATACAATTAGCGCGGGAATTCGGCGATCTAAAGGAAAATGCCGAATATAAAGCCGCGCTTGAGCGTCAAAAAATGGTGATGGCGCGTGTCGTCCAATTAAGTCAACGTTTGAGCGAAGTCGAATCAATTGATTTGTCAAAAATCCCGCACGACCGGATCGCTTATGGTTCAACCGTCGTTTTATACGATATTGAGCGCGACGAAGATATTACTTACAAATTAGTTACTTCGGAAGAAAGCGATCCCGACAACGGTTTGATTTCAACAGTTACGCCGATTGGACAAGGTTTGATGGGCAAAGAAGAAGGCGACGAAGTAAAAATAAAAACGCCCAACGGCTGGCGTAATTTCGAGGTCAAAAAGTTGACCACAATTCACGAACAAGGAGAAAAGTAAAAAGTAAAAAGTAAAAAGGCAAAAGTGAAGACCATCGGGATTAGCAAATTATAATGAGCAACAAATTCTTCACTTTTTACTTTTGCCTTTTTACTTTTTACTTTGCGAAGCAATGTTTGGAGCAAGCATCGGACGCGGAGCAATGCGAATCATCAATGCGATGGTGCGCCGGTTGGCGTTTGGCGGGATTAATCCGAATATTTTGACAATTATCGGCGTTACGATAAATGTCGGTTGCGGCGTGCTTTTCGGGTTTGGCGAATTCTTTTGGGCGGGAATTGTTTTAATCGTTGCCAATCTTTTCGATATGCTCGACGGCAACGTCGCGCGGATTTCGGGCAGAGTTACGCGCTTCGGCGGTTTTTTGGATTCGTCGCTCGACCGGCTTTCCGATATGGTCGCGTTTCTCGGCATTATAATTTTTTATGCGAGCAATACGTCGGAACATTCGCTTTTGAATGTTACTCTGGCAGGAGTCGGAATGATGTTTTCGGTGATGGTCAGCTACACGACGGCGCGTTCCGAAGGTTTCGGTGTCAAGGCAAATGTCGGATTTTTGCAGCGTCCTGAAAGAGTCGTTTTGCTGATTATCGGCGCACTTTCGACGTTTCCGAACTCGACATCGTTTTTTGCCAATCGGATGCCGCAGGTGCTTTGGGTTTTGGCAATCGGTTCGCTGTGGACTTTTATTCATCGAATGTTTCATATTTGGAAAGAACTTCGCAAAATTGAAGCGGCAGAAAGTAATTTATCCGCCAATGATTAAAAGTTTCACGGGTTATTTTTCGGTAGCATTTTATGGAATGGTCTGGGGAAATTTGGCAGTGGCTTTTGCAGTTTCGGGAATCCCTGACGTGGGGCAGAATCGTCTGGGGATTGACATTCACAATTGTCACTATCATAGCAAGTTACGCGCTTATCGTGATTGGAATGATAAAAATTCCTGCGGATTATTTCAGCTCATCGTATGTTAGAAATTTTGATTCAGACAGACATTTTTCAGTTCGGTGGGGCGCATTGATTATAAAAAACGCGATTGGCTTTTTATTGATTATTGCCGGAATTATTATGATTTTCACGCCCGGACCCGGTGTTCCGACAATTCTTTTAGGATTGATTATGATGGATATTCCGGGCAAACGTCCGCTCGAAGCAAAACTCATTCAACGCCCGATGGTTTTGTCGGCAGTTAATGGATTGCGGGCTAAATATAACAAACCTCCTTTAATAATGGACTAACAAAAATGGGACTTTTTGATTTATTCAAACCGAAAAAAGAAGTTGACTTAGAAGAAAAGCGGCGGGAATTTCTGCAAACAAAAGGCAGAATCACCGATGGCGTGATTCTCGACAACGAATTGGCTGAAAACGGCGACGAGATTGTTTTTTTTGTCTATAACATTCAAGGTGTGGATTTTGAATCGTCTGAAATTTTGACTCCAGAGAAACTTGAAGACCCTCTAAAATATGCGCCCGGCGCGAAAATCGGTGTGCGCTTCGATCCGAAAAATCACGGAAATTCTATTTTAGATTGAAAATGCGCGTGATATAATTTTTGATGAGGTGAAAACAATGAAGGAAATCGAAAAATCGAAAAATAATTCAAAAAATAATGGAAATAAATCGGGCGAAAAAAAGAAAATCCCGATCATTCAAACTCTAAAACCGAAAAAGCGTTTGACCAAAGAGGATAAAGAAATGATAAAAGCGTTTGAAGCGGCAATGGATGTTTTAACGAAACAAAAAAATGCCAAAGTTTAAGTCTTTTGTTTTCGACCAAAATGTATTTACGGAATATTCAAACACACTCGCCGACAAAAGTAACAGTTTAGTGTTCAAAATGCACTTTTCAAGTGTCGTTTTATATGAATTGGCGGCGACAACCGTTTCAGCCGATGATTTGGATATATTTGAAAATTGGCGCAAATTTCACGATAAAAATAACACCTTACTGACTCCCGACAAAACAGATTGGTGGGAAACGGCGAAGTTGATTCGCCGTTTGCGGTTTGGCGACAAATCCGCTTCACACGGATTGACTCCGAAAATCTCACACGCCGGACAACTCCAAAATGATGCTTTGATTGCCCGCACTGCGACTTTGGCGAAGTGTTATGTGGTAACAAAAGATACGGACGATTTTCAAAAGTTTGTGCCTTTTATGCCGAATTTGGAAATCATTAGCGATGCGGAATTTTTCGGGTAAAATATAAAATATATGTTCAAAAAAATCCTGATTGCCAATCGCGGAGAAATCGCTTGTCGGGTAATTCGCGCCTGCCGCGATATGAAAATTAAAACCGTCGCGGTTTATTCCGAAACCGATAAAGATGCGCTTCACGTCAGAATGGCGGACGAAGCATATTTTATCGGTGCTTCGCCGTCGAATGAAAGTTATCTTCGTTGGGAAAAAATTATCAAAGCCGCAAAAGAATCCGGTGCGGAAGCAATTCATCCGGGTTATGGATTTTTGTCTGAAAACGCGGAATTTGTTCGTGAAGTTACAAAAGAAGGAATCATATTTATCGGACCTTCGCCCGAAGCGATGGAAGCGATGGGCGGAAAAATTTCGGCGCGGAAAATTGCGATTAAAGCCGGCGTTCCGGTTGTTCCCGGCACGACCGAGCCATTGAAATCTGCCGAAGATGCACTAAAAACTGCGAGAGAATTTGGTTTTCCCGTGATGTTAAAGGCTTCGGCGGGCGGCGGCGGCAAGGGAATGCGTTTTGTCGAAAATGAAAGCGATTTACAAAACGCTTTGGAAGCCGCGCAAAGCGAAGCACTGGCGAGTTTCGGCGATTCGGCGGTTTATGTCGAAAAGGCGATTGTTCGTCCGCGTCATATCGAAATTCAAATTTTTTCCGATAAGCACGGTAACTATGTTCATCTCGGCGAAAGAGAATGTTCGATTCAGCGTCGGCATCAGAAAGTTATCGAAGAATGTCCATCGCCGATTGATGACGAATATCTGCGTCAGGAAATGGGAGAATGTGCGATAAAAGTTGCGAAAGCGGTTGATTACGTCGGTGCGGGAACAGTTGAATTTCTTGTTTCCGATTTGGATAAATCTTTTTATTTTTTGGAAATGAACACGCGCCTGCAAGTCGAACATCCCGTTACCGAACTCGTAACCGGAATTGACCTTGTGCGCGAACAAATTCTCGTCGCCGATGGCGCGGAGCTTTCATTTTTGCAAAAAGATATTTCTTGGGAAACTCACGCGATTGAATGCCGTGTTTATGCCGAAGACCCGGAAAATAATTTTTTGCCTTCACCGGGAAAAATTACGAGATTAAGAGTTCCACAGGGAAACGGTGTGCGCGACGACGGCGGAATTTACGAAGGTGCGGAAGTTTCGATATATTATGATCCGATGATTTCAAAACTCACCGTTCACGGACGAAATCGTCAGGAAGCGATTGATCGTCTGCGCCGCGCTTTGCGTGAATACGAAGTCGGCGGAATCAAAACGACTTTGCCGTTTTTTCGGGAAGTTGTCGAAGACGAAGAATTTATCGCGGGCAAACTGGACACCGGCTTTATTGCGCGTTTCAATGAACGGAAAAAAGACAAGAAGTTGACGGAAAGCGAAAAAGATTTAGCTTTGATTGCGGCGGCATTGGCTTTTAATGACAAACAAAAGTCAACGCCGAATGAAAATGAACAAGCCGCGCATCAACTCAGTCGTTGGGCGCAGTCCGGCAGATTGGCATTGCTCAATAATCATTTGTGATAAAAATAACTAAAGACCGGAGCGCACAAAGTGTTCTCGCTTGCATACGTCGCTGAAAGCGGCGTAAACGGCGTTGGTTCCTTTGGAGGTTAATTGAAACCGTAATGCTTTTTCGCGCTCTCGCGCTTCACGCGCAACCGGGAACACACCCGCGCTCCAGTCTTATACGGAATATCATTATAATATGTATGTTTTGATTTTTAAAATCGGCTAAGAGCTAAAAGCTATTAGCTGTCAGCTATTTTGAATTTTAACAAACCTACTTCGTGTTATTCGGTATTATAAAAGAAAAAGGCGGCGGATATAGAAAATATATCTGCCGCCTTTTTCTTCCTTCTTCTTAATTTTTAGGGTTGCTTCACTTTACTTTTTATCACATCGTTGAATATCGAAGTGCCGAATACAGAATTGTTAAAAGGTATGCCGATAAATTCAAGTTCTGTTAAACTTTCGGTCAAACCGATGCCCTGATTATTAGTAGCAAACCAATATCCCTTACTATTGACTGAAATCAGATAAAAATCGCCGACCGTCATTTCCTGAAAACCGAAATAACCGTAACGATTTGTTATCACCGACCTCGATTCCAATGTATTGGTGTTAAAAACGGTTACAGTTGCCCGACTGATTGCGCGACCGGTATTGGCTATAATTCTGCCGGAAATATCTGCTCCCGCCGCCGTTGGTCTAAGAATACTATTAGTGAAAGTGCAAATAAAATTATCACCTTGTTGGACATTTATAGTTGCGGTGCGGGTAGTTATATTACCGTTGGTGGATGTAGTGCCGTTGGTGCAGGTTAAATCCGTTAGTGAAAAACCCCCAGTTAGAGCTTCCGTTACCGTTTTAGTGCCGAGAGTTACATTTCTGAAAACTATTCTATCGGCACTTGAATTGCCGGTGTCCATTAAACTAAAGCTCGAAGGACTCAAGCCGGTAGCAGTAAAGTCAAAAGAGGTGGTAGAATTACCATTAAGAACATCTTTAATAATGGTAACCGTGCCGACAGGAAAGTTGAGAAACTTTAATACGTTGTTGCCAGAATTGATATTAGTTATTACGAGACAACCAGCGTCACCTGTAAACTGGTTACTGCCGCCAGTTGTTGTGCCTGGTCGGGGAAGCGAAGCGAAGCCAGGCGGCGTAACCTCACATACCCTAAAGGTGGCGCCCGCTGCAAAAATATCGCCCGTTGTGGTTGACCCTTTGGCATTTTGCTTAATATCAACGCTGATATTGGCAAGAGTACCTCCGTCAGGCGTGAATACCTTGGTCATTTCGTCGAATGTTCCCTGCTCAACAGTGAATTGGACGTTATCGGGGAATGATGCAGGTTTACCATTACATGTGTTGTTATTGTTGTCTGCACAAAAATCCTTGTCAACCGTTAATCTACCCAAGGTTTGCGCTTTTGCATTAGAAGCGGATATTCCAAACAAGGCTAATAAAAGTATGCCTGAGAATATTGCTGCCGTAAAAAATTTAGAACCATTGTTTGTTTTCATTTTAACCTCATTTTTTTGTGAGGTTAAATGATTAGTGTTGATTGTTTCACAGTTTGTTAAAACTAAAATGCGGGAAATAAACTGTGCGAAAGATTTTCCATCTAGTGGATTCATTGTTTTTGCTCCTTACCGAAAATTAAAATTCAAAATACATAACTGCTTTAAAATAATTAAAGAAAATTTGCTGGAAAATATTCCTCCATTGCCGGAATATTCTCGTGCCTCACAGTAAAAAAACTGCCTTCTAAGATTCAAAAAAATTTCTCAAACATTAACAGGTAATCAATATGATGTCAATAAAAATTATTGCCGAATGAATAAGAAATATCATTGCTTTACAAAACTACATCTGATTGAAATTACTTTAATAAATATATATACGGTTTGCAACCAGGTGTTTTGCACAATATATTGATATTAAAGCAATTTAAAAAATGCAATTTTAGAATTCCTTTTGACTAAGTAAATCTCTAATAGAAAAAAATTCCAAAAAATAAAAAAAAATAAAAAAAGCCTGTCTGCAATGTGCAAACAGGCTTTCGATAAAGTTGATTTTAGTAAATTTTAAGGATTGTCAGTGCAAAGCGTAAAATTCCCGCTGCCTCTTGACGAATAAACCTTCCAGCGATATTTACCGGACTTGCTTTGGACAGTTATATTTTGGACGGTGCTGCCGGCTGAACTGCCCGCTACCGTTGACCATTTCGAACCTTTTTTACTTTCAAGACTAAAAGTAATCATATTATTATCGGCATTATTCAAAGTGCCTGTATAGTTGCCGAAGCCGCCGTTAAATCCGCTGCTGTTAGAGTAGTAATTAGCCGCGCCCGTGCTGCCGAGTGTTCCGGCATAGAGTATCCCTTTGCAGACATTAGTATTGCCGCCGCCGCTTCCGCCGCCACTGCCGCCGCTTACTAAAAAGTCGGTTTGAAGCAGTAAATTTGGCGAACCGTTTCCGACGTTTGTTATAATTCCCGGTTCCGCGGCATCTTTTAAAGCATTCGATACTGTTAGCGGAGAAGCAGATGGATCAGCTTCCAAATAAAGAGCGGCAACTCCGGCGGCGTGCGGCGATGCCATTGAAGTTCCGCTAAGTGTACGGGTAGGATAATCGTTTGTTATCCCAAGTGAAGTGATATTTTGACCGGGTGCAAAAATGTCAACACAAGCACCGTAATTGGAAAAATATGTCCGCTCATCGAGATTATTGACTGCGCCGACCGTAATTGCCGTCGCTATTCTGGAAGGTGAATAATTGCAAGCGTCGAGATTACCATTGCCGGCGGCAACGACGTAAGTTACGCCCGAAGCAATCGAGTTTGAAATAGCCGCATCCATCGCGTTTGATCCTCCGCTCAACCCGAGACTGATGTTGGCGACTGCCGGAGATATACGGTTAGCCGTTACCCAATCAACTCCGCTTATTAAGTCCGAAACTTGCCCCGAACCGTCGCAGCCCATCACACGAACTCCGTGCAGGATGACATTTTTTGCTACGCCGTAAGTTGTGCTGCCGATTGTTCCGGCAACGTGAGTTCCGTGTCCGTTGCAGTCATTTCCGTTTTGACCGTCGCCCACAGCATCGAATGAAGCAACCGCCCGCCCGCCGAAGTCGCTGTGCGACGCGCGAATGCCGGTATCAATAATATAGGCATGAACGCCGCTGCCTGTTTGACTGTAATTATAATTGTCGTCAAGCGGAAGACTGCTTTGGTCAAGCCGGTCAAGTCCCCAAGTCGCATTTGTTTGCGTGGTAGAAACATAAACTTTACTGTCTTCTTCAACATATTCAACTCTTTTATCAAGGCTTAAATTTACAGCCTCTTTAGCGGACATTTCAACCGAAAAACCTTTGACGGCGTGGGAAAATACTTTGTCAACCTTTCCGCCGTATAAAGCAGAAAGCTCGTTGCTAGCCATTTCCGGCTCTAACGAATAATTGGAAAATTCACTGTCGTTGTCGTTCAGCATTACAATATAACGATTTGGAACGGCATTGTCAGATTTTCTGAACTTGCCGGTTTGTTGTGCGCCGCCTTTTGAAGATGCCAAATCAATTTGTGCGCCTGTTCTGGAAGTTGTTAAAGATGTCGTGATTAACGCAAATGTAATCACAAAGAAAAGCAAAAACGATTTCTTCATATTTTTTGTTTTGTCGGACTTAAAGTTTCAGAATAGGAATGATTTATTCTTAAACGGTAAGTAAATAGTTTTATGTAGTTTGAATTAGGAAATTGATGTTTTGGAAAACAACATCAATTAACATAATAAAACATATTTGTTTAACAGTCAACAAGTTTTTAACAGGCGACGAGAGATAATTTAATCTGTTAAAGTGCTTTGGCTGCTTGCATTTCCACATCACTTTGAAACAAAATTTGTTGTAAAGAAAAAATAAATTTTCAAATAAAAAATAAAAAACTATGAAAGTAATCGCAGTTACGCCGAAAACAGAAAATTCCGTGCGGCTTCAGGAAATGGAAAAACCTGAAATCTCAGACATAAAAGACGGGCGCGGTGTTTTGGTCGAAGTTCTGCGGGTCGGAGCTTGCGGGACGGACAGGGAAATCAACAACGGCGAATATGGAGTTGCGCCGAAAGGCTTTGATTTTCTCGTTCTCGGACACGAAAACTTCGGACGAGTTGCGGAAATCGGCGAAAATGTTAAGGAAATTGCCGTCGGCGATTATGTCGTTGCTTCCGTGCGCCGTCCGGGACACAGTTTTTACGATAAAATCGGCGAACAGGATTTTACGACCGACAGTAAATATTACGAGCGCGGCATTTCCAGACTGCACGGTTATATGGCGGAGTTTTACGTTGAAAACGCGGACTATTTGGTGAAAATTCCGCCCGCGATAAAACATATTGCCGTTTTGCTCGAACCGCTTTCGATTATCGAAAAAGGTTTGAAACAGGCAAGCGACATTCAAGAACGATTAAAAATCTGGCGACCAAAAACGGCGGCGGTTTTAGGGACGGGAAGCGTCGGACTTTTAACGGCGATGGCTTTGCGTCTGCGCGGCTACGAAGTTCACGGTTTCGGCAAAGACACGAGCAAAGATTATTTGAATGCGAAATTACTCGAAGAAATCGGTGTAACTTACGATTCGACATTGGAAGTTTCCGTCAAAGATTCAGTCGAAAAATACGGCGAATACGATTTGATTTTTGAATGCACCGGATATTCGCCGATCATTTTCGACGCGATGCAGTTATTAAACGAAAACGGCGTATTGATTCTCGCTTCCGTAACCGGCGGTGAGCGCAAAACCGATGCCGTTCCGTCCGACGTAATCAATCAAAAATTCGTCTTGGGAAACCGCGTAATGTTCGGCACGGTCAACGCCAATATTGAACATTTTGAAATGGGCGTAAAAGATTTGGCACTCTGCGAAGCGATGTATCAAGACTGGCTTTCCAAGATGCTGACGCACAAAATCGAAGGACTCGAAAATTACGAAAAGACTTTTGAAATTTTAAACGATTCCGCTAGATATAATGCGATAAAGGTCTATTTTGAAGTGAATAAAATTTAATTTACCATTAAAATTATGTCCGATTTCCCAGATTACGAACACGAAGGCGATGTTCTAACCGAGAGCGAAACTAAACTCGAAAAGCCGAAACTTTATAAAGTTTTGCTGCACAACGACGATTTTACAACGATGGAATTTGTCGTTTTTATTCTAAGCCACGTTTTTATGCGCTCCGGTGCGGAAGCCTTTACGATTATGCTCAAAGTTCACAACGAAGGTGTCGGTTTAGCCGGAATTTATTCGTATGAAGTTGCGACGATGAAAGCCGAAAAAGCAATGAATCTCGCCCGCGCCAGCGAATATCCGATTCTTTGCACGGTTGAAGAAGAATAACCTTATTAAAATACAAAAAAGCACTGTCTGCTAAAACAATGCTTTTTAAAATCAAATTAAACTGCAAAAATTTAAGGCGTAAGTTTTACACCGAAGTCGAAAAACTTTGCGCCGATGCCGGCACTGGTATTGGAATTCCCGGAATTTAATAAATAAAAACCGTATTCACCGTTTTTAAGAGAAGTTTTAGGCGTAATCTTAAAAATGCCGTTGCCTAAATCTTCCGCATTAAATTCAACCACATATTCATCAGAAAGCCCGCCTTTTGCTCCGAAGGCATTGGATTTAGCGATAGTTACTTCACGGTTATCACTTCTGAGATTGAATCTGACCAACGCAAATTCATTCGGCGTTGAAGCAATTCCGCTCGTAGTGCCTAAGCCGCCGCTTTTATTGTCAAGGTAAAAATAAAAGACCGGCTGAGATTCTTTTATCTGCAAATCCGCCGTTGTTCCAGGTAGATTGGCTTTGGTTTTAATCTTGCCGATTCCATACGTCATCGAAGATGTGAACAATCCGCCGGTTCTGTTTTGTGCTGAAACATTTGGCGCAAGCTGTGTCATTTTCTTCACGCCGCTGTTTTCTTCATATAAATAAATACCCAAACCGTGCGGCGACATCGGGTCGTTCGGATCGCCATTTGTCGCCGCTTTTGAATTTGCCGAATTCATCGGCATTGCCTTTCCGCTTTTGGCTTCAAGCATTGTAGTTACGATTTCGTCCGAAACTCCGGCTTTTTTCAGCGCAATCAAAGAATCGGTTGAAAGATCGAAATTCGATTTCGATGTACGAATTTTATTGACGATAATTGAACTGTTGAGTCCGGCTTTTGCCAAAGTAATAACCTCGTTATTAGTCATTACCTCATCTTGGGCGTAAATTGTGGAGTTCGCCGTTACAAAAAATGCGGCAAACAATAAACAAGTAAATATGAAATTATTCTTTTTCACTTTTATCTCCTTAAAATAGTTGATTTGTTATCGGAATTTTACACTTCCGGTTTAAGTTCATTATTTATTTTGATGGTAGAAATCACAACTCCTAAAAATAAATACAGTATTATTTGATTAGCATAGTTATAATTTTGGGAAATTATAACTTTATTTAGGAGAGTTGCGTTCAGGCTGCCAAATATAACCGTTTCTGGCGCGAATAAACAAGTTCGGGCGATAAACACGAACTTTAATGGAGTATCTTACACCAACTTTTCTTTCTTCGCTAGGATAATAACCTAAAATATAAACTTTCCTGAGTTCGTCGGCGATATTTGCAAAGGCTTGATTCAAATTAGTGTTTGAAGAAACCCGAAAAACTCTGCCGCCGGTTTGATTTGAGATTTCTTTGAGAAAACTATTTGCCGCTTTGTAATCTTCTTCTCTTTCGCCCTTTTTTCGCGGAATTTCAATTGAATAGGGACGATCATCTTCATCATAAAAAATCTGTGCCGAATTTTTCCGGCTTTTCTGCACATCGTCCCAAGTGTTGTATTGAATAGGATAAACCAGAACATCGGTCTTGATAATTTGCTTCAGAATATCGTCAGCCGTCAGATTCGGACTGCTCGTATCAACGCCGTCGCTGAGCAAAACAATCGCTTTGCGTCCGTCAATGATATTAAATTTCTCGTTCAAAACCAAACCCAAAGCCGAATATAAACTTGTTCCCGAAGCGATTTTCGCGCCTTCAATCGCTAATTTTAAAACCTTTCGATTGCTCGTCGGTTCGCACAAAATCCGCGCTTTTTCATCAAACGAAATGACCATTACCTTGTCGTTTTCGCGCAATTGATTGACAAAAGTAAGCGCGGCATTTTGAATTTCCTGAAGTTTAAAGACGCTCGAATAACTCATATCCAAAACAAGTGCGACTGTGAACGGTTGTTCTTCGTGTGAAAAATAGGCAATTTCCTGTGCTTGTCCGTTTTCAAAAATCTTAAATTCTTCCTTTTTTATATCTGTAACGGGTTTGCCGCTGCGCTGTGAAATTTGCGCGGGAATAATAACCAAATCGGTTTCAATGCGGATAACTTCATCATCATTTTCTTGTTTTTTTTCAACCGGCGATTTGCCGTCGTCTTTTTCAACGGTTTTATCTGGAGAACTTTCCGAATAAACCGGAACGCGCCCCGCTTGCCCGAATAAAGGACTGATAAAAATTAAAAAAATAAAAACGATTTTTGCAAAATGTCGCATCTTGAACCAACTCCGGCAATTTACAAAATTATACAACTTCTAACTTGAAGATTGAAGGAATTATTTTCAGCTTTGGAAATTTATAGTAGATTTTTCAATTTTGCCGCGACATATCTTTCCCCTGATTTTCCCGCGAACTCGTTAGCGCAATCACTTTTCAAGAATTTTTTCAAAAGAATCACGAATGTTGAGGCGATGAAGTGTTAAATTTTCGAGTAGATTTTGGACGGATGAAAGATTCATTCTTTTAACAATCGTTTGCAAAGCCGTTTGATTTGCCGTCGGCAAGTGTGTTGAACGTCCGACGGTCAGGCGCAAATTGTGGTCGAGTTCGGTCAAAAATTCGTATCCTTTCGAGAAGTTTTGATAATTTTCCGCCGATAACGAGTTGTTTTCGTAAAGTTTTTCGAGCGTAAAAAGCGTCGAACGATTTTCTTTGCCGTCGGGAATGTTATCGCGTAATTGAAGAAACCGCACGGCAAAATAAACATCGAGCATTCCGCCCGCGCCGAATTTGATGTCAATTTTTTTGCCGCTTCGCTTTGTTGATTTTTCTTCTTCCAATCGCTGCCGAATACGTTGTGTTTCTTCGCGTAAATTTTGGAATTCGGAATCTGCAATTCGAGATTGCCGCGCGTTTTTGTGAATAATTTTTCGCGCTGCATTTTCGACTGATTTTGCAAGTTCCAAATCTCCCGCCGTGCCGCGCAGTTTGACATACGCAAGCCATTCCCAAATCGCCGAGCGGTTTTCCAGATAATTCAAAAAAGCGGTTTTGCTCAAACTCATCGCACCGTTTTTGCCGTCGGGACGAAGGCGCAAATCAACGCGATAAAGAAATCCGTCGCGCGTCAAACTCGAAAGCGTCGTGATAAAAATCTCAACTGCACGGGCGTAGAAGATTCCAGATTCCGGATTCCGGATTCCGGATTCTTTTTGATTTATAATTTTTTGGGTATCTGCTGTAAGTTTTCCTTGATTCGGAATCTGGAATCCGGAATCTGGAATCTCGTCGTAAACCATAACCAAATCCAAATCCGAACCGTAATCCAATCCGCCGCTGCCGAGTTTTCCCAAACCTAAAACGGCGAGAGGCAATGCGTAATTCGTAATTGTTAATTCATCGTAAGTTCTTGCCAATTCCTTTTTTACAATCAAAAGCGCGGCTTCGATGCTTGCTTCGGCTAGTTTTGTTTGTAATTTGCGGGATTTTCGAATCGTGATTTTTTGGTAAACGTCAAAAACGACAATTTCGAGCAGAAAACGCGACCAAGTTTTTCGCAAAATCGCCAATTCGTGAGCAAAATCTTTTTCATCTTTTATGAGAGAGAAAAAAATCTGCTGATAATCAGTTTCGGTAAAATCATCGGAGGCTTTCGGCAAATCTTTAATTAAATTCGGATTAGCGGCAATTATTCCGGCAAAATACGGCGAAGTTTCCGACAAAAGACGCAGAGTTTCCAGATTTTCTTCATTTAATTCGTTTTCAACATCGGACTTTTCCAGCGAATCAAAAATCGGTTGAAGTATGTTTGCGGTTACTTCTTCTTGAATTTCCGACTGCTTTATTTCGGATTTTAGCTTTTTTGAAATAACTTTTTGACCGAAAACTCCGGAAAAAATGCGATTGACATTTTTGCTGTGAATTTTCAAGGCGTTTCCAAATTCCTTTGCATCTTCAAAGTTCATTCTTTTAGCAATCAAAAATCGTTTTTCGGCTTCATTCGGAATCAGATGTGTCTGCAAACCGTTTTCCATTTGCAGACGATGTTCAAGTCGGCGCAGAAAATCGTAAGCCTCGAAAAGTTCAGTCAATTCGGTTTCGGTCAACAATTTCCTGTCAGCAAGCCGCGACAAACTAATCAGAGTATGCGGCGCACGCAGCCACGAATCCTTTCCGCCGTAAGCGATTTGCAAAGCCTGCGCGATAAATTCGATTTCACGAATTCCGCCTTTACCGAGTTTGACGTTAAAGCCTTTATCGGAAGACTTTTCAAGATTGATTTTTTCTTTGGAAAGCAGAACATTTTGCAAGGCATTTTCCACACTGACATCTTTTGAAAAAACATTCGATTTTACTCTTTCAAAAAATTCGTGGAAAACTTTAGCTTCGCCCGCGCAGGCTCGTGAACGAATTAAAACCTGACGTTCCCAGCTTTGCGCCGAGTTTTGATAATAATTAACGGCTTCATTGACCGAAATCGCCAACGCGCCGACGCGCCCGTGCGGACGAAGGCGCAAATCTACACGATAAGCCGCACCTTCGCCGGTTTGTCCGCCGACGATTCTTGTAACGAATTCCGCAAGTTTTACAAAATATTCGCGGTTTGTAACGGCGTTGCGTGAACCTTGACCGGAAGTTTTGCCGTCGTTTGAATAGAGAAAAAGCAAATCAATATCGGAAGCGTAATTAAGTTCATTCGAGCCGAGTTTACCGAGCGCGACAATGCAGAAGTTTGCTTTTTTGGCGCGTTCCTTTTCATCAATTTCGAGCGGAATGCCGTAACGATTATCGAGTATCTGCTGCGATTGGCGCAGAGCATATTCCAAAATCGCATCCGCCAGATTTGAAATTTCTTCCGTAATTTCAGCAATCGTGCCGAGATTGCGAATGTCGCGCAGGTAAATTCGCAAAAGTTCACGGCGGCGAAAACGCGCCAGCAAAATATTCGGTTCGATTTGCGAATTAGTCAGCGCAAAACGCGCCAGAGATTCGAGAATTTCTTCTTTGCCGCGAACCTTAGCGGAAATTCGCTGACGTTTGAGCCACCAAATATAATCAGGATGCTGCAAAAGTGTCGTCGAAAGCAGCGGACTAAATGCGGCAAGCGTCAAAATGTCGGAAAGCAAACCTTCATTTTTAGCGAGTTTTTTTTCCTGCAAAGGCAGCTTTTCAACCAATTGAGAATAAAAATTTTCCGCACTTTTTGAATCCGGCAGATTTTGAGTGATTGTTTGAATTTTTTCGCTTAACATTTTCAGCTAATCTGAGTTTTAAGTTGGAACAAGAGAATAAATTAGACGCGGATTTGCGCTGATTGAGTGGATAAGCGCGGATTATTATGATATTTTTTCAGCAGATTGACAAATAGTTCTCCTGAAATCAGCGAAAATCCGTCAAATCCGCGTTTGTCCGCGTCTAATTTCTTTCTAATTTTCAACTCGATAATCAGATTCGGTTACGCTTCAATAATTTCGACTTTTGTTTCAATCAAATCCTTCGGAATCAAAGCAGGGAAGTAAGCCATAATTTCTTCAACTTTCGGTCTGCCGCCCGCAAAACCCGTAACTCCCGGCGGTCCGGTTAAAATCAGCGGCGCGAGTTCCTTGGTAAATCGCGTTACATCTTCTTTGCTTTGTCCGCGCACGCCGAAACGTAATTGAACTTCGGGAATATCTGCGCGAGGTTCGCCTGAAAGATGTCCGTGCGTAGAATTTACGCCGACGAATTCGGTTAAAATAACATCAAACTGCAAACCTAATTTGTCGAGCCGCGAACGCAAAATCAAATCCGCCATTTTTGCCTTTTCGTAAGCGTCGGGATAAGAATAAACAAGCGTTCCGACGGCTTTCCAACCGCCCGAATAGGCAACTGAAACTTTGTAAAAATCGGTGTTTGGTTTGCCTTTGATGCCGAAAACTTTGACACGATTTTCGCCGTCGCCTTTAACATTTATCGTTGTAAAATCGGCGACGACATCCGGCGTAATATATTCGTGCGGATCGCCCATTTCGTATAAAAGCTGTTCTTTGACCGATTGGACGTTTATTCGTCCACCCGTTCCTTCGTGTTTCGTGATAACAAAATCACCGTTTGGATATGCTTCGACAATCGGGAAACCGATGTTTGCCAAATCCGGGATACTTTGCCAATCATATTGACAATTTCCGCCCGAACACTGCCCGCCGCATTCGATGATGTGTCCGGCGATTGTTCCGGTGGCAACTTTGTCCCAATCTTCAAATTTCCAGCCGAATTCGTGCATCAGCGGCGCAAGCGTCAAACCCGTGTCGGTAAGTCGCCCGCCGACAATGATTTGTGCGCCTTTGTCCAACGCTTCAACAATCGGTTTTGCGCCGAGATAAACATTCGCGCTTTGAACTTTGTCCAAAATATCCGACAACGGTTCGCCCGTGTCCATATTGTTTATTTCAACGCCGTTATCAATAAATTCCTCAAGACGCGGCAAAACATCGTCGCCCGTGATTACGCCGATTTTCACCTTTCCGCCCAAATCCAATTCCTGCGCGACGTTTTTAATCGCTTCGGCACAACCTTCGACATTGACACCGCCCGCGTTTGATAAAACTTTTATGTCTTTTTCGACACAATCAGGCAAAATCTCCTGCATCAGCGAAACAAAATCACGCGCAAATCCGGCTTGCGGGTTACGAATTTTTTGCTTTTGCAAAATAGACATCGTAACTTCCGCCAGATAATCCAACATCAAATAATCAATCGGTCCGTTGCGAACCTGATCAATCGGCGCAGTCAGCAAATCGCCCCAAAAACCCTGTCCACCGGCAACTCTTACTTTTTCTTTCATTATGTCTTTAATTAGAAAACAAAAATGAAAAGCGGTCAACAATCAAAATTAACAAATGATTATTGACCGTCTTACTACTGCAAAAATTAACCAAGTTAATTAATTACTTCATCCGTCTTACCGACTGCTTTTTTGGTAAAAACCCAGACTTTATTGGAAACCCATTTTGTTCCGTCCCAAGTAGTTACAACGACTTCTTTACCGGCATCATAACCGAGCTTTCCAAAATCCGCCGCTTTATCGCCTACGTAATAAACGGCTTTTTTCGTGCCTTTAGCGGTTGCTTCCCAAACATCGGTACCGACATCATCGGCTTTGTCATAGCCTTTTTTCGTTACGTTTACAGTTCCTTTTGCCGCATCAACCGTAACATCCTTCGTTTTGTCCGCTACGTCCATCGTAACATCAGCAGCTTTTTTCGCCGCATCAACCGTAACTTCTTTTGTTTTTTTAGCGGCATCTTTAACGGCATCCACAACCTGTGCCTGCGCTGAACCGTATGAAAATAATACGACGGCAAGCAATAATCCCAAACAGTTTAAAATTTTAACTCTCATAAATACTCTCCTTTGCGAATATAGTTAAATATTCCGAATTTTATAAATAAATTGTGCATTTACCGTGCCAAAAAAGAAGACGTTCATAATTTTAAAAATTATGAACGCCTTTCATCAAGATAAGAACTAAATTTTACTGAATAATTTTCTTTGTTCGGCTGATAACGGCTTTTGTTCCGCGTTTTGTTTTGTGTGCGGTATATTTCGCGCCTTTAACGGTTTTCTTGGTTACATATTTGCCGCCTTGATAAACCTTTTTACCGACATAAACCGTGCCTTTGGCAGTTTTACGATAAACATAAACAACGCCGTTTTTGCCTTTCCGATAAATATATTTAGCACCGCGTGCCGTTCTCGAAGCAATGCCGTTTTTCTTTTTAACCGTTACCTGTCCGCGCTTTGTTTGAGCGTTTGCCGCAAACGGACTGTTTTCCGAAATCGCACTGCTCACAAAGGTAATTGAAAGTAGCATTACAAATGCAATAAAAATGCTTGATAATTTTCTCATATTTCTCGACTCCTTTTATTATGTCATCTAAAATTTTTATTTGATTTATGCAGTCAATTCACAACAGCGATTTTCATACATATTTCAAATTCTTTGATAATAGCGCAAACGTCGCACCAAAGACAATTCAATTTCCACTTCTCACAGATAATGCCTCAATAAAAAGTTACGGAATGGAAACGCGGGACGGGTTACGCTCCAGTCTTTAATTTTTTATTGAGATATTATTCTCATAGTAAAATTTTTCTTGACAGACGAATTAAATAAGCGTAAAAGAAGAATGACACTCCAAAAACTTAACGCTGCATTTCATCGAAGATGTTGCATTTCCATCAATCCCAACGTGAAAAACTTTTTCACACTAACCGTAGAAGGAGACTCGAATGTCGAAATTAAACTTTTCAGCGATAAAATCAAATCGTTTTCGTTTTGTCTGTTTTCCGATTCTTCTGCTTGCCGTCGGTTTTATATTTGCCGCACAGCTTTCAAGAGTCAATAGTAAAAACTTAAATCCAAACCAATCACAAAATCAAGAAATTATTTCTAAGCAAGTAAGCAACTTTCCGCTTACCGAACCGACACCTGAAACGCCGCATAATTTGGTTGGCGCGTTTTATGATGTTGAAAATTTTCCTGATGCAAAGTTGCTTTTGAATAATAAAGGAATTAAGCCGTTGGAAGTTCGTCCGACGCTGTATAATTTGGACGGCTATACAATGGAAGTCGCTCCGGTGACGGTTGAAGCTAATTCTTTTCGGATGATAAATCTGCGGGATTGAGCAAACTTGGGCGGTGAGAGTTTTCGGCAAGGAAGCATCCGCCTTTTTCACACGGGCAAAGACCTTGTTCTCGACACACAAATTTATTTGACGGATGAAGCGAAAAGTTTGAGTTTTGAAGATGTCTGGCGGAACTCGGCAAATTCGATTCGCGTCGTCTTGAAAGTATTTGGTGGATGCCGCGCAATCAAACCGATGTCAAGATTATTTTATCAAACACATCGGAAGACATGATTTTTGTTGATGCTAAATTAAGTAAAAAGCCGCAACAGACGGGCGAAGCGCAAACAATTCCGCTTCTTCCGCATCAAACCAAAGTGCTTGATTTACGCAACGATTTTACGGACGGACGGCAATTTGCCAATTCTGAAATTGTCGGTTTATCGCTCGAACACACGGGCGCAAAAAGTGCTTTAAAAGCGCACGGATTTATCAAAGATACTGCAATCGGCTATTCCAACATCATCGAATTCAAAAATCCCGATTCGGCAAAATCGAGCGAACTGCACGGCACGGGTTTGCATCTCGAAGCAATGGGAAATGAACAACTTGAACCGATTGTCGCGCTGAAAGATGTCGGAAATACAACGGCAAACGTCACGGCAAAAATTCCCTACACGAGAATAGACGGCACAAAAGGAACGGTCGATCTTAATTCAATCAAACTCAAAGCCGGCGAAATTAGTCTGCTGAATATGAATAAAGTTATTCAGCGAAGCCGGCAGGAACAAATCAAAATTGCCGGAATCGAAATTGAATACGACACATCGGCGGGAAGCGTTTTGGCAATTACGCAAAGCGTCAGCGAGAGCCGACGGCAAATGTATCGCGTTCCGATGTCAGACCCGTTTGCCGTGCCGAGTTCGACGGGCGGTTATCCGTGGCAGATTGACGGAACTTCGACCACCTTTTCGTATTAGGACTTTCGCTTTTTGAAAAAATATGATTTAACAGATATTTGATGATAACAAAAAAACAATACATTGAATATCTGTTAAGTACGCCAATCAATTATACTTGTTCAAATTTATCAGATCATTTGGAGAATGTCAGCCACG
>JBBPXX010000029.1:0-29817 GCA_038200505.1 Pyrinomonadales bacterium | reverse complement strand
TCGTGGAAGAATTAAGTCAACTGATGAGTTTGGGGCTGAACAGCTTTTCTAAAACAAGTCTGAGTTCTATCACCTCATTTGGATATTTGATGTCGGCTTGGAAGTCAGCTATTGCATAATTGATATGTGTAATCCGTATCAATTGGTGGCGGATTGTCTACTCCGCCCGTTTAATAGCAAAAAGCAGTGATATTTTAGAAGTATTAAAGCCAAAAATGATTATCGCCAGCGATTCGATTGACGGCAGTCGGGCAATTACGATGATTGCCAAAAAATATGACATTCCTGTTTTAGCAACCGCGCATAGTATCAATATGTTCACCGCTTCACTACGGGAAAGTGTGGCTCTGGCAGACGTTCATTGTTTTTTTGGTTTGAAAGATGAAAAGGGCATATGGTTTTTGACGGTTTGCCCGATTTACAACCCGATTATTTAGTGGCTCACGACAACTTAAAAAAACCGTAAAAAGACTGTATAAACTTGCTAATTCAGGCAAATTCCGTGTTTTTATATTAACTTCGATGATCTCTTTCAGTTTTCTTAATTGGTCAAATGAAATGTTTGTAAAACGGGTGGCTTACGATGAAATGCTGCGCGAACTGCTGATAAAATTATCTCCGTATTCAGATAAGATCGAAGTCGTCATCAAATCTCATCCGAAAAATGATAACCATCCGCTTTACGATCAACTCAAAAGTGAGTTTCCCGATTTGCTCATCAGAAATTGGCGTGAACCAATTGTTCTGACCGAACCGCTGCCGGCGGATGTCGTCGTTTACAATTCAAACAGCACTCTGACTTTCGCCGCTTTTGAACAGGAATTGCCGGTTCTCGGTTTCTGGGGCGCACTGACACCGCTGGCACTCGATAATATAGTTATCAACCAGTTACACGGAACGAATGACGTTTCACAATTGGTGCGATTCTCGACATTGCCGAATCGCACGACGGAGAAACGGCACGAGAAGCCCGCCGAAAAGCCAAACAAGTGTATAACCGATATGTCGAACCGGCACAATTCAATCTGGCGGAAGCCGTCGAATTTACACTTAATAAAAGTAACGGAAATTGACCGAATTCGGGTTATTTTGAAACTCCCGATAATGATATTTTGACACAAAATCATTCTGAATCTATCAAAATTGAATTTAAATTTAAATTTTGTCCGCTTGATCTTTTGTGGAAGTAAAAATTTATAGGAATTGAGGATTGAGTTGTGAAGCGAGGTGATTTTTAGCTTTGGAGAAAGCAGGACGGTCATTCACAACTCAAACTTGAGAAAAGTCCGGGAAGTCCGGGAAGTCGAAGAATGAAGATTTACTTCCTAAACTTTCACGACTTCCCGGACTTCCCGGACTTTTCCAAGACTTATCCAACCCGGCGCATCGGCGTTTGCACTTCGACATTCTGCTGTTTCTGCATATCCTGAAGATGCTGAATAAAACTCGAACCGGCGCGTTTTGAAAGTTCGTCCGTTTTGCACTCCATTACGTTTTCACATTCTTGGTCCGCGTCAATTCCGATTTCGCGTGAAAGTGCGCGAATCATTCCTAATTGCTTCGCCGTTACCAAATCCGACAAACTTCTGGCAATCGGATTTGCCGGAAAGCCGTCGTTGTTTGTCGGCGGAATCGCGCCTTCGCGTTCGATAGTGTCCGATTCCTTTTTGTAAAGTTCGCGGGCGATTCCGAATTTAACGGCGGCGCGTTTGAGCGCGTCGTGTTCGGCTTTTTTGATACCCATTTCGCTTCCCGCTAAACCCGTTCCGATGCCTTCGCGTGTGATGTTATCAATTGTAATGGCGACGGTTACGGTGAAAATATCTCCGATTTGGCGCATATCTTTAACGGCGTGTGTCCAATTCGGCGCGGTTTCGTCCAAAATATCGGCGACCGTGTGCCATTCGACATAATCAACCATTTGCACATTGCCGTTTCTGTCGCGCCAACCTTCGCGCTGACGAACTAATTCCGGGTCAACATTTTTGCGTAATTCTTTTAATGTCGAAGTAAAATTCAACACATTGCTTGCTGTTTCTTCATCCGTTTTCGCAAACGGCACTTCTTGTAAATTTTCTTTGTTCATTGCTTTTTTTCCTTTTATGTTCGCAAGTGGATTCGGTTCGGCAGACTTTTTACCAGCTTGTCCGTCGGCTGAAGTCTTTTCCTGAACTTCATCAAACTTCTGTTCGCCACGCGCGGACACGCGCGACTCAGATGCGTTTTTGTCTTCTGAACTTGCAGTCTGTTGCGGTTTTAACTCAACTTGAGTTTCAACTTTGACAGGCTGTTTCGTCGCCGATTCGGTATTTTTTGCGACAAGCGCGTATTTCACCGCTAAAATATGTTCGCATCGAAATCCCGGATCGCTGACAGCCGCTTCTTCAAATTCCAAACAATTACAACGGATTTTTCCCGCTTCGTCGCGCCAAACTTCGTAAGAAGTCTGTTTGCCGCGCAAAGAAGGTGTCGAAACCAGAAACTTATCGCCTTCGCGGTTGACTAATCCCATCGCCGCGATTGATTTTGCTCTTTTTTCTTTTTTGTCCGTCAAATTCTTTTCTGTTGTCGTTGCTGTCATTTCTTTACTCCTTAATTATGCAAACTGTTTTAATTTCAATCGTTTGCAAGATAGATAAAACATATTCGTTTCATCCGTGAAACATTGTATCAAACAATTTTATTTGTTGCAAGCGTGAAACGCAGTGTTGCAACTAAAATTTTTTTATGTTACATTTCAAATTGCGGAGAAACAAAGATTCGCTCGTGAAACAAAAATGTTATTGGCATTAAAAAAATTTGAAGCAATCGAAGCGGAAGTTTTGCTTGAGGACATTTATTTAAGAGTGGAATTTCCAGAATTGGAAGATGTGACGGAAGAAGAATAATTACAGAAAAGTGGAGAAAAAAATATGGCTTATAAAAATGAAAGTCTGATAAATACACAGGAACTCGGACGCGCCATTAAACGCCGCCGGGAAGAATTGGAAATGAGTTTGCGCGACGTGGCGGACGCGACGGAAGTTTCGGCTTCGACGCTTTCGCGCATCGAAAACGGCACGGGCAAACCTGATGCGGACAATATTGCGCGTCTGACAAATTGGCTGGATATGCCGATTGACCGCGTGATGAACAAACATCAAAACGATGAAGCGGTTGACGCGGTTGTTTATTATCCGCACGAAGCAACGCCCGAAATTGTCGAAGCGCATCTTCGCGCCGATAAAAATCTGACACCCGAAACGGCAAAAGCGTTATCGGAACTTTTCCGCGTCGCTTATACACAATTTAGCAAGCCGAAAGAGTAATCAAAAAATTTTGTCGCGCAAGTAAAGAGTGAAATATCCGTTTTATTAGTTGTATAACTAATAAGAGGGCAAGTTTTGACCTATTATATGAAAACAACATCGCGTATCGAGCAAAAACGGATTGCAAGTGTGGAAAATGCAGGTTTTACGTTTGAAACGACATTTGTGCTTTTCTTTCTGGCAATCGAATTCGGGCGAAGTTTCAGCGGTTTTACTTTGGACGGCGTTTTTGTAGCTTTGACGCTTTTGATGGTTGCCGTGCTGCCGTATTTCCTGCCTTCAAGCGATAAACCAAGTTTCGGGATTTGGCTTTCGGGCAGAACTGCAATCACATTATTTGCAGTGTTGCTCGGCGTGTTATTTAAACAAAGTGTCGGCGTTTTTCTGCCTGAAACATTTCGATTCTTACCGATGACGCTTTTGATTGTGGCGGCAATGCTCAGTTGCTACATTCAGTTTTACGGTTTTCTGAAACTCCGTTTTGTAAAATAGGCAAAAGGCAAAAACGGAGCAAAACAAAAAAGCTCGCGCTTGTTCGGGAAACAAGCGCGAGCTTTTTTTTGCAGGTAACGCAGTCGTCCCGACTGCCGTCGTGAGTGCGTCCCGCACTCGCGTCTTCATTTTTCACACGGAAGCGGGACGCATCCGATACAGCAGTCGGGACGACTGCGTTACAATATAAAAATGATATTTATTGATTCACATTGCCACATTGACGGCGAACAATTTGATGAAGACCGCGACGAAATTGTTGAAAGAGCAAATGCGGCGGGCGTAAAAATGATGCTGACCGTCGGAACGGGAAATCCGCACGACGGCGAAATTGATAAAGCCGTCAAAGTCGCCGAACGATATGAAAATGTTTTTGCGTCCGTCGGCGTTCATCCGCACGATGCGAAACTTTATGATGACAAAGCCGAAAATCATTTGATTGATTTGGCAAAAAATGAAAAAGTTATCGCGTGGGGTGAAATCGGACTTGATTTTTATTACGATCATTCGCCGCGCGATGGACAGATTGATGTTTTTAAAAGACAAATTAAAATTGCCAATGAACTTGATTTGCCGATTATTATTCATTCGCGCGATGCCGATGATGAAACAGTTGAGATATTAACGGAAGAATGTTCCGATAAAAATTTTCGCGGCGGAATTATGCACTGTTTCGGAGGAACGGCGGAAATGGCGAAAAAATTGATGGAAATTGGTTTTTTGATTTCGTTTGCAGGAAACGTAACTTTTAAAAAAGCCGATAATTTGCGCGACGCGGCGAAAGTCGTACCGCTTGAAAAACTTTTAATCGAAACCGATTGCCCGTTTTTAACGCCTATTCCGTTTCGAGGGAAACGCAACGAACCTTCGTTTGTTGTTCACACGGCGCAGTTTTTGGCAGATTTTTACGGCGTTGAATTTGAAAAATTGGCAAATCAAACGACACAAAATTTTCTGGATTTCTTCAAACTGCCGTCAATTGAAACATAAATTTTGTCCAACGGTTTTACCATTAACCAATAACCCTTTACAATTAGCAGAATTATGGCAAAAGAAAATTCATTCGACATTACATCAAAAGTTGATTACGCGGAACTCGGCAACGCGATTAACCAGACGCGCAAGGAAATCAGCCAGCGTTTTGATTTTAAAGGCAGCAAGGCTTTGGTTGACAGACACGAACACGATTTGATTTTATCCGCCGAGGATGAAACCAAACTTCGCAATATGAACGACATTCTGCAAAGCAAATTGGTCAAGCGCGGAATTCCGCTGAAGGCGTTAAATTATGAAAAGGTTGAACCTTCGGCGGGCGGAACGGTTCGCCAAGTCGCCAACATTCAGCAGGGAATTCCGATTGAAAAAGCAAAGGAAATCGTCAAATTTATCAAAGACGAAAAATTAAAAGTGCAATCTTCGATTCAAGGCGATGCGGTCAGAGTTTCCGGCAAAGACCGCGACGTTTTGCAGGAAGTCATCGCCGCGCTCAAGACGAAGGATTTCGGGATTGATATGCAGTTTGACAATTATCGAAGCAATTAAAAATTGTATGACAAAAGAATTTAATATAATAATCGAACAGGATGAAGACGGTTTTTTCGTCGCTTCCGTTCCCGAATTGCGCGGTTGTCATACACAGGCGAAATCGCTGGATGTTTTGATGAATCGAATTAAGGAAGCGATTGAACTGTGTTTGGAAGTTGAAGAATCACAGATTACAACGCCGCGTTTTGTCGGGATTCAGAGGTTGACGGTTGAAATATGAGCAATCTGCCGGGTTTTGACGGACGAAAACTCATCAAAATACTCAAGAAATTCGGATTTGAAGTTCTCAGAACAAAAGGAAGCCATCATTTTATGAAACATTCCGACGGACGCTCGACGGTTGTTCCGGTTCACGGCAAGGAAACCATCGGTGTCGGATTGTTTCATAAAATTTTGAAAGATTGTGAAATTACAGTGGAAGAATTTTTAAGCAAATCTAAATAAATGCAGACATTCGCGCCAATTAAAGAAAAATTAAATCCGAATATCGCGGCGAAAAGGATTTTCAACTTGATAAAATCCGAAATGGTTTTGGTCGAAGCGGAATTTCAGCATCAGGTAAATTCAAACATTCAGGTCATCAATTATCTGGGCAATTATCTGCGGGCTTCGGGCGGAAAGCGTGTGCGTCCGGCGTTACTTTTGTTGTCGAATTACGCGGTAGGCGGAAACGGTAAGCAAGAAAATACGGTTCGGTTAGCGACTGTGATGGAAATGCTGCACACGGCGACGCTTGTTCACGATGATATTATTGACAATGCCGATGTGCGCCGCAATCGTGTTTCGGTCAATGCGCGTTTCGGCAATCAATCGGCTGTTTTGATGGGCGACTGGCTTTATATGTCGGCATTTGAAACTTCTTTGAAAGAGAGAAGTTTGGAAATTCTCGATATTTTAACGCGCCTGACGCGCAAGATGACCGAAGGTGAGTTAATTCAATTGACTACGCTCGGACGGGTTGATATTTCGGAAACAGAATATTTTGATATTTTACAGCGCAAAACCGCATATTTATTTTCGGCTTGCTGCGAAATCGGCGCGATTTTGGGAAATGCAGGAAAAGAAGAACAGAAAGCGTTAAAGGATTATGGAATGAATCTCGGCACGGCTTTTCAACTCGCTGACGACGTGCTTGATTTTACGGCGAACGATGAAGTTTTGGGCAAAGCGTCGGGCGCGGATTTGCTCGAAGGAAAGTTGACTTTGCCGTTGATTTTGTTGGTTGAAAATCAGCCGCAGCTAAAAAAAGACTTGGAAAAAATTATGCACGACGGACATTATCAAAGCCTTCCGCGTGAAGTTCTTCTTGAAAATCTGGAAAGTGCCGGATTGCTTGAAGAAAGTCAAAAAAGAGCTTATTATTATGCCAATCTTGCAATAAAAAACCTTGAAATATTGCCGAAAACAGAGTATCGTTTAGCATTGGAGGAAATTCCGGGTTATATGATTGAGCGTAATAATTAGCGTATTTCTAAAGATTTATAATCAGCTTGTCAAAATCTGCGGATTTCAATTTAAAAACAAATGTTAAATGAAGAAAATCTAATTTCAACGCTCGAACAAAGTTTGCGGCAATTTCAAAACGCCGAATCGCGTTTGCAGGAACGTCTGCGTAAAGTCGAAGCCGAAGCCGAAGATTTGAAAATCGAAATAGCGGCACTTCAAAACAGCGCGGAAAAAACCGAAGAAGCTCTTCACAGTCTGATTCCGACGATGAGAAGCGGCAGCAAAATGTGGAAGGCGCACAAAAAATCACAGGAAGAAGACGGCGATTATCAAAGAAAATCACGCTACGAAGAAGACGATTATCAGAAAAAACCACGTTATGAACAGGAAGGTTATCAAAGAAAGCCGCGTTACGAAGAAGATGATTATGAAATGCCGCCGCGTCGTTACAGTAGTCCGAATGCCAACAATCAACCGCCGCCGGATCACCGGAATAATTCGGCACCGTATTCAAATAATCAAAATAATGTCGCGCCGATAAACAGGAATTTCGAGTCGAGAGATAACCGATTTACCGAACGAACCATTACACAATCCTGCGCGATGATTTTGCGCGAATCTAATTCAGCTCTTCACGTCAATGAACTTTATAATCTGCTCGTCGCCGGCGGCTTTAAATTCACAGGAAATAACCCGACGATTTCAATTGCCGTTTCGCTAAATCGTAATCGCCGATTTAGCAAAGTCGCGCCCGGAACTTTCGATTTGGTTATGCGTGAGGCTTCAAAGGCTTCTTAAAATCAAAATAGATTTTTGGCAACGTGAATCAGTCGGTTTTAATCTATCAAATACATATTTTAATGCCCAGATTTTTTACTTGTTTTTCGAATGAAAATAAGTGAAAATGCTTGTCTGCTTTTAATTACTCATTTGTAGGAATTTGGAGAATTATGTTGTATCGAATTTTAATTCAATTAAAAATGCCGGTTGTTTTGGTTGTTTTGTCTGTTTTGTTTTTAAGTTTTAGCGAAACCGCTTCAGCGCAAAAAGTGAGGCTTCGCGGAGAAATTAATCCGCCTTGCGCCACTTTTTCGGCTAATCTGAAATTCGCTGACATTTATGCGGACGGCAATATCGCTGTTCAAGGAAGTTACGCTTGTCGCGGAGTCTTTATTTACGACATTTCAAATCCCGATTTGCCGAAACTGGCATCGTGGTACAATCCGGGCGCGAATCAACAATTTCTTGAAGCAATTGTCATCGGAAAGCGCGGTTATTTCGGCAGCGGAAACGGCGGCGGCGTTCACATTGTTGATTTAACCGATCCGACAAACCCGCAACTTCTGGGAATTGTTAATTCGGAAAACGGCAACGGACATAATTCTATTCACGAAATGGTCGTTTGGAATAATTTTTTGATTGAAAATTACAACGGTTTTTCCAGCAAAATATTAAAAGTCATCAATATCAGCAATCCGGCAAATCCGGTCTTTATCCGCGACATCAATCCGACGGAAATTGCTTGGGTTCACGCAATGCACATTCGCGGAAACCGTTTGTTCACTTCCGGTTGGGGAAGTTCGTCGAATCGCGGCAGAACAGAAATTTACGACATTACCAATATTGCCGCGCAGCCGCCGACGCTTTTGGGTTTTATCGAAGACCCGACGAGCATCATCGGCGGAAACAATATGCACAGCAGTTGGACGAGTGAAGACGGAAATTACTTGTATAGCTGCCGCGAAACGAATAATGGCAGCGGCGATGTCCGCGTTTATGATATTCACAATCCGGCAGAGCCGTTGATTGTTAATCGAATTACGATGGACGGTTTGGGAATTAACGCCGTTACGCCGCATAATCCGGTGGTGATGGGAAATTATCTGTATGTCGCTTGGTATCAGGCAGGTTTACAGATTTTCGACATTTCCAGTCCGGCAAATCCGAAAAGGGTCGGACAATACGATACTTTTCAACCTGCTTATGCCGAAACCGAAAAAGCCGACAAATTAAACGATGAACCGTGGGATTTTGTTTGCGGATTGACGGATAATCTGGAAAGCAGTCAACCGTCAGCCTACGACGGCAATTGGGCGGTTTATCCGTTTTTGGGAACAGACAAAGTTTTACTCGGTGATTTAGCCAACGGGTTATTAATAGTTGACGTAAGCAAAGTAAGCGCACCGGCAAAAAATGTGGTTTCGGATTTTGACGGCGACGGCAAAACCGACTTTTCGACCTTCACGCCGGATTCGGGAATTTGGCGAATGGAAAATAGTTCGGATAATTCGGCAGGCGGCATCCAGTTCGGCGCACCGACCGATAAAATCGTTGCCGGAGATTATGACGGCGACGGAAAAACGGATGTCGCTGTTTTCAGACCTTCAAGCGGAACTTGGTATATTTCGGGAAGCAAAAGCGGTTTTCGGTCGCAACAATTCGGCGCAAGCGATGATGTTCCGGTAGCGGCTGATTACGATTCCGACGGCAAAACCGACATCGCCGTCTGGCGACCTTCCAACGGAACTTGGTATATTTTGCAAAGCACTCTCGGATTCAAGGCTTTTCAATGGGGCGCAAGCAGCGACCGCGCTTTTACCGGCGATTATGACGGCGACGGAAAAGCCGATTTAGTGGTTTTCAGACCTTCCAACGGCGTTTGGTATGTCCTGCCGAGTTCGTCTTCGATTCCCGTCTATCAGCAATTCGGAATCAGCACGGATAAACCTTTAACGGGTGATTTTGACGGCGACAATAAATCGGATTTTGCAGTTTTCCGCCCGACGGACGGAAATTGGTATATTCTCAATTCAAAAAATAATTCCCTGAGCGTTTATAGATTCGGCTTCCTCACCGACGTTCCGATTCCGGCTGATTACGACGGCGACGGCAAAGCCGATGTTGCAGTTTATCGCCCCGAAAATAACGGCTGGTATCGTCTGAGCAGTTTAAACGGCGCATTCAGCGGACGAGTTTACGGTAAGACCGGCGATTTATCTTCGCCTTCTTCGGTTCAACCTTAGAAAACGAAAACTTAAATGAAATAATATGATTTTCGCAATGATCCGGTGTCGAGTGATAAAAACTTGACATCGGCTTTTTTATTTTTAATATTTTAATATGAAACTTTTGTTAAATATCGAAAGCGGTTCACTCGGAGGTCGGCAGTATGAATTAACAGACGGTTTTCTGACTATCGGACGAAGTGAAAACTGCGCGGTCAGATTCGATCCTTTTCAGGAAAGAATCGCGTCATCGCAGCACGCATTTATCGAAGCCAAGCCGGACGGTTTTTATTTGATTGACAACAAAAGCACCAACGGAACATTGCTCAACGGGCAGCAAATTCAAAGTGCCAAATTAAATAATAAAGATGTCATCCAATTCGGCAAACTCGGACTGACTTATTGGCACATCCAACGCGCCACTGCCGCGCAAGGTCAGACAGGAAGTTTTCAGCAAAACCCGATATTACGCGAAGAAGTATTAAAATGACGTGATAAAGTTTAAAATCAGTCGGCTATTTGAAAACTTCAATACAGTTCCTTAGAAACGCAATATTTGTAAAAATTGCGTGAATAAGCTTTTAGTTCCGTAGAAATGACGCAAAAATATCTCGTTTCTACAGAACCAAAGTTTCCAAACCATTCATTACTTATGTAACGATTTGCAATTTACAAAAGTAATTTCTTACTCAAAATCATCGTCATCGTCATTATCGTCAAATTCATCGGCATAAACATCGAGTTCAATCGGATCGAGTCCGACGATTTCCAATTCCACACCGCAATCATCACAAGAAATAATATCGCCTTGTTCTGATTCGGCATCTACATAAATGTCTTCGGTGCATTCGGGGCAAGCTTTTGTTGGCATTTTAATTTTTCTCCGGGTAATTTATTTATTTTTATTTCATATCACTTAAAAACAAGCGATAAATTATTATATTTTTTAATCTAACTTTTTTGAGAATAATTTAGCAAGAATAATTTTTGTAAAAATTTTGCCAATTTAATTTGTTCTCTCTCAATAATTATTAGATATTATTGACTAAATTTTCAAATTTCAAATCAAGAATAAAAAAAATGCAATTTCCCTTTAAATTAGCAGAAAACAAAGAATTTGATGTCGTCGGTTTTGGCACGAACGCGGTTGATTATTTGATTGTCGTGCCGGAATATCCCGAATTTAATTCAAAAATCGAACTCGAAAATTACATACAGATGGCAGGCGGAGAAATTGCTTCGACAATGGTCGGCTTGCGGCGTTTGGGTTTAAGAACTATGTACATCGGCAGTTTCGGCAAAGACCAAGCCGGCGATTTCGGCTTGCAGACTTTGATTGACGAAAATGTAAATGTTGATTTCGCCGAACAAATCGAAGGCACACAAACGCAAATCGCCTTTATTATTATTGATAAAAACAGCGGTGAACGAACCGTTATTTGGAAACGTGATGAAAAATTAGCTTTTACGCCGGAGAATGTTCCGCTTGAAACTATGAAACGCGCAAAAGTTTTTCACGCCACGCCGCACGATGCGTTCGCCTGCGCGAAAATGGCGCGGGAAGCGCGAAAAAACGGTGCAATTGTTTCGATTGACATTGACAACATTTTTGACGGACTTCTGGAAATGATTCCGCTGATTGATATTTTCATTTCGTCCTCGGAGTTTCCCGAAAAATTGCTCGGAATTAAGGACAAAAAAGAATCTTTGCGTGAGATAAAATCACGCTTCGGTTGTCCGATTGTCGGGATGACTTTGGGCGAGAACGGCTCGTTGATTTTGTGTGAAAATGAATTTATCGAAACAAAAGGTTACGCTGTGCCGAACGGCTGCAAAGACACAACCGGCGCGGGCGACGCTTTTCGTGTCGGGTTTTTATACGGCTTGCTAAATGGTGAATCGGTAGAAACTTCGGCAAAAATGGCAAATGCCGTCGCTGCGCTGAAATGCCGCGAAATCGGAGCGCGAACCGCACTTCCGAATGTTACTGAATTGCTTGACTTAACGAAAATAGTCCAAAGTCCAAAGTCCAAGGTTAAAAACAATTTGACTTTTGACTCTTTTCGCCAAAATTTGAAAAAGCCAACGAATCAAAGTTTTGATACATCATAGACAGCACAAGTTTTAACGAAAATTTTAAGTGAGATTTGCGAATATAATGAATAAATTTAAGAAAAGTATCTTCCCTTTGTTCGGTTTGAGTTTAGTTCTCTGTTTATTTTCTTTTGCAGCGGCGCAGCAGGTTAAACGCTCACAGTTTGATGTGTCGAATTATGTGATGGACGTGCAGCTTTTGCCGAATGAAAATAAATTAAATGCAACGGTTGACGTAATGTTCACACCGCTCGAAGACACGCGCACGGTTACATTTGAATTAAACGGTTCGCTGAAGGTTGAAAGCATTACGCGCCGGAATTCAACGGTTGCCGCCGCGTCTCCGACAAAAGGCAAAACCGCAACGGCAACCGCGCCGAATCAAATAACTTTTATTCAGGATCAAGTCGGCGTGTCGGATATTGGTCCGAGCGTGAAAATTGATTTGGGCGATATGGTTACAAAAGGAACGCCGGTTACACTGCGTTTTAAATACAGCGGCGTTTTAGTTTCGCCTTCCGGCGGACCGCTTTTGACTAAACGACTCGCTTATGTCGGAGTAAACGACGGCTATTTGATGTATGCGGCGCGTTGGTTTCCGTTTCACGAATATGCCGCCGATCAAGCAACTTCCGACATTACGATTTCGCTTCCGAACGGTTATACGCTTGTCGGACACAGCGACACGCCCATCGCGCAAACCGGCGGAAAATATCGTTTTGTCCGCAACCAATCGGGACTTGTCGGAAATTTTGCTTACGGAAAATATGTCAATAAAACATTGCGCTTCGGCGAATATGAATTGCAGTTTTATACAAAAGTAGGAAACGACGCGCAGGTTGCCGCTTACGGCGAAACTTTGGGACGTGCGCTTGATTTTTATACCAAAAAATACGGCGCAACCGAAGGCGGTAAAAAATTAATTGTCGCGCAGATTGACGATCAAAGCCTTGATTTTTATTCGACGCAGGGAATGATTTTTATGGCTGATAAATTGTTTGCACAGTCGCGTGAAATTACCGAAGAAAGATTACAGCGCGAAGCCGCTTTGCAATGGTGGGGTTTGACCGTCGGTTTGAAATCATTTGACGATGCGTGGCTTTCGCAAGGTTTGGCGGAATTCAGTGCATATCTGCTGCGCGAAAGTCAGCTTTCCGGCGCACAGCTTGATAATTTGCGCCGCGAACTGCTCGAAAAATCCTTAACTTTCGAGCAAACCGCATCGCTTTCGCGCACCCCTGCTGTCTTAGACGACCAATCAATTGCTTATCAATACATAATGTATGGCAAAGGCGCATTTGTTTTCAAACTTCTGCGCGACACACTCGGCGAACAGAAGTTTAATCAACTGCTTCGCACATATTTACAGCAATATCGCGGTAAAAATGCTTCGATTGACGATTTTGAAAAATTGACTACGCAAATTGCCGGACAACCGATGCGCTACTTTTTTGCACGTTGGGTCGAAGGCACGGGTGTTCCCGAATTTCAGGCGGATTATCAAATTATCCGCACACGCGGCGGCAAGTTCGTAACGCGCGGAACGGTTAAGCAAAATTACGATAATCTGCGTCTGCCGCTCGAATTGCAGCTTCGCGCCGAAGGCGAAAACGGTCTGAAAACCGTAACCGTTCAGATTGACGATTCAAGCGCGGATTTCAATATCGAATCAACGGGCAAACCGCTCGCCGTGATTATTGATCCGAATTATAAAATTTTGCGGATTTCCGACGATTTACGAACTTCTTCGATTGCGCGGCGCGGCATCGAGCAGTTCAAAGAAGGCAACTATGTCGAAGCGCAACAGCAGTTTGAAGCCGCACTCAAATTAGACCGTTCAAATTCTTGGGTTTATTATCATTTGGGCTTGCTCTTTTTAGAACAGCGCAATTACGATTTGGCGATTGATAATTTCAAAGCCGTTTTAGGCGGAGATTTGAGTCCGCCGTGGCTGGCGGTTTGGGCAAATATCAAAATGGGCAACGCTTACGATGCAAAAGGTGATCGCGTTCGTTCCGTCGCCGCATATAAACGCGCCGAAGGTTTGGGCGATAATTATGATAACGCACAGCAAGCTGTCCAAAAATATCTCGCCACACCGTATGATCCGAGAGAGAAACAAACAACAGCGGTAGTTCAGTAGCTCAAAGGCGAAAGGAAAAAGGCGAAAGGCGAAAGGATAAGAAATGATTTATCCTTTCGCCTTTTCCCTTTCGCCTTTAACTTTTCGTTAATTTCCTACCGCTTTTGCCGCGTTCAAACGTCCGCCGCTTTCGACTTTGCCGTCTAAAGAATCAATTTTATCAACTGACGACAAAATTCTTTCCCGCAATTTTTCCACCGAAAGTTTTGGCTCACTTGCCAAAATCAAAGCGGCTGTTCCGGCAACATACGGTGTCGCCATCGAAGTTCCCGATGCTTCGCGGTATTTGTCGCCAAGCCAAGTCGAAAGAATATCTTTGCCCGGCGCGGCGATGTGAACGGTTTTTATACCGAAGTTTGAAAACGAAGCCAGTTGATCGGTTCGGTCAAGTGCGGCAACGCTGATAACATTCGGTAAATCGTAATTCGACGGATAATGCGGTCTTGAATCATTGCTCGTGCCGTCGTTTCCGGCAGCGGCGACAAATAAGATTCCGGCTTCACCGGCGGCTCTGATCGCATCTTCCAACGCTTTTGAATTTTGTGTCGAACCCCAACTCGCATTTATCACACGGACATTAACGCCTTTTTGTTTGCGGTCAATCGCGTAATTGATGGCTTCAATCGCATCTTTTGTCGTGCCGAAGCCGCCGCGTCCCATAAATTTGAGCGGCATAATCTGCACGCGCCAGTTGATTCCGGCGATGCCTTCGTTGTTATCGCCTTCCGCGCCGATAATTCCGGCGCAATGCGTTCCGTGTCCGTTGTCGTCCATCGGATCGCTTTGGTTATCGGTTGCGTTAAAACCGTGTAAATCATTGAATGTGCCGAGTTCGTCGTCTTTATACTGCGGCACATTGTCGGGACGAAACCACATATTGGAAACCAAATCGGGATGCGTATAATCAACGCCGCTGTCTAAAACGGCGACGACGACATCGGTGCTTCCCTGATTTTTCGCCCACGCCAATACTGCTCTGATGTCGGCTTTTTCTTTTCCGCCGCTTTGTCCGGCGTTGTTTAATGCCCATTGTTCATTGAACATCGGATCATTCGGCATCAGCGGATTTGTCGGATTTTCATTGGAAAACTTGGCAGGTAATGAAAAATCCGTCGGATCATCAAGTCTTATCTCATTATTCGGCTCGGCGTAATCTACAATGTCGCTCATTGACCGATATTGCTCGGCAACCGTTTCCATATCTCTGTTATCGAGATCGTCAATCGAGAACCAGCCTTTTTCCTGCTGAAAAACATCTTCGATGCGGTCGTTATTTTTCCCGACGATTTTTTTGATTTCGGTCAAACTCACGTCAGGACGAAATTTAACCAAAACTTCCGGTTGACTTTCGATGTTCGTGCGTTTGACGGCAAGCGGTTTTTGTATAGTTTTACTATTAGCTCTCTGCGAATCAAATTGTGATGTTTCCCACCGCATGACTTGTCCGATAATTGCCGCAAATCCGATTAAAACCAGTGCGATGCCGAGATGTATCCAAAAGTTATTTCTATTCATTCTTTCAAACTCCTTAAAAAGTTTTACTTAACTGTTTATTGTTAAATTATGATTCTACAACGTGATTTTTTCCTTTATATCCGTGCAGTCGAAGTTGATATTTATCTGCGCGATAGTCATATTTTTTGCCGTCGGCACTTAAATCTATCTGCCAACCGCTCGAAATCATCTGCGCGGACATTTCATCTTCGGCAGGTGCGCCGAGCGACATATCGGGAAAGTCTTTTTCATTTACGGAAACGGTTTCAATGTCTTTTTCCGAAACGCCCAAACGATTTGCCAAGTCCTTTTTTGCTCTTTGAACTGCGCTGTCTTTGCTAAAACTCATATTTTTTTGATTATTTTTTTGTCGGATATGTTGTTAATTTTGCGTTAATTTTCCAAATTAGTCAACAAAAGAATACTTCCCGCCAAAACTTCCATTTGTTGATTTTTGTGTATTATAAAGTTAATCTATTTATTCTCAATCATTTGCAGATTCTTTTTGCGCTTAAAAGAAAATCTGAACAAAACTTGTCAGACGTTACAAAAATTGGTTATAATAACATTTAACTATCAAGGGACGCATTGAAGCGTTTCAATTCGTCGCCAACAAAATATCAAATTTAATATCTACAAATAAATTTAAATACTTAAAGGCTGTCAATGCGACAGCCTTTTTAATTGTATTTTGTGTGAAAAAAGTTGGGCAAGTTCGATCAACGCCGGAATTATAAAAACCGCGCACGTTATTCCGAGAATTAAGCCGGTCAGAAAACGCGAAAGATGCGTATTTTCCCAGATGCCGAAAAATCCGAGCGACCAATCTAAACCCATCGGAATCAACGCCAAAAAAAGCCAAAATCGCGGTAGCGGTTCGATTTCTTCAATCGTTCGCAAAAAAGGATAAGTAAGAAAACCGAACAACAAACCGGCATAAACACCAAAACATCTTGAACAAACGGCAAAGCTGTGATTTTCCAGATAAAATGAGCGCGACGGCATTTGATGACAGATATAACCGAAAAATTTGTAAATCGGATTTGAGATATTGGTCAAATTATTTGCTTCGGCGAGCGGCGCAAGCAAAATCAAAAAAATCAATCCGGTAATCAAAAAGGTAAAAATGCCCCAAACCGTAAATGCCTGCTTTTTCCGGTTTTTCAGAACAACTTGCGGCGTGTAATTTTCGATTTCGTTTGGCATACAATTATGGAATCCATTATACAGAAACTTCATTCCAATTCTGCAAAATTTCAATTGCTTTGTGATTTGTCAAATCGCTTCGCATCGGCGTAACCGACACAAAACCTTCGTCAATCGCTTCAAAATCCGTGCCGCCTTCGGCGTGAAAACCGCTTCTTTCTTCGCCGATCCAATAATACAACTTTCCGCGCGGATCAATATGTTCGGTGATCAACGGACGCGCATTTTTAAAACCTTGTTTGGTAACGCGAATGCCTTTCGGCACACCTTTCGGCACATTAATATTTAACAAAGTTCCTTCCGGCACGCCTTCTCTAATCGCCTTTTCCGTCATTTGTCTGGCAATTTTAGCCGATTCTGTAAAATCCTGATTTCTGTTGGCGACCAAACTAAAAGCCAACCCCGGAACACCTAAAATCGTCGCTTCGAGCGCACCGGCAACCGTTCCCGAATAAGTCGCGTCGTCGCCTAAATTCGCGCCGTGATTGATGCCCGAAGCGCACAAATGCGGACGTTCTTCAAACGGCAAAATTTGGTTTAAGGCAAGCGTTACACAATCAGTCGGCGTTCCGTCAACCGTCCAATGCCGCGCGTCAATCTGCCGAATCCGCAAAGGTCTTGCCAAAGTCAAACTGTGCGACGCGCCGGACATTTCCGAAGCGGGCGCGACGACATAAACATCGCCGACTTCGCGCAAAGCGTTTTCCAGCGCAATAATGCCTTCCGAATGATAACCGTCGTCGTTGGTCAATAAAATACGAATTTTTTCCGACTTCATAAAATGAAAAAAAATGCGCGATGCGAAGTTTTGTTAAATTAAAACTTTTTCGCATCACGCACTACAAATCTAAATTGTTAAAAAACTATCTACCGCCGGAGTTGCCGCCGGAATTGTTGTTGAAATTGCGCGGTGACGGGCGATAGCGCTTGCGGTTACGCTTGCGGGCGTTCGCCGATTTCAATTTCGCCTTTTGTCCGGGCGGCACGAAATGCGCGTGTTTTTTCAAATCTTTGATAATCTCTTCGGTGATTACTTTCCGCTTAAAACGACGAAGTGCGTTCTCGATTGATTCGTTGTTATTTACTGATATATAAGCCATTATTTACTTCTCACACTCCCTTTTGCCCGGAATTGTCGGTTGACAGAGCAAACTATTATTAAATACTTTTTTTTCAGTAATGACAAGTTTGCATCTAAACGATACCTTCGAGCGGAAAAAACCGGTCAACAAATTCGACGTGCAGACGCGGAATGCCGTCATGTCCGAAACGTCTGCCGCGAACTACGGCAATTATCGAAACATTATATTGTTCGCTTTTAACGCGCACAAAAGAGCCGACTTCGGCGGCAAGCGTCGTAAAAAGTGCCGCGCCGCTCAAACTTAGATTTTCCGTAAAAGTCGGTTCGCTCGCCTGCACGTTTCCTTCACCGTCCACAATTTCAACAATTACATTAGCCGGAATCGAATATCTCGAATGACGGCGCAATTCCTTCGGCAAACGGCTTTCGTCCGGGTTGCTTTGGGCGTTCACGACCTGCCACATACTTCCGTCGGAGCGGTACGAAATGTCAAACAGCATTGCCGGATCATTATAATAATTTTTCGGCGGAGTTTTGCCGATAAAAGCCGTTCCGATTGCATAAGTATTCGGCGCAGAACCGTTATTTTTTGTAATGCAGCTTCTCACCAAACCCCAAACTTTATATTGCGGCTCGGTAAAATCAAAACTGCGAAGTTTGCGCGGCATCGGAATTGTCATTTGAATCAAACGCCCGCGTTTAACTGGACGGCTCAGATTAAAACCCGCGCCGAACGCCGACACATCGTTCAGGCGCGTTACTTCGTTCCAAACGGTGTTTTCGTTGACGTGAGATTCAACCCGAATCGGCAGAGCCAGCGATATTCTTTGAATTCGGCGGTTTTCACTTTCCGCCACAGGAGATGAAATCATAATATAACCTCTATTATTTTAGATTTGAAAACGATTAAAAATTGAAACTAAAAATGTCAGGAATTGTTAGTTTTTTGAATGTTTTGCGAGAATTTCGCAGGTTGCTAAACAGACTGTTTAGCGGTAAAATAATAATACATTTAATTGATAATAAATGTCCAGACTTTTATTTATGTTCACGCCTTTTCAAAGCAGCTTCAACAGGCAATTTTAGAAAAATTTTATAAAGGAAAAACAAATGGATTCAGTATTAGAACGCAGTAATCAGGTAAATATCGAAGACGAGATGCGGCGGTCGTATCTCGATTACGCAATGAGCGTCATCATCGGACGCGCTCTGCCCGACGTGCGCGACGGTTTGAAACCCGTTCATCGCCGCGTCCTTTGGGCGATGCAGGAACTCGGCAATTATTACAACAAACCGTATAAAAAATCGGCGCGTGTCGTTGGCGACTGCTTTATCGCCGGAACTTTAGTGCATACCGAAAAAGGTTTAAAGCCGATTGAAGAAATTGAAATCGGCGAAGAAGTTTTGATGCCGAACGGCTATACAAGCCGCGTCGTTGAAGCGTTTCACAATCCGCCGACTAAAATTGTCGAAGTGAATTTAACCAACGGCAATTCGCTGAAAGTTACAAAAGGACAACTTTTTCGCGTTTTGACAAATGATTTGGAAATAATCTGGGAACGCGCCGAGAATCTCGAAGGCAAAAGAGTTTTGGTTTCGAGTCCGCGCAGTTTAGGTTTTCCCGAAACTCATCACGATAAGAAAAAAATCGGATTGGCTTACACGGCGGGATTACTCGTCGCCGAAGGTCATTTGACTGACAGAGGACGTTCCAGCCGCGTCGGAATTTCGATGATTGACCGTGAACCGCTTGAATTTATCGCGGAAGTTTGTGCCGAACAATCGGTCAATGCTTATTGGAGCGAAAAGAAACCGCAAAAAGTACATCATCAATTACAACACCAGCTACGTTTCAGCAATTTCACCGAAGCCGTTGAAGTTTGCCAAGCAAAATGTGACAAAAAGCGAGTTCCTAAGTGGATTTTGGAAGACAGACAATTGTTCGCGCCGTTCATTGCAGGTTTCGTTGACGGGGACGGCTTTTTACGCGCCACCGATTCAAAACGCGATACGGTTTTGGCAACAACCTCAAAACAACTTTCCGCCGAACTGCAAATAATGTCAGCCGATTGCGGAATTCACGGCGTAATAGTTACAGAAGAGCGTCCTGATAATTGGCTAACGAGTTTTAATCTGACTTTGACTGGTGAAAATGCTTCGCGTTTAGCAAATTTGATTTCGCCTTTCTTAAAAGTTATCCGCAAAAAAGAATCTGCATTCAATCTTTCAAATTGGAAGAGCCGCGTTTTAAATCTCGAAACCGAATGCGTTCCGAGTGCGGCGATTTGGCAAGAATTTTCTAAACATCACATCGGTTCAGGCTGGTTTGTCAATAAAGACGGTAAAAAATTTCGTTCGGGAATCAAATATAAAACCGGCGCGAAAATTCGCTATTCAAGCGATTTACACGCAAAAACTTTATCTTACAGACAAATTGAAAGTTGGGGAATTTTAGCAAAACTCGAAAAAATCGGTTCACCGCTAGCCGCAAAAATTCGCAATTTAATTGATAATTATTCAATTTTGCAAATCGTTTCAGTCATTGACAAAGGTGAAAAAGCAGAAAATTTTGACGTTCAAATCGAAGATGAAAACCACGAATTTTTAGTGCAAGGCTGTGCCGTCCATAATTGTATCGGAAAATATCATCCGCACGGCGATTCGGCGGTTTATGAAACGATTGTCCGAATGGCGCAGGAATTTTCGATGCGTTATATGCTCGTTGACGGACAAGGGAATTTCGGTTCGATTGACGGCGACAATGCGGCTGCAATGAGATACACCGAAATAAGGATGCAGAAACTTACTTCCGAGCTTTTGGCAGACATTGAAAAGGAAACTGTAGATTTTGTTCCGAATTACGACGAATCTTTATCAGAACCGAAAGTTTTGCCGGCGCGTTTTCCGAATTTATTGGTCAACGGTTCGGAAGGCATCGCCGTCGGAATGGCGACGAAAATTCCGCCGCATAATTTGACGGAAATCGTGACGGCGACGATTGAATTGATTAAAAATCCAAAGATTACGATAGATCAACTGATCGAAATCGTGCCGGGACCGGATTTTCCGACGGGTGGATTTATTTACGGGCGCGAGGAAATTCACCGCGCATATCGTGAAGGTCGCGGAATCGTGCAGATGCGGGCGAAAGCCGCGATTGATCGAGTCGGGCGCGGAAATACGGAGCGCGATGCGGTTGTCGTAACGGAAATTCCGTATCAGTTGAACAAATCGCGTTTGATTGAACGCATCGCCGAACTCGTCAATGAGAAAAAACTCGACGGCATTTCGGAAATCCGCGACGAGTCGAACCGCGAAGGAATTCGCGTCGTCATCGAACTCAAACGCGATGCCGTGCCGCAGATCGTTCTCAACAAACTCTATAAAATGACGCAATTGCAGATGTCGTTCGGGATTATCAGCATTGCGATTGTGGACGGACAGCCGCAGGTTTTGAATCTCAAACAAATGCTCGAAGCGTTTGTCGAATTTCGCCGCGAAGTCGTGCGCCGCCGAACCGAATTTGAAGTGCGAAAGGCAAGAGCGCGGGCGCACATTCTAGAAGGTTTGAACAAAGCGATTGACGCGCTCGATTATATTATTCCGCTGATTCGCAGTTCGCGTTCGCTTGACGAAGCAAAAGCGTGGCTGACAGGCGATTTTGCGACGCTTGAGGAAGTTAAAACGTGGCGCGGCGCACCTGCCGATAAAACTATTTCGGCTTTTTTGAAAGAGCTTGAAAAAGTCGTCGGTGATTTGCAGTTCAGCGATATTCAATCGCAGGCAATTCTCGATTTACAGCTTCGTCGCCTTTCGGCTCTTGAACGTCAAAAAATTATTGACGAACTCGAATCAATTCTGAAATTTATCGGCGAACTCGAATCAATTTTGGCAAACGAGCAACTTCTTCGACAAGTGATTGTTGACGAACTCAAAGAAGTCAGAAAAATGTTCGGCGACGAGCGAAAAACGACGATTGTAGATGCCGGAATCGAACTGAAAATCGAAGATTTGATTCCCGACGAAGAAGTTGCAATTACTGTAACCAAAGCCGGTTACATCAAACGCACGCCGGTTTCCGCTTATTCGACACAGATTCGCGGCGGCAAAGGTCGCTTCGGCGCAAAGGCGAAAAATGAAGATTTCATAGATCATCTTTTCACCGCTTCGACACACGCATTTTTGATGATTTTCTCCGACAACGGACAAGTTTTCAAAATCAAAGTCCACGAAATCCCCGAAGCGGACACTGCCGCTCGCGGAAAAGCATTAGTAAATTTGATTAGCATTCCGATTGAACGCAAACTCGTCGAAGTTTTGGCGGTCAAAGATTTTACCGACGACGTTTTTGTAACGATGGTGACGAAAAAAGGAATTGTCAAAAAATCTGCTTTGAGTCAGTATCAAAACATCCGCGCCAACGGTATCAATGCGATAAATATTGATGACGATGATGAGCTTTTGAATGTGTTTCAAACCGACGGCACAAAGCAAATTTTTATTGCGACGCACGACGGAATGGCGATTCGCTTTGATGAAGCCGATGCGCGTCCGCTCGGCAGAGTCGCCCGCGGCGTACGCGGAATTAAATTGCGAAAAGGCGATTACGTCGTTTCGGCTTGTGCGGTTTCAACAGATGAAAGCGAAAATATGCTGTCGGTTTCCGAACAAGGTTTCGGCAAACAAACGATGGTCGGCACATATCGTCTGCAAAATCGCGGCGGAGTCGGCGTGATAAATATGAAAACGACAAAGAAAACCGGCAAAGTCGTCGCGGCATTCCCGGTTGATCCTGATTCGGAAGTAATAATTATTACGCAACAGGCGAAACTCATCCGTTTGGAAGCTGGAGAAATCCGCAAAACCGGCAGAAGCGCACAAGGCGTTACGCTGATTCGGATGAAAGACGGCGATATGGTGACGAGCGCGTCTTTAATTGACGTTTCCGAAGATGCGGAAGTCGAAGAAGTCGTAGTAGAAGAATAGAAAGAAGAAATTTACAGGGATGACAGGATAAATAGGATTTTAAAATAAATTATCCCTGTTTATCCTGTCATCCCTGTAAATTTTTGTTTTAACTTGATTTTTATTGCGTAAATTCAATTGTGTTGCCGTGCATCCAGCCGCTTGTGCCGTGTTCGCAGGTTACGAAATACCACGGACTATTTTCGTTTTCGCGCCTTTCGATATTGATGCGGTCGTTGATCGGCAAAACGTCCGTTTCGTCCGAATTTCGGCTTGGCGAAGCGCGAACGTAAGCATTTAATGCGATTACGCGACCATTAAATTCTGCGTCATCTGCATCCGTTCGCGTTTCGTGTTTCTGACTCAACTTTTCTATATCAAGCGGAGTTTCGGTTGGAGAAATTTTAATTGATTCATTAGAATTTGTTTCGGCAGTTTGATTTATTTTAACTGTATTGCTGTTGTCATTTTGATAAAAATTTCGTGCCAAAAGCAATGTCGCCAGAACCAAACCGCCGCCGAGAATCAAACCCAAAATGAGAAACATCGCCGGATTTTTTCTTTTCGCGCTCTTTTCAACAATCACCGTTTCAACCGGCGGATTTCGGTAAACAATCGGTTCGGGCGGAATTTGTCCGGCGGATAAATCAACGACAACGGGCGCGTGTCGAATGACGGTTTCGGCTTCAAAATCATCGGCATCCGACGGCATTGCGAAAGTTTGTTTGACCAAACCCGCGCCGTCGTTCAGACAATACTGAACGTCGTCTTCATAAACATTGTTACATTGCGGACATCTTTTCATAAATGAGTTTTCTCTAATTTTTTGCGGCAGTCTGTTATAATTGAAATTTGCTCTGGCGGAAATAGCATATCAAAAATTTGTCGGTTAATTAAAATGAAAATAGCAGTAGCAATGAGCGGCGGCGTTGATTCTTCAAGCGCGGCGGCACTATTAAAAGAACAAGGACACGAACTCGTCGGATTCACAATGCAATTATGGAATCAGCGGCGCGGAATCTCATTGGATGAAAACGGCGATCCGCTTCCCAGCCGCTGTTGTTCGCTCGACGACGTTTATGATGCGCGGCGCGTTGCCGAATCGCTCGGCTTTCCGTTTTATGTTCTCAATTTGGAAAAAGATTTTGAGCGCGATGTCGTTAATCCGTTTGTCGAGAGTTATTTAAACGGCGAAACGCCGATTCCGTGTGTTGCGTGTAATTCGCGTCTGAAATTCGCATCTTTGGACAAAATGGCGCAGAGTTTGGACTGCGACAAAGTTGCGACGGGACATTTTGCGCGTGTCGAATATGACGAAGCGGCAAATCGTTACCGTTTGTTTCGCGGCAAAAATCACTGGAAAGATCAAACATATTTTTTGTGGGAATTAACGCAAGACCAACTTTCCCGCGCGTATTTTCCGCTCGGCGAAATGTTAAAGAGCGAAGTGCGCGACATTGCGCGGGAAAATAATCTTTATGTTGCCGAAAAACAGGAATCTCAGGAGATTTGTTTTGTTCCCGACGGAAGATATTCGGAATTTATTGACAGATATTTGGAACACGAAAACCGTTCCGACGAGCTGCCCGAAAGCGGCGAAATCGTCAATGCAAAGGGCGAAAAAATCGGAGAACATTCGGGAATTCACCGTTACACAATCGGTCAGCGTCGCGGACTCGGCATCGCGCACGAAAAACCGCTTTACGTCGTGCAGATCGAACGCGCCAAAAATCAAATCATCGCGGGCGAAAAAGAAGAACTCGATGAACCGGAATTTATTGCCAAAGGCGTAAATTGGGTTGCATTCGACGAGCCGAACGAGCCTGTTCGCGCTTCCGTCAAAGTTAGATACCGACACGATCCTGCGCCCGCGACGATTTACGCTTTGCCGGAAAACCACGCAAAAATCGTCTTCGACGCACCGCAAAGCGCAATCACCCCCGGACAAGCCACTGTTTTTTACAACGGTGAAGAATGTGTCGGCGGCGGCTGGATTAAAAAATAATTTTGATTGAACCTGACAATTTAGACAACCTGAGTTTCCGGTTAGTGAAGCTATGAAGAAATTAGCCCACGAAACATACGAAAGATACGAAAAAAAGAAAAACAACTAAAAGGTTTTGCTTTAATTTTTAGTGAATTTCGTGTGTTTCGTGGGCTAAATCTTTTATTTTTCTCACTTTCCTGTCTTCAATTTTGCAAAATAAACCGCAGAGAAGTTTGGTCAGTGAAAAATTGCTAAAAGTTTTTTGTTTTCCGCATTTAAAATTTTAACCTGCTTTGTTTTTGAAGTTTGTCCGCTGATTATTTCCACCGAGCTTTTTGAAACACCGAATTCTTTCGACAAAACCTTTATCAATTCCGCGTTTGCCGCGCCGTCAACCGGCGGCGCGGCGATCCTGATTTTTAACGCTCCGTCGTGTTCGCCGACGATTTCGCTTTTCGACGCTCGCGGCACGACGCGCACGTTGAAAATTATCGAATCGTCTTTTGATGTATATTGAATCATCAACCGACAAACGTCCGCAAAATAATACCTTGCAGGAATCCGAGCAGAAGCAAGAGAATCATCGCCGAAATATCGAACATTCCGATTGGCGGAATCAGACGGCGCAGAGGAATCAAAACCGGATCGGTTACGCGCTGAACAAAGCCGAGAAAAGTGCTGCGCGTAAATACAAACCACATCGAAATAAAGCGCACAAAAATCAGTAAAATATAAATACCGATCAAAGCGTAAAGCGCAAAACCGATCAACGCCTTCGCATCATTCGCTTTAATCGCTCCCGATAAACCGTCAATGATAAAAAATGTATCTTTTATGATTCCCAGCGCGAAATATGTCAAAACTCCGGCAATAAAAAGCGTTACGAGCGGCGCGAATTTTGTATTGATGCGAAAATTCGCCAGAAATCTCGCCGCCGGATAAACAAATTTATCCGTTCGCTTTTTGAGTTGATAAGAAAATCTGCCGATTTTACCAAACGGATTCGGATCCGAATAATTAAAAATCAGACGTAAAATCAAAAGCAACGCGAAAGCTGAGAAAACGACGGTAAAAACTAAACGGATATACGGATAAATTTCTAAAAGCATAATTTCCTACAAATAAGTTCGATTACTAATTCTATACTAATTTGATATTTGAATAAATATTTGCCCGATATTTATCTCCAAAATTTTTCCATACGGATATAAAAAAAGCAAAAAAACTATCTTCCACGTCCCAATTTTCGCGCAAAAGTATTATAAAGTTTGTTCACTTCGTTGACGTGCAAAATCTTTGCCATCAAAACAAATGTAACGCCGCCGAGCGCAATCGGCACAAATGTTTCGATTATTTTGTAAGTAAGATTTTTTGCGCCGAACCGATCAAAAAGAAAATGATAGCTGAAATAACAAACGACGGACATCACGGCGGACGCAATCGCAATGCGGATAAAAGCGGAAATAATTTCCCTGCCGTCAATGCGTCCGATGCGTTTTCGCATCATTAGCGCGAGCGCGAAAAAGTTGACCAGCGCGACACTCGAAGTCGCCAACGCTACGCCGACGTGACCGTAACCGCTCGGATATTCGGGCGATACGCCGAAATTTGAAAGCCAGTTGCGAAAGTAATAACACGCAATGGCGTTAACGGCAATTGAACAAATGGCAATAATCATCGGCGTTTTCGCGTCGTCAAGCGCGTAAAACGCCGGAGATAAAATCTTTATCGCCGCATAACCCGTTAATCCGATTGAATATCCGGCAAGTGCATAAGCCGTCATCGGAACGTCCGATTCGCTGAACGCGCCGCGCGAATAAAGCAGGCGAATGATTGGTTCGCCTAGAATAACTAATCCACACGCCGACGGTAGTGTCATCAAAAAAACCAAGTTGAGTGATGACGACAGCGTTTTACGAAAATCTCCGAACTTCCCTTCGCTTGCCATTCTTGAAAGAACCGGAATCGAAGCAGTGCCGATGGCGACACCGAAAACTCCAATCGGAAACTGCATCAGACGAAAGGCGTAACTCAGCCACGAACGTCCGCCGTTAATACTTGAAACAAAAGCCAGATTTACGAGAACATTGATTTGCACGGCGGAAGTCCCCAAAATTGCCGGAGCCATCAGACGCATTATTCTTTTTACGCCTTCATCGGTGAAGCTCAAAATCGGCGAAAAGCGGAATCCGACTTTTAGCAGCGAAGGAATCTGCATTAAAAACTGCGCCGCGCCGCCGATTAGCGTGCCGATTGCCATTCCAATAATCGCCCACTGTGAAGCGATTGAAGGCATTGTGGTTTTGTCAGCCGCTCTTTCCCAACTGCCTCCGCTCAGCCACCAAGCCAAACCGAGTCCGACAAAAATTGAAACGACATTAAAAACTGTTGAAGCCGAAGCCGGAATGCCGAAAATGCCTTTCGTATTTAGAACGCCCATCGCTACCGCCGCCATTGCGACCAGCAGAATAAACGGAAACATTATCTGCGTCATCGTTACGGTCAAAGCGGCTTTTTCGGGCGAAAAACCCGAAGCGACGATTGACACCAAATACGGCGATAGAAAAATACCGAGAATCGTTACCACACTTAAAACGACAGCTAAAGCATTCAAAACCAAACTAGCGAGTTTCCACGCTTCGGCTTCGCTTTTATTGATTTGGTAATCGGTGAAAACTTTGACAAAAGCGGCGGAAAGTGCGCCTTCGGCGAAAAGGTCGCGCAGAACATTCGGAATCGTAAAAGCTGCTTGATAAGCGTCATAAAGAAATCCCGCGCCGAAATAACGCGCAAAAATCATTTCGCGCACCAAGCCTAAAACACGCGAAAACATTACGGCAATCGAAACAATTCCCGCGCTTTTAGCAACACTCGTTTGTTTGGTTGACGGTTTTTGGATTGGTAATTCGGAATGTGTTGCAGGGTCGGCTAAAAGTTCGGGAGTTTCTTCCGACGGAAATGTTTCTTCGATTTTATTCATCTTGCTTGACTTACTTTTCGCAAACGTGAATTATCTAATTCTTTTTGACAAATCGCAACGCAAAAAACAAAAGGAAGCAAGATTTCCTGCTTCCTTTTGTTTTCGCTTAAAATTTGAGTATTTTATTCGTTGACTCTGGCACGAATATTCGGATAAGTGATGCGCGACTTGGCAAGTCTCATATCGGGCGCAACTTCGATGTAAGCCATCGGCGTGGCACCGCCGAGCTGTCCTTGAATCAGAGAAACCAGCGAATTTTGGAAACTTCTGAAACGGGCGACGCTGCCGCGTTGATTGAAAATCACGAAAAGAAATTTTCCTTTATTCGTCTGCATTTCACCGGCTAAAGTGCTGACTCCGCCATCGGTATTTCCTAAAGTCCCGGTTTTGCCGACGACGCTGCCGCGTGAAAAATCCGTATCGAAACGTCTTTCGAGAGTGCCTTTGTCAACGCCGGCGACCGGCATAATATCAGCAAAAGTCATCTTATTCCGCGCCAATTCTTTGCTCAGTGTTTTCAGCAATTTCATCATCGCGCTGGGCGTAACACGGTTTGTGCCGAGTCCGCTGGATGTCTGCAAATAAAAATCCGAAGGATCAATCTGCCCGTTTTGCTGAACGATTCGCGCCACCGCATACGCACCGCCGAGCATATCGCCGAGTTTTTCGGCTAAAAAATTATTTGAATAACAAAGTGTAACTTTGACGATTTCGCGCATCGGCGCGGATTCGTGCGAAAAAAGAAGTTTGGCGTTGGTCGGAAGTGATTGGACATAAACGCCCCCGGAAATCGGCACGCTCGGAACGGTTCTGACAACATCGGTTCTTTTCGCGTTGGACAGATAACTTTGCCAAGCGCGATTGGCGGCAACCGAACGCTTCGCCGAATCCATTGTACTTAAAAGCGTCGAAGCGGCGCGTTCCGACGAACTGTTGCGATTCATCGAGAAATTGTCGGTAACGATCAAATCGCCGGTGATATTTTGGATTCCCAAACGGTTGAGTTCGTGCGTTACGTTCACGCCGTGTTCATAACTGAACATCGGATCACGCCCCGAAACATACAAATTGCCGTAAAGCGTTCCGGTTGCCGTATCAACTTGTCCGTCCGTCCAAAAATTTGTCGGAAAACGATAATCGGGACCGAAAGTTTTCAACACGGCGTAAGCAGTGGCGATTTTGACATTCGATGCCGGATTGAAAGCCAAATCGGAATTGTCTTCCATTACTACATTGCCATTTGAATCTTGAACCAAAATGCCCGAATAACCCGGAATATCAACCTCGGCAAGCATCGGAAACGAAGTTTTTGCTTTATTAACGGCAACGGAGCTTCCGGTTTTTGTTACCAACGGAGTTGATGAAGATTTCGCGCCGTCCGTCTGAACTTTAATTTCTTGCGAAGGTAGCGGACTCGTCGGTCTTGTATAAACAGACTGTCCGAAAACAGCCGCCGTCGAACCAATCCACAAAACGAAGGCGATACTCAGCCAAACAGATTTGCTCCTAACTAATTTATTCATAATTTTCTTAAAAGTTTGATGGTCTTGGCAGGCTTCCCGTTTGGATCTGAAATCGGAAAGACTGTTCGGATTATAACATCATAATTTTCAAATACAAAAAAGTTTTTGTATTTTTTTCTCAGGCAATTTTAAGATGAATCTTCTTCTTATTTGGATGCACCGTTTTAGAATTGCTTATGGAAGCAATTCATATTGCTTATACATTAAAAATGATCAAAAGAAAAGTTTTTTTCGTTTTTTTCAAATTATTTTATCGGTAATAAATTTGAGTGAAATTTGCAACATTTTCTTATCTAATAAACTGCGGTTTCAAGTGAAAGTTACGAACGGAAAGTTGTGATTTGCAACGATTTTCTTACCTGATAAACTTTTTAAGAGGTCACATTAATGAGTTTAATAGAAATTTTGTAACAATTCAGGTTCTCAAAAAGACAAACTGAATTGTCGAAATGAGTTCAACTTGGTATCTTAAATTATTGACTGAATCAGATCACATTGCAATTTTAGAAGCTGAAAATGCCGAACTTCGCCGGCGGATTAGCTCGTTG
>JBBPXX010000028.1:0-18316 GCA_038200505.1 Pyrinomonadales bacterium | reverse complement strand
TTTAGCACAATCAATAAAAGCAAATGGAATAGTTCAACCTATTGTTGTAAGAAGAAAAGGCGGCAGATATGAAATAGTTGCCGGTGAAAGAAGATGGCGGGCTTCACAAAAAGCCGGTTTGCAAAAAATTCCGGCAATAATAAAAGAAATAGCTGATGACAAATTATTGGAATTAGCGCTAATAGAAAATATCCAAAGACAGGAATTAAACGCAATAGAAGAGGCAAGAGCATATAAAAATTTAGTTGAAAAAATTGGTTTGACTCAGGAGATGATTGCGGAAAGAGTAGGGAAAAATCGAACGGTAGTAACAACCTGTCTGCGTTTATTAAAATTGCCGGAAGACATTCAAGAACTCGTGGAGCTGGATAAAATTTCAGCAGGACACGGCAGAGCATTATTAATGGCTGATGACACGAACACTCAGAGAAGCATTGCGAAAAAGATAATGGAAATGTCTTTGTCCGTCAGAGAAACCGAAAGAGTCGTTAAAAGAGTAAAAATGAATTCGCCGCAAATTACTGAAAACAATGCACTTAAGCCGGCAGTGAATGCGAATACAAAGAAGGCGGAGGTAAAATTAAAAAGAGTTTTAAGTTCACAAGTTCGGATAATACCGGATGGAAAGGGAACCGGAGGCAGAATTGAAATAGAATATTACGGAGAATCCGATTTGGACAGAATTTATCAAATCATAGTAAAAGACACGAAAACAAAAAAATGATTCAAAAGCGGCTGACAGAAATGGTATCTTGTGCAGGTTGAGCGGCAAAACTTGCGCCGAGCGATCTTGCTCAAGTTTTGAGCAAATTACCAAAACAAAATTTTTCAAAAGACGTATTAGTCGGATTTGATACGTCTGATGATGCAGGTGTGTTCAGATTAAATGAAGAAATAGCATTGGTGCAAACTGTTGATATATTTACACCTATCGTAGATGAGCCGCAAATCTTCGGACAAATTGCGGCGATAAATTCTTTAAATGATATTTACGCGATGGGCGGAGAACCGCTGACTGCGCTCTCGATTGTTTGCTATCCGCAAAAGGGCGATTGGGAAGTCTTGAGTGAAATAATGTTGGGCGGACAAAAGGAATTAAATAGTGAAAATGTGGTGGTATTAGGCGGACATTCGGTAGATGACCAAGAAATTAAGTTCGGTTATTCGATTACAGGATTAATTCATCCTAAGAAAATAATTAAAAATTCAGGTGCGAAAGTCGGAGATTTACTTGTTTTAACGAAACCTATCGGAACAGGTGTAATAAGTACGGGAATCAAATATAATAAAGCAAGTGAAAAGGCAAAAAAAGAATCGTTAAAAGTAATGACGACTTCGGCTAAAAAAGCATCAAAAGAAATGCAAAGATTGGGAGCGAATGCCTGTACCGATATTACGGGGTTTGGATTTTTGGGACACGCTTTTGAAATAGCTAAAGCGAGCAACGTAACATTGAAAATCGAATCGAATCAAATTCCTCTTATGACGGATGTCATAGATTTGATTAAACAGAAAATGTTGACAAGAGGCGACAAAAATAATCGGGTTTATGTTGGAGAAAATATAAAATTTAGCGAGAATATAACCGGCGAAATGCAAAGTGCATTATTTGATCCGCAAACTGCGGGCGGTCTGTTAATAAGTCTTGAACCGGAAAAGGCTGAAATGTTTATCAAGAAAAATGAAGATGCTAAAATAGTTGGAACAGTTGAAACTTTAACACAAAACTTATTGGAAGTAAGTTAGTGTAAACATTTGATTAAAAAGAGTTTACTGAGTTTCTAAGAAATGGTTGGAAGAAAAAAATGTTGTATTTATTTATATTTGAATCAATCGGAACTTCGGAGTTAATGTTGATAGGTTTAGTAGCTTTGATAGTATTCGGACCGAAAAAAATACCGGAGTTAGCAAGAACAGTGGGAAAGGTTATGACGGAATTTAGACGCTCGACGGACGATTTTAAGAAAACTTGGGAGCGTGAAGCAGGAATCGAGCCGGGAAGCGGAAGTCTTGAAAATCGCGTGAATAATTTTCTCGGAAATTCCGAGAAAACTGGAAACGGAATACCGAATAATCAGGAAATTTTCTCACCTGAAATAAAACAATTAAATAAGGAAGATTTTGAGAAGAAATTTCCAAAAGAAATAACTCAAAAATCGGCGGAAATAAAAGAAACCTCGACAAACAAAGGCGACTGGCTTTAATAAATATTCATTTTAAGAATGGAATTTGAAGAAGAAAATGGTGAAGAATTAAGCGGTCAAATGTCATTTTTGGGACATTTGGACGAACTGCGCCGACGGCTTGTATATTCGGTGATAATTCTGGTTATCGCCTTTACGTTGTGTTGGTTTGTGTCAGACAAGATTTATAATTTTTTATCAGTTCCGATTCGTCAGGCACTTTCAGAAGCGGAAAGACGGGAAGTTCCGGTAAAAGGTTTGACCGGAAATGAAACGGTTTTATCCTTGGATAATTTAAAGGAAGGCGACTCAGGCAGATATGTGTTTGACCGTGCGACCAAACTCGGGATTACAATTGTTTCGCCCGGAACTTCCGTAACGGCGAAGGTTGGAAAAGACGCGGAAGGACAAATCGGACTATTTTCCGCTGAACCGATAATTACGAGTAACGCAATAATACCGCAAGGCATAAGGCTTCCGGTCAACTTTGATGCGCTCGATGTAAATGAGCCGAGCGCGGAAGAGAGAATGATCGTAACTACTGCAATGGAACCATTTACATTGTATGTAACGGTTTCGCTTTATGCGGCAATTGCTCTTTCGCTTCCATTTTTACTGCTGCAAGTCTGGGGATTTATCTCTCCGGCACTTTACAAACACGAACGCTCGTATGTAACGCCGTTCATTGCGCTTTCGTCAATTTCGTTTGTGATCGGCGCGGCTTTTGCTTACTACGTACTTTTTCCACCGGCGGCGAAGTATTTACTCGGACTCGGTTCGGATTTCCGCTTATTTTTAAGGGCGAGTGATTATTTTGATCTTATTACAATAATAATGCTGGCGATGGGATTGATATTTCAAATGCCGGCGATTGCTTATGTGCTATCGAGAATCGGTTTGATTTCAGCGGGACTTCTGATCAGAAGTTGGAAAATTTCGCTGGTCGTGATTTTAGTTGTCGCGGCAGTAGCATCACCAACCGCTGATATTCCGAATATGATGCTTTTTGCCGCGCCAATGATAGTTTTATATATAGTTTCTATTTTTATCGCTTGGTTTTTTGCTAAGAAAAGACAAACTGATATTGAGGTGGAAAATTTATAAATCCTTTTATTTGGTTTTTGGTTGTTGGATGGTTTTGATTTTATTATCTTCCATTGGTTGACTATCAAATATTTTATTTAACATTTGTCCCAAACGATAACCAGCCAGCGCGATTTGTTCCTGAGCGATTTGAAATGCTTGTTTTTTATAGGCTTCCGTAGGTGCTTCGTAGCGAATTAAAGTCGGCGGATAAAGTTTTGTCGAAGCGATTTGGAATCCTTCCTGCTGCCATTTATCGAATTGACCGGCTTCCAAACGGTTCTGCATTTTTGATAAAGGATAACTTTTCATAATTTCCTGTGCGATTGGCGGAATATAATCGGAATCGCAAGCGTCGAAAAAGCGCGGGATGTTTCGTCCGATGATTGAATCCCAATACCAATGTAAATTTAGACGATTTTCGCCGGTTGAATCTTTCGGAGAAAGAAGAAAAAGATTTCCGCCTTGGTCGCCTTTCGGTTCAATATCGGTAACGCGCCCGGAATCGTGCAGCGGTTGGTGGATGTCGCCCGCCAGATGCATAATCCAAGCTAGGGCAATTGCTCTTTGATCATCCGAAACTGAAGTATCGCGCAACATTTTATCAAAAGCATAGAGCTGTTCGACGGCTTTGCCTTTCGGTTCTTCAAAGTTTGTTAAAATATCAACTTTACCGTTCACATCGCGCCAAAACGTATCGGCATAATGCCAATCTCCTTTGTGATATTTTTCAAAACGGTTTTTGAACTTTCTATCGCGCACAATATCCGCCCAAGTGCTGACAATCATAAAAAGTTCGCGCTGTTTGGCATCTTCCGAGCGCGAATCCTGAAGATAAAAAACGCTCAAATCCGAATCTTCGGGCGCATTTAAAAGTAATTTTACAGCCTGCTGACGTGCATTCGGGGACATTTGCTGCCACGCAATATATGCAACGAGTTTGTGTCCCGTGTCGTCCCAAGCCGATGCAAACGAAACCGATGCAAATATGGTTGTCAAAAGAAACAAAATTTTAAAAAGTTGATTTTTCATTTTAATGTCCAAAAGTTACAAAAAGATTCTAACGGAAATCAAAAATTTAGGAAAGGTGAAAAAAAAATAGAAAAGACGAAAGATTGATAATTTATTGATTTTGTAAAGAACAAACTTTTCGGGAGAATGCAACATCAAATAAATTGCAAAACTTTCCCTGTCATTCGTCTTACAAACGATGACTCACATTGAAAATAATTATAAGGAGAAAAGAAAATGCAAGCAGTTTTAGATCAAAATCGAATCGCGGAAGCCTATATCACTCGCACAAACGGCGCATTCGGCGGTAAAATCGGAATTATCGGGAAAATCTTCGGATGTTGGCACAAACAATTAAGCCGACCTTTCACAAACAGAAACGCTTCATATCGTGCTTGTTTGAATTGCGGCGCACGCAAACATTTCGATACGCAAACATTACAAACTTCAGGACCGTTTCATTATCCCCCGGCAATATCGTTTAATAAAAACTGAACGATAAAGACAACTCTCAAAACATTTTCTCAAGCGCGGCATTTAATAAAAGCCGCGTTTTTTATATAAAAATAAATTAAATCTTTGCAATAGCCACCAATTTTTCACGATCAGAAACGACAACTCCGCCGGGTTTTTCTTCGGTTACGGCAAACATTTTGGGTTTTTGTATTTTTAATTCCGTATCAATCGGCACGACAATTTCACCGTTTTCGCTGACATCGAAAACTCCTCCGTTAATCGGATATTTGTCGTTCTGCATTTCATCAAAAACCCAAAGTTGATAAGTTTCACTAGCCGGATTATTAACGGGCATACCACGAAAGGTTACATAACCTTTCTGCTGCGAATTGCTCCAGACAACATCGCCGGAAATCTCTTTCGTTCCTTTCGGTGATTCCAACTTTGTTCTGATAATGTCCGATGTTGTTGCGATAAATTGATCGCGTTTTTGAAATGCGTTTAATTCCGGTGTCGGTGTTTGAATTATTTTAGTATCTTTGGCAATTTCCGGTTGCGGCTGAACACGGGTCGTCCATAAATTTATAGCCAGCAAAGCACACGCCGCAAATGCAACTCCCCAACCGAACCATTGCCAAAAAGGACGCTTTTCCGTTTCTGCGAAACTACTTCCGACAGTTTCAGTCGGCAATGAGCTAAAAGATTTCTTTGTTTCCGGCTCGGAAATTACCACTTCCGGGCTGAAATAATTATTGGCATTATCAAGAATTTTCGCCCGCAGCTTTTCAGGCATCTGAATCATTTTGAGGTCGGTCATACCGATAGCCGCCGCCGTCAATTCAAACGTGGCGTAACTTTTCCAATCGGGAAACTGATTTTTAAGCTGTTCGAGTTCCATCAATTCTTCTTTATTCAAGTCAAAAATTGCCTGATCGGAAAGAAGTTCCAGCATTCTTTCTTCCTTTTCATTCATTATGCCGTAACCTCCTTACCATTTTCTTGATCTCCTAATCCCAAATCTTCCCTAACTTGAATCAAACCGCGTCTGGCGTGAGTTTTGACCGTGCCGAGCGGCATATCGAGCGCGTCCGATATTTCCTGATGCGAATAACCCAAAACTATCGAAAGATGAAGCACTTGCCGTTGTTCAGGGCGCAAATTTTTCATTGCCTGCGCCGCTTCTTTTGCTTCAATGCAAAGCTGAACGTCTTGTTCATTATTTTCAGGTTCGGCTAAAATATCTTCCAGCGAATCAATATTCGGCTTTCGATTTTCTTTTCTCAAACGATCAATCAATCTTCGCCGCGCAATCATCGCTATAAAAGTCGTTTCAGATGCCTGTTCTTCGTCAAAGCGTTCGGCATTTTTCCAAACTTCAATAAAAATTTCTTGAACGGCATCTTCGGCTTCTTCCGAATTCGGCAACATACGCAAAGCCAAAGACCACACCAAGCCGCCGTAAGCCGTTATGCACTCTTGAACGGCACGTTTTTCTCCTGATGCGATACGTTTTAGAATAGGTTGAGCCACGAATTAAAATTATTGAAAATTATCTAAATTTAACTTAAAGCTAACCTATTTTATGGCATTTTGCCAAGTCTGCAAACGCCGACATCTTCGTTAATATCATTCTTTTGACGCAAGTAAAGTGTAAGTTTAGTCGTGATGTTTTATTTAACGTCTGAGAACGACAACTGTTCCTTTTTCAATAATCTGTCAACAAAAGCAAAAATTTACTATAATTATTTGCCTTTCAATTAATTTATTCGCTTATTTTCGGGATATAGATGCAAATTGAAGATTTCTTTATGAGTGTTGCCAAATGAAGAAAAATATTTTACAGCTTGTCGGCAGTTTTAATCAGGGCGGTTCGGAACGTCAAGCGGTTCAACTTGTCCGCTTGCTGAACGAAGATAAAACTCACAACATTTTTCTTGCCACGCTGAATAGTGAAGGGATTTTACGCGAAGAAGTGGCAAAAATCGGTTTTACAACAATTCCCGAATTTCGCCTGACTTCATTTTACGATCTGAATTTTCTGCGCCAATTGCGAAGATATGTGAAGTTTCTGCGCGACAACAAAATCGAAGTCATTCACACGCACGATTTTTACACGAACATTTTCGGAATGTTAGCGGCACGTCTGGCGCGTGTGCCAATAAAAATCGCGTCAAAACGTGAAACAGGTGGAATGCGAAGTGCGTCCCAAAAGAAAATCGAAAAACAAGCCTTTAGACAAGCCGACGCAATTGTCGTCAATGCCAAAGCGGTGAAAAACTATCTGGTCGAAAACGAAATTTCCGCCGAAAAAATCAAAATAATTTACAACGGTTTGGATTTGGAACGCTTGACCCCGAAAATGAACAATCGTTTGATAAACTGCGTAAATTTTAGTTTGCCCAAAGATGAAAATATAAAATTTATAACTTTGGTCGCCAATTTGCGGCACACGGTGAAAAATCAGCCGATGTTTTTGCGTTCCGCGCAAAGAGTTTTGCAAAAATTTCCCGAAACGCATTTTATTCTCGCCGGCGAAGGCGAATTGCAGGAAAGTCTGCAAAATTTGGCGAAAGAATTCGGAATTGATAAAAATACTCATTTTATCGGCAGATGCACGAAAATTCCCGAACTGCTTTCCATATCATTCGCCGGAGTTTTAACTTCTGTCGCCGAAGGTTTTTCCAATTCGATTTTAGAATATATGTCGGCAAAACTTCCGGTTGTCGCCACAAATGTCGGCGGCGCGGGCGAAGCTGTTATCAAAGGTATTACCGGATTTTTAGTTGAATCGGACGACGATGAAGCGATGGCAAATAATTTAATAAAACTTTTGCAAAATCCCGAAAAAGCAAGAAAAATGGGCGAAACAGGCAGAGAAATTGTTGAAGAAAAATTTTCCTGCGCGGCACATCTCGAAAAAACTCTCGAACTTTATGAAGGCAAATAAGGAGAAAAATAAATCTCGAAAAAAAATAAAAGTTTTATTGATTGCACCTTCGATGAAAAACGTCGGCGGACAGTCAATTCAGGCGAAACGCCATCTCGATGCGTTTGCCGAAGACGAAAATGTGCAGATCGAATTTGTTCCGAACAATCCAGAAACGCCGCTTGAACATATAAAAATTCTCCGCACGATTTTTACTTCTCTCAAATTTTGGTTTCTGTTATTCAAAAAAATCCCGAACAATAATGTCGTTCACATTTTTTCTTCCGGCACGACAAGTTACATTATTTCAACACTTCCGCCGCTTTTTATTAGTAAAATTTTCGGCAGAAAGACGATTCTGCATTACCACACCGGCGAAGCCGAAACGCATTTGCAAAATTGGAAATTGACGGCAAAACCGACGATGAAACATTTTGATAAAATCATTGTTCCATCGCGGTTTTTGGTTGATGTTTTTGCAAAATTCAATTTAAAAGCAGACGCGATTTTTAACTTTGTAGAAAGCGGAAAATTCAAATTTCGTGAGCGCAATCCGCTTCAACCAATTTTTTTATCGAATCGAAATTTTGAAATTCACTATCAAGTTTCAGACGTATTACGAGCATTTCAAATCATTCAAAACAAAATTCCCGACGCAAAACTTTTGATTGCCGGATCGGGCAGCGAAGAAGCAAATTTAACGAATCTCGCTAAAAATTTAGAACTAAAAAATACAAAGTTTCTCGGAAGAATCGAACAAAACGAAATGCCGGAAATTTACGACAAAGCCGATATTTACTTGAATTCTTCGATAGTTGACAATATGCCGCTGTCGTTTATCGAAGCCTTTTCGTGCGGTTTGCCGATTGTTTCAACCGACGCGGGCGGCATTCCGTATATCTGCGAAAACGGCGAAACAGCATTGCTTGTCAACAAAAATAATTACGAAGATTTGGCGGAAAAAGCGATCACACTTTTAGAAAATAATGAATTCGCGCAAAAAATTATCGCCAAAGCGCGGCAAAGTTGTGTAAAATACTCTTGGGAAAATGTTCACGACGAATGGCTGGACATTTATCGAAATTTAACTTCAACGGAAAATCCGCCTCAGTAAAAATCTTTTGATATGAATGAAAAAAAGCTGCAAGTCGTGTTATTAACTCACGGCGGCGCAAACCGTTTGCTTGAACTTTTATCCGATTTGAAGAATGTTGAAGTCGTCGGAGTTTTTGTTGAAAATGCGACACAATCGCAGCGAAGTTTCAAGCAGAGGGTAAAGCGTTCGATTCGTTATGACGGTTATTGGTCAACAGTTAAAAAGTTTTCGTCGAAGATTTTAGGCGGAAAAACGGAAGGCGCGGAAGAATTGAAAGCCGTGCAGGAAAACCAAAACAATTTGGAAAAATGCGCCGAGAAATTAGAAATTCCGCTGTTTAAAGTCGAAAATTATCACAACGAAGACGCAAAAAAAATGCTGCGTGAAGCAAATGCGGATTTGGGAATTCTTTACGGCACGAATATCATTAAAGAAGAAGTTTTCTCGATTCCGCGACTCGGTTCGATAAATATTCATCAAGGACTCGCGCCGATTTATCGCGGCGGTCCGACGGTTTTTTGGGAGCTTTATAACGGTGAAAAGGAAATCGGCATTACGGTTCATTTTGTCGCCGCAAAAGTTGATACGGGCGATATAATTTTGCAGAAAACTGTGCCGCTCGAATATGATTTTTCGCGGTATCAATTAAATTTCGAGGATTTTTTGAGTGATTTTCGCGCCGAATTGGTCGAACCGTCGGCGCAACTTATTGCAGAAGCCGTGAGTTTGATTGCAGACGGCAAAGAGCAGCGAATTAAACAAGATACGAGTTTGGGCAAGCGTTATCGTCTGCCGACAAAAATTGAAAAAGATGCGCTTTTGCGTGTTTTGAAGAAACGTCAGAACCGTCTGCGATAGCGGATGGTTAAAGTCGGTATTTTAAGAGTTTGCCAAATGTTCGAAACACAAAGTTCAACCGTCCGCTATCGCAGACGGTTCTGACAAGCAAAGTGAAAAAAACACTACTCAAAACAATTTATAATCTCGGCGGATTTTCTCCGTTTCATTTGGTGAACCGCGATAAAGTTTTGATTTTGATGTATCACCGATTTAGCAGAGAAGAACATCCGCATAAAACTTCGGCGGCGGAATTTACCGCGCATCTCGAATATCTCAAAAAACATAACCGCGTTTTGTCGTTGTCGGAAATGCAGGAATGTTTGGAAAATGATAAATCCTTGCCGCCGAATTCGGTCGTTATTACTATTGATGACGGTTATGCAGACACTTACGACGTTGCTTTTCCAATTTTAAAAAAAATCGGGTTTCCCGCCACTCTTTTTGCCGTTACCGATTTTCTGGACGGAAAATGCTGGCTTTGGACGGATTTTATGCGTTTTGTTTTGACGCAGACGACGGAAAATTTTTGTAGCATCGAGTTTGAAAACTATGATAAAGTAGAAACTGCTCTGTCGGGCGAACTGCAAAGACTGGAAACTGCCGGACGCATTAATTCACGACTCAAACTTCTGCCGAACGAACAAAAAGAAGCGAAAATAAAACAAATTGCCGAGACGTTAAATGTTGAAGTTCCGACGCTTCCGACTAAAGAATTTGCGCCGGTGAGTTGGGAGCAGACGCAGGGAATGGACGCGGAAAATTTGAAAATCGAATCTCACACCGTAACGCATCCGATTTTGACAAATATCACGCAAATGCAGCTTGATTTTGAACTGCAAACTTCAAAAAAGCGTCTGGAAAGCGTTTTGGACAGAAGCGTGAAAACTTTTTGTTATCCGAACGGAATTTTCAACGAAACAGTCTGGAAATCGGTCAAAAATAATAATTACAAATGCGCCGTAACGACGAATTACGGCTTTAACGCGAAACAAGAAAATCCGTTTTTGCTGAAAAGAATCAGCGCACAAAACGGAATCGTAGATTTTGCTCAAAGCGTCAGCGGATTTGAAGCAATTAAGGAAAAGTTAAGAAAATAAAATGTGCGGAATCAATGGAATAGCATTTTCAAGCAAATCGGGACGCGCCGTCAACAAGAGCGTTCTGGCAAAAATGCGCGATGTAATTTCGCATCGCGGACCTGACGATTTCGGCGAATTTATTGATGAAAACGTCGGACTCGGACACCGGCGTTTGAGTATTGTTGACGTAACGCACGGACAACAGCCGATGTTTAATGAAGATAAATCGTGCGTGATAATCTACAACGGCGAAGTTTATAATCACGCCGATTACCGCGCCGAACTTTCCGCGAAAGGCTACAAATATCAAACGCATTGCGACACGGAAACGATTTTGCATCTTTACGAAGAATACGGCGCGAAATGTGTTGAAAAACTTCGCGGAATGTTTGCGTTTGCCGTCTGGAATCGGCGCGAAAAATCGCTTTTTATCGCCCGCGACAGACTCGGCGTAAAACCGCTTTATTATGTTCACGACGCGCAGGGAAATTTGTATTTTGCATCGGAAATTAAAGCACTTTTGGAAGCAAACGCCGTCAAAACCGAATTAAATTACAACGCTTTGCCCGACCAATTAGCCAATCACGGAACTTCTTTTGACGAAACGCTTTTTAAAGATGTGAAACGTCTTTTGCCCGGACACACTTTGTTCTGGCACGACGGAAAATTAAAAATCGAAAAATATTGGGACGTTTCATTCGAGCCGAAACACGCGGAAAAAAGCGATAAAGATTTCGTCGAAGAATGGCGCGAACTTTTCAAAGAATCGGTCAAATTGCGCCTGATGGCAGACGTTCCGCTCGGAATGTTTTTGTCGGGCGGCATTGATTCGAGCGCGATTTGCGCGGTGATGTCGGAAATGGTTGATGAACCGATAAAAACTTTTTCCGTCGGTTTCAAAGAGCGCGAAGCAAACGAATTTGAATATGCGCGAATTGTTTCCAAAGCCTTCAAAACCGAACATCACGAAATTACGATTTCGCCCGGACAGTTTTTTGGCGAACTTCCGAAAATGATTTGGCACGAAGACGAACCGCTCGGTTTCGATTCTTCAATTCCGCTTTATTTCGTTTCAAAACTCGCGCAACGCCACGTCAAAGTCGTGCTGACGGGCGAAGGCAGCGACGAAATAATGGCGGGTTACGGACGTTATACAAAAGCGTTAAAACTCTTACAATACGGCGAAAAATATGAGAATTTTACGCCGTATTTTCTGCGTTCCGCCGTCAAATCGGGCGTGGCGACATTGCCGAATTCTCTGAATCGAAAATTAAACCGCACTTTTCTTTCACGCGAAGCAGATGTTGAAAATCTTTTTTTCGACAATTTTGCGATTTTCCCGAAGGCGATGCAGAGTAAACTTTTCACGCCGGAAACAAAAGCGCGAATCGGCGAGGAAAATCCATATTTTTATCAAAAACGATGGTTTGAAGAAAATGATGCAAAGGATTTGCTCGACAAATTGCTCTACGCCGACACGAAAACTTATCTGCACGAACTTCTGATGAAACAGGATCAAATGTCAATGGCGGCTTCGATTGAATCGCGTGTGCCGTTTCTCGATCATAAACTCGTCGAATACACGGCAAAACTTCCCGAAAAAATGAAGATTCGCGGGCGCGAAACCAAATGGATTTTGCGCGAAGCGATGCGCGGGATTCTGCCCGACGAGATTTTAACGCGCCCGAAAATGGGTTTTCCCGTGCCGCTTGGCAACTGGCTGAGAAATGAATTCAAGAATTTTGTTGATGAATATGTATTAAGCGAAAGAACTTTGCAGCGCGGAATTTTCAACGCCGATTTTGTGCGCGAAATGGTTGCCGCGCATAACGCCGGAGAAGATAATGCGACACGAATTTTTCGTTTGATAAATTTTGAAATATGGCAGCGGCAATTTATTGACGGCGAAGCATTTGAAGATAAAAAACACTTGATTGAAGCCGATGTTTTAGCTTCGCAGATTTCTGAAAGACTTTTCAAAAAAAAATATTGACTTTTATATACTAAAAATTAATACTTATAGGAATTATCAAAGCATTATTAGTGTTAATAACAGTAAATAAATTTCTTTTTATAAACAGGAGTATTATGGATTTAGCAAATAAAATTAACACTGCACCGCAAGTTTCGGGTTTGAACGCAAAAGTTTGTCTGGCAGCTTCTAAATTATTTCTTGGTAACGGACCGCTTAGACGCTTTGGTTTTCGCAAAGCGGAAATTACGCGCTTCGACAGTATGGAAAATTATGTTGCCGACCGTGTTGAACAGATTGACGAGTATCAAGAACTCTTTTCGCCGTTTGTTTCTTTCGCTGACAAAACCGTCTTAGAACTCGGCTGCAACAAAGGTTATATAATAAACAGTTTTTTGCAGCAGGAAAAATTCAGAGCAATCGGCGCGGAAATTGACTCGGAAGCATTAAAAGTTGCGCGGGAAAATTTCGGCGATAAAATCGAGTTTATTCAAACTACGCCTGACAAATTCCTCTGCCGGATGAAAGTGTTGACATAATTTATACAATTGACACATTTGAGCATTTAAGCAAACCGGATGAAATTTTAACGGAATGTTGGCGGGTTTTACGTCCCAACGGCATTCTTCTCATACATTTCGGAGCTTGGCTGACACCTTACGGCGCACATCTCGAAGACATTATTCCGATTCCGTGGGCAAATGCAGTTTTTTCAATGGACACTTTGTTAGATGTTGCGGCGCATCTATACGACTCGCCTGATTATGATGTCGCTTGTTATTACATTGACCAAAAAACCGGAAAACGTAAACCTAACCCTTTTGTAGATAGAGCAAAATGGGATGAGTTTCTGAACCACATTACAATTCGGGGATTTAGAAAAATTATCCGCAAATTGCCGTTCGAGATATTGCATTTGGAAAACATCGGATTCGGCGGAAAATCTTTCAAAATAGGACGTTACTTGGAGAGTTTTTCAAGATTTCCGGTAACGGAAGAATTTTTTACCAAAGCTACCTTTGCTGTTTTGAAAAAACAGGAGATCGAAAAATAAACCGATACACAGCAAGCAACAAATCTTCCATTTCCACTTTAACATTGCTTTTGTGCGTTACCACATTCCGAATATTGCTCCCTTATCTTTCAACGCTTTCCGGCGTTGCGGTTTGGCAAATTGCCGTTAATTTTTTTCCAAAATATAACTTTTTACACGAATAAAAATTATGAAAATAGAGTATATTTGCCACGCTTGTTTATTGATTGAGACCGAAGATTTACGGATTGCCACCGATCCTTGGCTTGGCGGCGCGACTTATTGCGGGCAGTGGCATCTTTTCCCGAAACCCGTCAACGGTGAAAAATTGCAGGACATTGACGCAATTTTTATTTCGCACGGACACGAAGACCATCTCAACGAAGGAACTTTGCAAACTTTGCCGAAAACCGCTGAAGTTTTTTATCCATACAGCTTTTTCGGCGGCGCAAAGGAATATATCGAGAGTCTTGGTTTTACGGACGTTAAAGAATGTATTACGTTCAAAAAATATCAGGTTTCGGAAAAAACCGCCGTTACTTTTATCATCAATTCGCACGACAGTTTGATGGTTATCGAAAGCGGCGGCAAGGTTTTAATCAACGTCAACGACGCGCTGCATTCGTCGCCGGAAAAGGTGATTGATTTCTACATTGATGAAATTAAAGCGAAATGGCAGAAAATTGATTACATTTTTTGCGGTTTCGGCGGCGCGAGCTATTTTCCGAACGCGATGCACCTCGAAGGAAAAGACGACTGGGAAATCAGTTTAGTGCGCGAACAGCTTTTCGCGCATAACTTTTGCCGCGTCGTTGCCGGATTAAAACCGAAAATCGCCGTGCCGTTTGCGGCGGATTTTTGTCTTTTGGATGACGAGCAGCGTTGGATAAACGAAGCGCGTTTTCCGCGCTCGAAAATGGCGGATTATTACCGGAAACATTTCGGTTCAAACGATTATCAGCCGAAAATTATTGATATGTATTCGGGCGATGTTCTGGAAAATGAAACGCTCAAACCTGCATCGCCTTATCGAAAAGAAATGAAAAACGGCGAACTCGGACATTTGATTGACGAACAATATGCGGAAGAAATCGCGGAAAAGAAACAGCAAACTTTTATTGACGACGCGGAAGCCGAAAAATTAATTGAAGATGTGCGCCGCAATGTCGAACATCGAATGACGCTTTTTAGTGCCGAAAAGTTGAAAGACCTCAAATTTTCACTGCATTTGACCGACGTTGAGGAAAATAATTTTTATAATATCGCTTTTAACGACGGAAAAGCCGACATTCGGCGAACTGCCAAAGCCGACGAAGACAGTCTTTTGACGATGGATTTATCGAGCGAAGTTTTGCGTTATTCAATCGGCAGCGATTGGGGCGCGGATGTCGTCAGCATCGGTTACGGCGCGGAAATCAATATCTCCGATAAACGCGCCGCGAGAGTTGATCTCGAAAATGTTTGTATGAACTTGCTGGCGTGTTACCCGACGATGAAGGATTTGAAAAAAACGCCTTTTCGCACGATGCAGTTTTTGCTTTTGAATCCGCCGCGCTTTACGACTTCGATTCGGAGATTGAAAAAATTTAATCAGGAAAGCGAAAATTACGACCGCAAAACTTGGCTTTTGAAAGATGCCGAAGAGATTCGGCGAAAATATGATTTGCCTGAGTTGGAATCGGAGTTTTTGCCGCCAAATTAAATTATGCTGATTGCCGAAATTAACCAAACGGAAATAAAAGATGTGCCGTCGGATGTTTTGCGCGGGCGCGATATTTTGTGTTTTTCGCACGATTGGACGGGCGATCCTTTGTCTAAAACTCACTTGATGCGCGTTTTATCAAAGGATAATCGCATTTTGTGGATCAACGCGATTGCCAACCGAATGCCGACAACTTCAAGCAAAGATATTTCGCGCATCGTTAAAAAATTAAAAAGTTTTACCGAACCGATTCGTGAAGTCGAAAAAAACATTTTTGTCTTAAATCCGTTGGCGATTCCGGCTTACGGAAATTCCGCCGTCAGAAATTTCAACGAAAAATTTCTAGTTTCGCAGGTTAAAAAAGCAATGCGGAAACTCGGCTTTCAAAATCCGCTGAATATGATTTTCAATCCGGCGGCAGGTTTGTTAGCCGGAAAACTCGGCGAAAAGCAGTTGATTTATTACTGCGTTGACGAATACACGGCTTTTACGGGCGCGTCGAAAGGTTTGCGGGAAATTGAAGAAAGTCTTTTTAAAAAAGCCGATTTGGTAATTGTTTCGGCGGAAAAGCTGCTTACTGATAAAAAGAAATTCAACGAAAATACTTTTATCATTCGACACGGAGTGGATTTTAATCATTTTCAAAAAGCGTTGGATGATGAAACGAAAATTCCCGATGAAATCAAAAACTTGCCGAAACCGATTATCGGATTTCACGGGCTTCTGGCAGATTGGGTTGATTTTGAATTGATAAAAAAAATCGCCGAACATTTTAAAGAAGGTTCAGTCGTTTTGATCGGAAAAATCGCGGTTGATGCCGAGAAAAAAGTTAAGGTTTTGAATGCTGTAAAAAACGTGCATTTTCTCGGCAGGAAACCTTATCAGGATTTGCCGAACTATTGCAAAGGCTTCGATGCCGCGCTTAATCCGTTTGCCATCAGTGAATTGACGCTGGCGGCAAACCCTCTAAAAGTGCGCGAATATCTGGCGGCAGGTTTGCCGGTTATTTCAACCGATATTCCCGAAGTGGCGATTTTGGGAAACTGTCGTATCGGACAAAGTCACGAAGATTTTATCCGTCAGATTGAAGAAGCACTAAAAAATCCGGGTCCGCAAAAGTTAATCAGCGATTCCGTAAAAAATGAAAGTTGGGAAGCGCGTGTTGATGAATTGAGAGAGATAATAAAAATGCAGATTTGAATTTTATAATCAAAATTTCTCGTAAATCTCTTCGTATTGGTTGACGAAGATGTTGATAAGTTTTATAGTTTTTAATTCACGCCGGGGTGGCGAAATTGGTATACGCACCAGACTCAAAATCTGGCGGGAGTAATCCCATGTCGGTTCGACTCCGACCCTCGGCATTCCTGATTTTTTTTACAACATCTATTTACAAAAAAGACCTGCCGGTTTTGAAACCGGCAGGTCTTTTTTTGCAATCAAATTAAACGCTTATTTTTTCATATTCGCGTTGGATTTCATATTAGGATCGTCGGTCATCGCTTGATTACTCGTTGAATCATTTGCCACGACCTTCAACATATTTTTGACGCTTTTTACGTCTTTAACTTCGCTGGCAGCTTTGAAGGCTTTATCCATTCCAACTTTGGTGGCAACCGTTCCGCGAAGCGTAACGACGTTTTTATCAACGTCAACATTGATGGTCGAATCTCTCAAATCATCAACACCTGCCAGCGCGACTTTGGTTTTTGTCCACAGCCAACCGTCTTCAGCTCCTGAACCGATAGTGCCTCCCGCATCTTTCGCGTCATTTATATATCTGTCTTTGTCTTTGTCGTATTCTTCTCTGGTTATTTCCTTATCGTAATTTACTTTGCTCATCGTATTATTGTTCATCATATTTGCATTCATAGTTGTATTCATTATGTTTGCATTATTGTTGACTACGACGGCTTTATTCGTATTGGTTTCCTTGGTTGTTTCGCAGCCGGCAAGTGCCAAAGCAAAAGCGGCGACGAAAGTTAAAAACATTATTTTTTTCATACTGATTCCTCTGTTTTATTAAAAATTCTAAGTCAAAGTTAAAAAACTTTACAGGACATCTTATTATATTAGTTAGTAGATTTCAAAAGAGGAAAATAGTTCAAAGCGAATTATCCCCGCAAGTTTCCCCGAAAATCTTGCCTTTTTCGGAGGTTTGTTTTTTATAAATTAAAAACTTGAATGTGTTTTATGTTCTGTTGCGACCTGCTAATGCCTTTTGCCGACTGTTTCGCGCCTTTGATTTATTCAATAATGATCTCATCCACAAAAATAAACGCATCGAAACCTGCGCCCGGATGCCACGCGGGAATTTTGCCCAAATTGTAGGCTTTGACTTTGACAAAACGCGCATTTACGGGCGCGATTTCCTGCATATAATCCTTGATTTGTGGTGTCATATCTTCGGGCGCGACCGTCGTTTTCATATCGGCGACTTTTCGGAAATTTATATTATCGTCGGAAATTTCAAACTCGATGCGCGTCGGCATCCAAATCCAAGGTCGCGCATCTTGCAAAAATCCGCCGCCGAGTTTTTTTATTTCCGTTTCCTTTTGCAAATCAATGACGGCGACAAAATCCTGATCTTGATAACCCTGCCATTCGCCTGACGCGAAATTCAATGTTCCGCGAATGCCGTCAATTAAACCGACATCGCCGCCGCCCGTGTATTGGCGATTGTATTTCGACAAAATTTTCACCGTCCAGTCGTGCGGCATTTTGTTTGATTTTGCTTCAACCGCAAAACTTTTCGCGCCTTTTTCGTTTATCGAAACGGCTCTAATTGTCGCTGAATCATTAGACATTATTTGAAATAAGATAATTCCTCAACATTTGTAAGATCAATCGTTTGCATTGGCTGGCGAAATGTAACTCGCAGATTGTGCAATCCACAGGCAATCTCCATTATTACGTCCGAGATATTCTCTTTCGT
>JBBPXX010000027.1:0-9427 GCA_038200505.1 Pyrinomonadales bacterium | reverse complement strand
TGCCGATTGCACCGAATCCGCCGAACGCTGTCAAAAAGACACTAATCACGCGGCTGTCAAACACACCGAAATCGTGTCCGCTGTCCAAATGCGTGCCGAAATCCATACCGAGCATATCGAATAGATCGACGACGACGAACGAAATGAGCAGAAACAAAAAACCTACGCTGCCGATTATCAAAAAAATTGTCATTGAGCTGGTCATAGTTTTTCTCCGTGTCCGTATAATATAACGAATTTTCGGATTTGGCAGTTTCAAAAATCGGATTTTTCGGAACGATTTTCAAAATGTGCGGTGAAATTCTGCAAAACATAAGAAAAATTGATTCATTTCTCTTGACCTATCAGCAAAACACAGGCATTCTTACAAAAATGCTTCCCGAAACCGAACAGGAAAATCCGAAAACCGCAAATATTGACCAGTTGCTGACGCTCGACGCGATTCGTCTAATAAATGATGAAGACAAACTTGTTGCGGCGGCAGTCGAAAAAGTTTTGCCTGAAATTGCGGAAACAATTGACGAAATCGTTGAAAGATTGAAAAACGGCGGACGACTTTTTTACGTCGGCACAGGCACAAGCGGACGTTTAGGCATTTTGGACGCATCGGAAATTCCGCCGACGTTCGGCGTTTCTTACGATTTGATTCAAGGAATAATCGCGGGCGGTTACGACGCGCTTTACAAAGCGACGGAAAGTTCGGAAGACGACAAAAAAGCAGGCGCGGAAGATTTGAAAAAACGCGGTTTGACGGAAAAAGATTCTGTCATCGGAATCGCCGCTTCGGGCAGAACGCCTTACACAATCGGCGCGGTTGAATACGCGAAAAGTTTGAACTGTTTGACGGCTTGTATAACCTGCGTTCCCGAGTCTTCGATTACAAAAGCCGCAGAAATTTCGATTGTCCCGATTGTCGGCGCAGAAGTCATCGCAGGTTCAAGCAGAATGAAAGCGGGAACAGCGCAAAAGATGGTTTTGAATATGATTTCAACCGCGACGATGATAAAACTCGGCTACATCAAGGGTAATCGAATGACGAATGTAAAATCATCAAACGTCAAATTAAAAGAACGCAGTTTGCGAATTTTGATGTCGGAAACCGATTTGGATGAAACTTCGTCGCAAGAATTATTAAATAAAGCAAATTGGGATTTGCGCGTTGCGATTCTGATGCACAAAACGGAATTAGATTTTGAAAACGCTAATAGAATTCTGGCTGAAAACGATTTTGTAATACAAAAAGCCATCAAATCAATCAAATAAAATGCAACCATTAGATTTAATCATAATTTTCGGCTATTTAATCGGTGTAACTCTTTTCGGTGTGTGGTTTGCGCCGAAGCAGGAAACGACGGAAGATTATTTTGTCGGCGACCGAAATGTGCCTTGGTGGGCGATTGCGGCTTCGATTGTGGCGACGGAAACTTCGACGATTACGTTTATTTCCGTTCCCGGCATCGCTTTTGCCAAAGGCGGAAATTTCCAGTTTTTGCAACTTGTTTTCGGCTATATGCTCGGCAGAATTGTCATTTCCCTGCTGTTTATCCCGATGTATTTCAAAGGCGAATTGCAAACGGTTTATCAGCTTTTGGGCGACCGCTTCGGAAACAAAGTAAAAATGCTCGCGTCGGCTTTATTTGTCGTGATGCGAAATATCGCCGACGGTATCCGTTTATTATTGACCGCAATCGTTCTAGCGGCGGTTTATGTCGCGTTTCAGCCGACGGCGAACGCCGAAATGATCACGATTTTGTCCGTCGTTCTGCTCGGCGTGGTGATGATAATTTTCACATATTACGGCGGAATGGAAGCCGTGATTTGGGTTGAAGTCGTCCAACTCGGCATTTACATCGGCGGCGCGATTGCGGCGGCGGTTGTCATTTTGAATCAGGTTGACGGCGGAATGCCGAGCGTTTTGGAAATCGGACAGCAGTTTAATAAATTTGATTTGTTCGATTTTTCGTTTGATATGACCAAAACTTTTACATTTTGGGCAGGCTTGATCGGCGGCTGTTTTCTTACGATGTCCACGCACGGAACGGATCAATATCTCGTCCAGCGTTATCTCTGCACCAACAAACCTTCGAGCGCGTCTTTGGCTCTGCTGTCGAGCGGCGCGGTTGTTCTCGGTCAATTTATCGGTTTTTTGTTCATCGGCGTTTTACTTTTCGCCTTTTACGCGCCCTATAGTGCGGCTGAATATGCCAACGCCGGCGTTGCAAATTCGGGCATTGCGGCGACATTCCCGTTTTCGGGCGGCGACAAAGTTTTCCCCGATTTTATCACGCAGCATATGCCGTCCGGTTTATCCGGTTTGGTCATCGCGGCGATTTTTGCGGCGGCTCTGTCTTCGTCTTTGAATTCCATCGCGGCAACTTTCGTCAACGATTTATACAAACCTTTTGCGAAAGATAAATCCGACAAAAGCCTTTTAAAAATTTCCGGCTGGCTGACGCTCGGTTTCGGCATCATTCAAATCGCCGTCGCGCTCGTGATGATGAAGCAAAACGAATCGGCGTTAAATCAAGCTCTTTCGATTGCGTCGCTTTTCAACGGTCCGGTTTTAGGAGTTTTTCTGGTCGGCACATTTATCAAAAAAGCCAACGAATCGGCGGCTTTGATCGGGATGGCGGCGAGTATTTCGCTAATGTTGTATCTAAAGTTTTTCACGCCGCTTGCTTGGACTTGGTATGTTTTGTTCGGCAGTTTGACGACGCTTTTAGTCGCGTGGCTGGCGAGTTACTTTGTCCAAACGAAGATTTCGCAAAACTAAATTAAACTTTAAAGTTCAAATTTAAAAGCCGTCTGATTTTTTGCGGCAACTTTTTGCCGACTTTTTTTATCAGAAATTTTTATGTATTCTGTTATAAACGGTTTGAAATTTTTATGCCAACGAGAAAATTTAATGAAAAAACTTATTGCTCTTTTATCTTTATTTTGTCTTCTGCAATTGTGCCTTCCATCCTTTGCGTTTTCCCAAAACAAGAAGTTTCGTCCGACGGAAAAGGCTTATAAATGGGCTGATAAAAAGCTGAAAAAGATGTCAATTGACGAAAAAATCGGTCAGTTGGTTCACGTCGGCATCAACGCGCGTTATCAGAATCAGGACAGCGCGGAATTTAAGGAATTAAAACGGCAGGTCGTGGAAAATAAAGTCGGCGGCATTATCGTTTTTGTCGGCGGCGTTTACGAAACTGTGCATTTGATGAACCGGATGCAGGAATTTGCCGAAATTCCGCTGCTGATTTCGTCGGATTTTGAAACGGGCGTGGCGATGCGTTTTGAAGATACGACAAATTTCCCTTGGAATATGGCGATTGCCGCCACCGGAAATCCCGAATTTGCCAGACGCGAAGGCGTGATTGCGGCGCGTGAAGCGCGTGCGCTCGGCGTTCAATGGGCGTTTGCGCCGGACGCGGATGTCAATAATAATGCCGATAATCCGGTGATAAATGTGCGCTCTTACGGCGAAAATCCGGCGGACGTTTCGCGTTTTGCCGTCGCCTTCACGCAAGGTTTGCAAAGCGGAAATGTCATTGCGACCGCCAAACATTTTCCCGGTCACGGCGACACGGCGACCGATTCGCATCGCGGTTTGCCGGTCATTGATCTGCCGCGTTCGCGGCTTGAACAAATCGAGTTTGCGCCGTTTAAATCCGTCATTGATTCTGGAATCGGTTCGATTATGATTTCGCATATCAGTATGCCGCAGATTGACGGAACAAAAGTCGAACCGCTCAAAAAACCGATCAAAAATAATTATTCCGGTTCTGAAATCGTAACTGAAAACACGACGATGCCGGCGACGCTTTCGCCGAATATCGTAACGGATATTTTAAAAAAGGAAATGAACTTCGACGGTTTAATTGTAACGGACGCGATGGATATGAGCGGTTTGACGCTGTATTTTAATCAGGACGAAGCGGCGGTTCGCGCAGTTTTGGCGGGCGCGGATGTTCTGCTTAAACCGGCGAGTGCCGATGCCGCCATCAAAGGTTTGAAAGAAGCGGTTGCCTCCGGCAGAATCAGCGAAGAGCGCATCAACGAATCCGCCCGCAAAATTCTCGCGTGGAAATATCAACTCGGTTTAATAAAAAATAAAATCACGCCGCTCGACGCGATTGACAAAGTTGTTTCAAACGAAGAAACGCGCCGATTAGCCGATGAAATTGCCGAAAACGCGATAACTTTGGTCAAAAGCGAAACGGGCGTTTTGCCGCTTAAAAAAGATAAAAAGGTTTTTCTGTTCGGCGTAACCAACGGCGAAGACCGCAATTTTATTTCAAATACGTTTCAACGAACTTTAAGACAATCGGGAATCAATTTTGAAACCGTAATTTTAGACGAACGCTCATCGGAAGAAGAAATGAACGCGGCGCGAAAAAAAGCGAATGAAGCCGATATAATTTTAGCCGGACTTTTCGGGCGCGTCCGAACAGGCGCGAAAAACAGCGTCGGCATTCCCGAAGCAGGCGCGAAAGTTTTGCGCGAACTTTTGCAAAGCGACAAAAAAGTCATCAACATCAGCTTCGGCAATCCTTATTTGCTCAATAATTTCCCCGAAATGAAAACTTACATCGTCGCTTACGGCGATATGACGAGCTTGCAGCGGGCGACGGCGCGCGCACTCGTCGGCGAAATTGAATTCAAAGGGAAATTGCCAATTTCACTCGGCGAAAAATTCCCACGCGGTGTCGGTTTGAATTTGAAAAAATAATCAATAAGAAATTTGTCCGCGAAAGACACGAAATTTACGAAAAAAGAAAAATCATTCAAATTTTCGGGTTATTTTTCGTGTCTTTCGTGGGCAAAATCCTTTGTTTTTTCAAAACTAGCATCTTGGGTTAATTGATAAGCTGTTCCAAAAATTTCAAAACTTCCGGGTCGCGGCTCGTTCGGAGTGAGCGAATCGCTTCTAATTTTAATTTGTCGGATTTTTCGGTTTTGGCAATATCGAGCAATTTTTTTGAAGCCTGAGTTTGCTTGATCTCGCGGAGCGTGCGAATGACCGACAACTTAAAATCTTCGTCGGTTTCCGAATCGTATAATTGAGAAATAGTGTTGACAAACTGCGCGTTGGCGGTCAAATTTCCGAACCGCGGTAACTTTGAAAAAGCCAGACCGCGCAGTTCAGCATTTTTTTCCGTGCGGATGATTTCAAGCAAACTGTCAAATTCCAGTTTCCGAACCAGATTTAAGTTTGAAATCGTCAGTTTCGCCGAGTCGGTATCTAACGTATTAAAGTAGCTTCGTAAATTAGAGCTGAAGATGTTAGAGCCGAGGATGTTTATTACCGCTTTTTTCGTTTCCACATTATTTTCCGAAGCATAAAATTTAGCCAGATAATTGATGGATTCTTCATCATTGATGTTGCCGAGCGTGTAGATTATTTCCATCCCGACTTTGCTGTTCGGCTGTTTTTGCAGATTATTTACGAGAGTTCCCCGAAGCTGCTGCGTCAGTTGCGGACTCGTTCGATATGAATTTCTCAAGGCGCGAAGCGCGTATCTTTTGAGCGATTCGCTTGCCTTTGAATCGGGTTTTATAATATCTCCTAAAATTTCTATTGCTCTTTTCGCGTCGGCGGCGAGCAGACTTTGAAAAGCGGCTAATTTGATTTCGTCTTCTCTTTCAAGCGAAATTTTTGAATCGGCGGAAAGTAAATTTCCCAACACTGTTTGATATTCGAGCGCAGAAGATATGGAAGTTGCGCCTGTTTTTATGGAAAGGCTCGGAGCATAAATTTTGGAAACGCCGTTTGTGCCGAAACCGGCGAGCGAAGGCATAATTTCCATTTTCATTACCCGTGCGTCGTCCGCCCAGGTTGAGTCGGAAAATTCTCTTGTCAAACGGTCAAGCACGGTGTTTGCTTCCTTGTAATTCTTTTGCTTTTTGTAGCTGAAAGCCAGCCAATAAAGCGCGGCATCCGTAGATTTGTTATTCGGATATTTATCTGCGAGTTCCTTAAATTTTTCAGCGGCTTTCGCCCATTCTTCCTTATCAATCGAATCTCTCGCTTCACGGAATTTTTTATCGAAATCATCTTGATTGGTCATTTTCGTTTTGGACGAATCCGCAACCAAAGCAAGCGCGGTGTCCGGCATTATCACGATATAAAATGTGAATATGATTAGTAATGCCGGAACGGTTTTATAAATTTTTTTGTATAAATGCTTTTGCGTTTTCATAATTATTCTCCTGTTTAGAATCAAATTTTTTCTTCAGTTTTTCCGTCGGAGCGCGGACAGCCTGTCCGCGCTCCAACTTAATATGTTTGCAGACCGGCGATAATATTCTGATTTTTCACACGCTCTTTAATATCCAAAACCTTTTCCCGCGACGGATTATTTTCCAAATTGGAAATATCGAGCAAATAAGGTTCGATTTGGCTGAGCATTTCTTCGGCGCGAAAAGTGCCGAAAGTTGCCGCGCTTTGTCTGAGTGAAATGTTTTTTTCGAGCAGCTTTTTCGCCTGATCTTTTTCATAAGCGACATCGAATGTTTCGCCGTTCTCGTCAAACCGCGCGTTCCTAAACGCCCGCAAAAGCAATTCGGTTTTTTCAACTTGTTTCGCGGTTTCCTTTTCCAGATTTTTTGCCTGCAATCTTTCAAATTTTTCCTCTTCGGCGAACTTATTACTTTCGGAATCAACTTTTTTATTGGCAGCAATCGTCGGTTTCTCTTTTCGGGAAACTTTAGCGAATTTCTCTTTTGCAAAAACCGTCAATTTTTTGATTGGAATTGCGTTTGGCTTGTCAGTTTTATAAATTTTCGATGAAACGGAATCACTTTTTTCTTCTTCAATTTTTGACGGAGAAATAACTTTTTTATTTTCGTCCGTTTCGTCGGATTTTGTCGCTAATGATTCCGTATCCGCCGATTCGGTTTTGGCGGCAGATTCATTTTCCGGCGTATGTTTCAGCAAACCGAAACCGACGGCAATTAAAATAAGCATCGCCGCGCCTGAAAAAATCGGATTAAGCCGTAAACGTCCGATTGCATTTGCAGTCCATTCGGAGAACCAGCCGGATTTTTCATCAGCGTTAGAATTTTTTCCTGCTTCGAGTTTCGTCTGAAACTTCATCCACAAATCCTTCGGAGCTTCAACTTCCAGCAGATAATGTGCGTATAAATCTTTCTCCCGATTTAACATTTCAAACTGCGCCGCGCATTCCGAACAGCCGAAAATATGAGCTTTTATTTGTCCGGCGGTTTGTTCGTCAAGTTCGCCTTCGACAAACTCATCAATAAATTTCAGACATTCTTTACAATTCATCTTTCACCTCCAAATACGGGCGAATTATTTTTCGCATCTCGATTTTTGCCCGCCGCAGATCGGTTTTCAGTTTAGGAATCGCGTGTCCGGTAATTTCTGCAATTTCGATGTAACTCAAATTTTGCAGTTCCTTTAATGTAAAAACGAGCTGTTTGTCTTCATCCAGTTTTTCAAGCGCGGATTTGATTAAACCTTTTAATTCCTTACTTAAAAAAATTCTGTCGGGCGAAAAGTTGGAATTATCAACTATGTTCAGCGTTTCGATTTCGGCTTCGACCTTTATGCCTTCTTTCCGGTTTGAACGAAAGGATTTTCCGACGATGTTTTTAGCAATCGCGCACAGCCACGTTTGCAGTTTTGCTTCGCCGCGCAACGAATTTATGTTTTTATAAGCTCCGAGAAAAGTTTCCTGCGTCAATTCTTCCGCCACGGATTGTTCGCCGACCATTGCGTAAATAAATCTGAAAATAAATCGGTGATGCAGTTCAAAGATCAAACCGAACGCTTCATCGTCGCCGCTTTTAACGCGGGCGATCAATTCGTCGGATGTGTCCGTCAAATTTTTTGCTTCCGCACTTCCCGCTTGATACAGCATCGAAACGTCCATAAATTCTGCTTCCAAATTTCCTTACAAACTATTAGTTCCGTTTTCTTAAAAAAAGTTTCAGATTTTTTAAATCGGAGCGCGGACAGCTTGTCCGCCAACAAGCAAAGCGATGTTGGAAGACGTTCGCATTGAAAATATCGTTTTAGAAAAGTGAGGTGTGCAACGATTCGCTGCGCTGTCGTTGGCGGACAGGCTGTCCGCGCTCCGTTTCCGGCTAAAGATTGTTTACAGCAATTTTTCCGCCGATTAAGGTTAATTTTACATTTTGCCGTTCATCCAAAACTACCAAATCAGCGCGTTTGCCGATTTCAATCGAACCGTGAGATTTTTTTATGCCGAGTAGTTTTGCCTGATTTGCGCTTGCCATTTGGGAGATTTCAGTTTCTGAAAAACCGAGTGAGCGATACATCTTTACCGCGTCGAGCATTGTTATCACGCTTCCGGCGATGCTTCCGCGTTTGTTTTTTGTTTGATTATCTATAACAGAAATTTTGTCGTTCCAGATTTCATATTCGCCGTCGCCCAAGCCGGTCGGCGCAATCGAATCGGAAACTAACATTAAATTCGCCGTTGTTTTACAATCAGCGGCGAATTTTAACATTTCCGGTGCGACGTGAACGCCGTCGGCGATAATTTCGCACGAAACTTCTTTTTTTGTCAAAGCCCAACCCGCCACACCGATTTCGCGGTGGTGAACGCCGGTCATCGCGTTAAAAAGATGCGTGATTTGTTTCGCTCCGGCATCAAACGCCGCTTCCAAGGTTTGGAAATCCGCGCGTGTATGTCCGATTGAAACGATCCAGTTTTGTTTGTGTAATTCTTTGATAAGCGCAATGCCGTTTTCGACTTCGGGCGCAAGCGTTGTCAGATGAACGCCTCGTTTGAGTTTCGGCAACTGCTTTATTTCATCGCCGTTTATGAAATTTTTAAAAAATTCGGGACGAAGTGCGCCGCACATTTTTTCGTTGGCAAAAACGCCTTCGTAATGCACACCGACAATTTGTGCAATCGGCTCATTTGTCTGTGTTTCCATCACTTCATCAATCGCCGAAATGACTTTTCGATAATTTTCATCAGCGTCGGGAACAAACGTCGGAAGCCACGCCGTAACGCCTTTGCCAGCCAAAAACTTACCGACTTCGCGCAGATCGTCGGCGTTTGTCTCATTAACATCAACGCCGACTGCGCCGTGATTGTGAATGTCTATAAATCCGGCAAAAAGTGTTAATCCCGATAAATCCAAAGTTTTATCGGCTTGTATTTCTTTATCCGTTATTGTCGAGATTTTTCCGTTTTCAATTAAAATCGAATTTTCCCTTAACTTTTCTCTGGAAAGAATAATATCCGCATTTTCTATTAATAAACTTTTCATAAACAAATTTTCCGATTCTTTTCAAAAAGACGCAACTAAACCACTCTGCACTGGAAGTGCAGAGGTTTTAAGAGTTGAACGCAAATAAAATTTGCTTGATTTGTTCTTTTCAGATCAAGAAAAGAAATCATAATTAATTCTTGCAATAAAATTGCATAGTTTTAGACTAACG
>JBBPXX010000026.1:0-35554 GCA_038200505.1 Pyrinomonadales bacterium | reverse complement strand
CCGTTAGTCTAAAACTATGCAATTTCATTGCAAGAATTTATTGTAATTTCTTTTCTTGGTCTGAGAAGAACAAATCAAGCAAATTTTATTTGCGTTCAACTCTTAAAACCTCTGCACTTCCAGTGCAGAGTGGTTTAGTTTCGTTTTCGGGTTTTCATTTTTAGTTTTTAGTTAATTACCTTTTCGCTGAAAAGCTCATTGAGAACGGAATAATCTTTGTGCTTTATATTGAGAAGCGCGTGAGCCAATTCGTATAGCGGAATCGGGATTTCAACCGTCGCCACAAGGTCTTCCGACTGCGGACAATGAGCGTAAAGCTCGACTTCAGAGGCGCAGAAATCACAAACAGCTAAATGTGTCTCGATGCGTTCGTTCTCAACCGTTGAAAATTCCCCGTCCTGAAACGTCAGCAAATTCTCTGATGAAGGACACATTGTGCTTTTGCAAAAAGTTACCATTTTTATTGAAACCATATAAAACTTTTGACCGAAAATTTTGGAATCCTCGCGCCCTCAAACTTCAAGGCATAATTATATTCTTTACAAGAAAAGTAAATCCATAATGCACCGTTTCTTCCAAAAGTTATTAAAAAAAAATTTAAAAGATCGGCTAAAAACTTATAGGAACTTTTAAAGTTCAGTTCTAAATGTTGAAATGGTTATACTTATAGGTTTTGTTAAACAAATAAAAAACTTACAAAAAAAAGTTGCTCAAATCTAAAATAATTGCTACCATTTAACTTGTCGTCGGTAAGGTACACAACTCTTACCGGCACCCTCCGAATTAACCGCAAAGCGCGGCGGCTAATTCATAGAAGTTTTTTCTACCAATCAAATAATTTGCGGACTTTATAAAAGTTTCGCCAAACGCGGAAGGCAATCTTTATCGGGAAGAGATTTCCGTGTGCGGACAGGTAGGCTGAACTTTCTCTCATAACTTTCACAATTAAAAATCTAATAAGGAAAAATCGCAAAGGGTTTATTTATGAGTGCAAACAAACCGCAGGAACGTCTGCCAAAATCTATCCAAAGAAGACAAATAAAGGTCGGAAAATGGAACGAAAGCCTTGTAAAATCTGATGTTAATCAGATTTGGGCGGAACTTCACAGAATAGTTTCTTCACATCCGCTGGTGAGAGCTTCAAAAAGAGCCGGATTTCTCGTCGAAGAAGGCAAACATAATGCTTACACGGATTTGACGCAGGAACTTTTCGTTGCATTGCTGGGCAAGGAACGGTTTCAACATTATCTCGATACGGGAATGACGGACGCGGAAATCGAAGCGGAAATCAGCCAGATCGAACTGACGAATATGCTGACCGCCGAACTTCGCAAACGCTATCCCGAATCTTACAGATTGGCACGGCGCGTTTCGACTTTGATTCAAACCGGCAAAGCCTTTAAGCGTTTCGATAATATCAATTATCCTGACGTTCACCGCCGTCTTGCCGACCGGCTTTACGGTTTGGCGGACTGGAAGGACGAAAAAACGCGGCGCAATGTGCAGGAAATGGAAGAAAGATTAAAGTCGGTTTCCTTTCAAAACCGCGATACGCGAATGGTCGGCTGCACGGGCGATTCGCAGATCGTCATCAGCAACGTCGAACTCGAAAAACTGATTATCAGAGTTTTCAAAGCAGTTGATTCGCCGGTTGACGTGCGTTCGCTGCGCTCATTTGTAATGTCGCGTCTGCCGATTATGGACATTTATCTTGTTCCCGTCGGCGGAACAAGGGAAGACGAAAACGGCGACCGGATGGATTTCGATTATGCCGACACGCGCGAAACGCCCGAAGAAAATGTGGTGCGCCGCGAAGCCGAACTCTCAGCGATAAATTTTGTTGACGGTTTTTTGCAGAATCTGAACAAATCGGTGCGCGGCAAGGCTAAACAATATGACCGGATGATTAATGTTTTGTGGTATTGCTATTTGATTTCGGACAGTGGCACACAACTCGAAGTTGCCGATCTGCTCGGCGTTTCGGATTCTCTGGTTTCCGATTACCGCAAACGCATCGAATCAAATTTGCAGGAACTTTCCTTTAACGGTGTCAACGAAGCCCGCCAATTTGAAAAAGCCTTACGCAGCAAGGTGCGTGATTTGGTTTCGGTAGAAAAAGAAGAAGTTAGCGTTTAGAAATTCCAGATTCCAGATTTCAAATTCCAAATTCCAAACTCAAATTTCTCATCCACATCTTCAAGTTTCAGACTCAAAATTTTTAATACTGCAAAGAAATCTATTACTACGGCAGAAATTTTTGATAAACTTAATCCTGCTTAAATCTGGAATCTGAAATTTACAAATGTCTGCCAACAATCACGACTATCAGTCAATCAAATCATCTGCCGGAAACGGCGGCGCAAAGAATGGCGACCAAGTTAAATCTCTCCAAAAATCGAATCGAACGAAAAATGATTTATCGTTAAAAAATCTTCATAAAACAAACGAAGAAATAAGAAAAACCGACGTTTCATTTAAAACAGTTTCTGAAACAATAGAAACCGTTTCGGATAAAACCGTTGTTTCCGCACAAAATAATATAAGTTCTAAAGACGATTCAACTTTCGCCGAAACGCCGAAACAAAAAAAGAAGCAAAAGAAACTTGAAAAAGACCGCGAACTTTTAGACAGTGAAAATTGGCTGACCAGAAACGGACATACTTTGAGTTATGCCGGTCTTTATCTTTTTTCGATTCTGGTGCTTTTGCGTCCTTATGAAATAACGCCGTCGCTGTCGTTTTTGTCGGCGACGGCGTTTTATTTTGCCGCCGCGACGCTTGCCGTTTATATTCCGACGCAAATTGCCGCCGAAAGTTCTCTGACGGTTCTTTCAACCGAAGTAAAATGTGTTTTGGCATTGACGCTGATTGCTCTTTTAACGATTCCGATTGCTAAAGACCCGTCAATCGCGTGGGAAACATTCAGCGATACTTTTATTAAAGCGGTTTTGATGTTTATCGTGATGATAAACGTCGTGCGGACGCGCAAACGGCTGATGGGTTTGATATGGCTTTCGCTGACAATCGGAATTTACTTGAGTTACAGAGCTTTAGACCTTTATATGAAGGGCGAATTCAAAGTCGAAGGTTATCGCGTCGGACTTGAAATCGGCGGTCAATACGGCAATCCGAACGATTTTGCACTGCATCTCGTAACGATGATTCCGATTGTCTTGACTTTAGGACTCGCCAGCCGCAGCAAGGTTATGCGCGGTTTTTATTTTGCGATAACTCTGCTTTTTATCGGCGGAAATATGGTAACTTTTTCGCGTGGCGGTTTTATCGGCTTGATTGCGGCGGCAGTGGTTTTATCTTGGAAACTCGGACGTAAAAGCCGTTTTAAAGTCAGCCTTGTTTCGATTGTCGTCGGCGGATTATTTATTATACTCGCGCCCGGAAATTACGGTTTGCGGCTTCTGTCAATTTTTATTCCCGCGCTCGATCCGGTCGGTTCATCAGATCAGCGCAAAGAATTGCTGATTCGTTCGATAATCGTTACACTGAGAAATCCGTGGGGCATCGGCATCGGTAATTTCCCGATTGTCGGCATCCGCAATCTCGTTACGCACAATTCCTTTACACAGGTTTCATCCGAACTCGGCATTTTGGGTTTGGCGGCTTACTTGATATTTTTAATCAGTCCGTTTAGAAAATTAGGCGCAATCGAGCGCACACTTTTTGCCAAAGAAGAATATAATTGGTTTTATTATTTATCAATCGGACTTCAAGGAAGCATTGTCGCTTATATGTTTGCGAGTTTCTTTGTTTCGGTCGCGTATATTTGGTTCGTGTATTACATAATCGCCTACGCGGTAGCTTTCCGCAGAATTTACAAAGCGGCGGAAGGAATAAAGGAAACGGAGGAAGATGTTTTCGGGTTGCAGACAGTTTAAGAAATGTTGAGAGAAATTGCACAGATAATTTTTTGGTCGAGCCTAGCCGCGTTAATTTATACATATATCGGCTATCCGATACTCGTTTATCTGGTCAGCATTCTGCGCCCGCTGAAAATTAACAAATCAGATTTTCTGCCCGATGTAACCGTGATTATTACGGCTTACAACGAGGAACGCGACATTCGCGCTAAACTTGAAAACACGCTGCAAATTGATTATCCGAAAGATAAACTGGAAATTTTGGTCGCGTCCGATTGTTCAAGCGACAAAACCGACGAAATCGTCAAAGAATTTGCTGCGCGTGGAGTAAAACTTCATCGTCAAACGGAACGGCTCGGCAAAACACCGGCACAAAATGCGGCGGTTGAAAAGGCTTCGGGCGAGATTATTCTATTTTCCGACGCGACGACGATGTATGAAAAAGATGTTTTGCGGGCGATGCTTCCGAATTTTGCCGATAAAAGCATTGGTTGTGTCGCGGGCAAATTGCTTTATATTGACGATTCGAGTTCAAATGTCGGCAAAGGTGCGAAAAGTTACTGGAATTACGAAACTTTTATCAAAACGAGCGAAAGCCGCGCCTGTTCGCTGATCGGCGCGTCGGGTTGTCTTTATGCCGTTAGAAAATCGCTCTATCAACCGATGTATGCGGAAGCGTGTTCGGATTTTTTGATTTGCACGATCATTTATCAGCAGGGATTTCGCTCGATTTTTGAGCCGAACGCCGTCTGCACTGAAGAAACTAACCGGCGAACCGATAAAGAAATGCAGATGCGCGTCCGCGTTATCGGTCAAACTTTTACCGACTTGTGGCGCAACCGTGCAGTGTTAAATCCGTTCAAAAGCGGTTTTTACGCCGTCGAACTTATCTCGCACAAAGTTTTTCGCTACGCTGTGCCGTTGTTTTTGGTGTTTTTCTTGGCGAGTTCGGCAATTCTCGCCTTTTCATCAATCTTTTTCGCGCTGATTTTTGCCGGTCAATTTATTTTTTATTCGACGGCTTTAATCGGCTGGCTGCTCGAACGGCGCGAAAAAAATATCGGCATTTTGGCAATTCCGCTTTATTTCGTGCTGACAAATCTGGCATCGTTAATCGCATTTTATAAATTTATTCGCGGCGTAAATTACGCGCGTTGGGAGCCGATACGGGAAACTAAAGAGAATCCTGCAAACTCGAAGATTTATGGAGAAATAACCTGATTACTGCTTATTAACAGATAAATATGTTGACCGATATAAATACAACAACACTTAGGAAAAGAAAAGAAGGTTCAGTAAAAACACCGTCGAATCAAAAGAATCTGATTTACGACGTTGGAATGCACCGCGGACAAGACACCGATTTTTATCTCAAAAAAGGTTTTAACGTCGTCGCTTTTGAAGCAAATCGGGCGAATGTCGAATTTTGTAAAAAAAGATTTACCAAAGAGATCGAACAAGGAAGATTAATCATCGTCGAAGGTGCGATAACCGAAAGTTCGGATTCAAACGGAACCGGAGAAAAAGTTAAATTTTATCACAACAAAGATCATTCCTTTTGGGGAAGCACTTGCAAGGATTACGCTTATCGAAGCGAAGTTGTCGGAACAAAAAGTGAAGTAATCGAAGTCAACGCGGTCAATTTCAAACATTGTCTGGAAAAATACGGAATACCTTATTACCTAAAAGCTGATATTGTCGGTTCGGAAATGATTTGTTTGAGAGCATTATCAGAATTTGAAAACAAACCCGATTATATTTCCATCAGATCAGAAAAAGTAATATTTCGACGTTTGGAAGATGAGTTGGAACTATTTGAAAAGCTCGGCTACGACAAATTCAAAGCCGTTCAGCAGGATTTTACCGATTTGCAAACTGCTGTAAAGCTGTCTGACGGAGAAAAAATCACGCATACTTTTGAGGAAGGCGCGTCGGGAGTTTTCGGCGAAGAAACCGCCGGAAAATGGAAAACGAAAGAGCAAATTCTAAAACAGTATCAAAAAATATTTACGCTTTACTGGCTTTTCGGCGATTATTCCTACTTAACGCAAACCGAAACAGGCAAAAAAATCATCGCAAGTTTAGAAAAAATCGCCCGTCGTCCGCTTCCCGGCTGGTATGACACACACGCCAAACTTTCTTCACTCGGCGGAAAATCTAAACTGCTCGCTTTCATCGGCGTAATTTTTCCGGTGCTGGAAGTTTTATGAGTGAATTAAACAAAACAATTACTGATAAAAAGACGGGAAAAAATATCTGCGCGGATGTGCCGAAAGTCAGCGTCATTATTCCCGCATACAATATTTCCGACTACATCGTCGAAACTCTCGACTCCGTTTTGGCGCAGACATATAAAAATTACGAAATAATCGTAGTCAATGACGGTTCGGAAGACAGCGAAAAATTGGAATCCGCGCTTGAGCCGTATTTTGATTACATCATTTATGCAAAACAGAAAAACGGCGGCGCGTCGCAGGCGCGAAACACGGCGATTTTATTGGCACACGGCGAACTTTTAGCCTTTCTCGACGGCGACGACGTTTGGTTTCCCGAATATCTCGCTGAAAGCATTAATTTTCTCGAAGAAACAAATGCCGAAATGGTTTACTGCAACGCCGAACTGTTCGGCGAAAAGCTTTTCGCGGGCAGAACTTTTATGCAGGACGCTCCATCAATCGGCGAAGTAAATACATTGGCTTTGATCAGCAGCGAATGCAACGTCATCACTTCGGGGACGATAATTAAAAAAGATTTAATCGAAAGATTTGGTAATTTCGATCTGGAATTGCCGCGCACACAGGATTTCGATTTATGGTTTCGACTGGCAAAAAACGGCGTAAAAATCGCGTATCAAACAAAAATTTTGCTCAAATACCGAGTGCGCCCGAACAATCTTTCCGGCACGAGCGTTGATCGGTGTCGGCGAAACATTCGCGCTCTGGAAATTATTGACGGGAAATATGAATTAACCGCAAAGGAAAAAGCAGTCTGGAAAAATCAAATGCTGTTATGCGAAGCCGAACTCGAACTCGAATGCGGCAAACTTTGTCTTGTTCAGGGAGATTTTTCCGACGCGCAGACGCATTTTACAAAAGCCAACAAATTTTTCCGCAAGCCGAAATTGTCTTTGATAAACGGGTTGATGCGCTTTTCACCAAAATTGACTTTACAGTTATTCAGAAAAATTCGCCCATCCGAATTTTCCTTTATCTCGCCGGACAAACCCTAAAATTACAATCTGTCACAGTGGAAGAAAAAAACGCCAAAATACCATCATTAAAAGCGCAGAGCGCGTGGCTTCTATTCGCCAAAATCGTCGGTTTCGCGCTGTCTTTTCTTCTGCCGTTTTTGATTGTGCGGCTGCTCAGTCAGGAAAAAGTCGGGATTTACAAACAAGTTTTTCTCGTGGTCGGAAACGCCATCACGATTCTGCCGCTCGGAATAAGTATGAGCGCGTATTATTTTCTCTCGCGCGAAAAGGAAGAACGTCAGGCGGCGACGATCTTAAACATTCTGATTTTCAATTTTGCGGCGGGCGGAATCGCTTTTTTTACGCTATACTTTTATCCGCAACTGCTCGGAAAAATCTTTAAAAGCACTGAAATACTGGAGTTTGCACCAAAAATCGGTATTATTATCTGGATTTGGATTTTCTCGACATTTCTGGAAACCGTCGCTGTCGCCAAACGTGAACCGCGAATGGCGACGGTTTTTATCATTCTCGCGCAGTTCAGCAAAATGGCTCTGATGGTCAGCGCGGTTATTATTTTCGCAACCGTCAAATCCTTCATTTACGCCGCGATTATTCAAGGCATTTTGCAGACGCTGATTTTGCTTTTTTATTTAAATTCGAGATTTCCGCGCTTTTGGAAAAGTTTCGATCTGCAATTTTTCCGCGAACAGCTTGTTTATGCGCTGCCGTTCGGTTTTGCCGCGCTTTTATGGACGCTGCAAACCGACATTCACAATTATTTTGTCAGTTATCGTTTTGGTGAAGCCGATTTTGCGATTTACTCAATCGGCTGTTTTGAACTTCCGCTGATAGCAATTTTGTCCGATTCCGTAACGTCGGTTTTGATTCCGCGAATGAGCGAACTGCAATCGCAAAACGAAAAACGCGAAATGATCAGGCTCGTGTCGCGGGCGATGCAAAAACTCTCTTTTTTCTATTTTCCGATTTACATTTTTCTGATGATAACGGCGCAAACATTCATAGTTACGCTTTTTACAAGAAATTATCTGGCAAGCGTGCCGATCTTAATGATAAATCTGACGCTTTTGCCGTTTTATATTTGGGTAACCGATCCGGTTTTTCGCGCTTACAAAGAACTCGGTAGATTTCTGCTGATTCTGCGCGTCCTGATTTTTCTCGCAATGACGGCGGCACTTTATTTCGGTATTCAGCATTTCGATCTGCGCGGAATGATTGCGATTGTCATCGTTACGGCGTTGGTTGATAAACTTATCACGACGGCTCTCGCTTTCAGAAAATTAGATGTTACAGCCAAGGACGTTTATCTGCTCAAAGATGTCGGCAAAACGGCGGCAGCGAGTTTGTTTGCGGGCGCGATAACTTTTTTGTTTTACTGGCAATTCCGTGAAACAATCACGAATTGGGGCGTTTCATTGACGCAAATGATTTTTGCCGCGCCAAAATTGAGCGTAACGGATTTTATTTCAGGAAATCTCGTCTTGGGTTTTTGCGCTTTAGTTTTCGCGCCGATTTATCTATTTCTAATGAATTATTTCGGTATAATCGAAGAGAACGAGAAGGAGAAAGTAAAGTCCTTAATTTTTATTCCTTTTTCTTTTTCAAAAAAACTTTTCAATTCAAAAAAGACAACCGACCACCGTCCACTAACCACTGACCACTGAACATTATGTGCGGAATAGCCGGATTTATAAACAGAGAACAAACTGCGCCGCAAGATGAGCGCGAGATTTTGCTCGACAAAATGTGCAAAATCATCACGCATCGCGGACCCGACGAACAGGGCGCGACCGTGCAGGGACGCGCCGCGCTCGGAATGCGGCGGCTTTCCATCATTGATTTGAAAAGCGGACAACAGCCGATTTACACCGAAGACGGCAATTTGATTATCGTTTTTAACGGCGAAATTTATAATTACCGCGAGTTAAAAGCCGAGCTCGAATCGCTCGGACATAAATTTAAAACCAATTCCGACACGGAAACGATCGTTCACGCTTACGAAGAATTCGGCGCGAATTGTCTGGAAAAACTGCGCGGAATGTTCGCGTTTGCGATTTGGAACAAACGCGAAGAGTCGCTTTTTATCGCCAGAGATCGCGTCGGCAAAAAACCGCTTTTTTATTCAATAACGGAAAAAGGAAATTTTGTTTTCGGTTCGGAATTGAAAGTTTTGATGACGCACGGCGAAATCGAAAAACAAATTGATTACGCCGCTTTGGATTCATATTTGACGTTCGGTTATGTGCCGGAAGAATTCTGTATTTTCAAAAATGTCGAAAAACTCGCGCCCGCGCATTATTTGATTTTTAAAGACGGAAAAATTACAACGGAAAAATATTGGGATTTCAAATACGAAAAAATCACGGAAATAAAAAGCGAAGCCGAATACGTCGAACAGCTTAGAGAACTTATAAAAGAAGCGGTCAAAATTCGCCTGATTTCCGAAGTTCCATTGGGCGCGTTTTTGTCCGGCGGCGTTGATTCGTCAACGATTGTCGGAATGATGACGCAAATTCTCGAAAAGCCTGTGAAAACTTTTTCCATCGGCTTTAACGAAGACAGTTTTGACGAATTAAAATATGCGCGAATCGCCGCTAAACATTTCAACACCGAACATCACGAGTTCGTCGTTACGCCGGATTTGATTGGAACGATTGACGAACTCGTCTGGCATTTTGACGAACCGTTTTCCGATCCGTCGAGCCTTCCGACGTTTATGGTTTCAAAAATGGCGCGTGATTTTGTTACCGTCGTATTGTCCGGCGACGGCGGCGACGAGCTTTTTGCCGGTTACACGCGCTATGTTACCGACAAAAAACGCAGCGGTTTGAGCAAACTTCCGGCGGGAATTCGGCGCGGTTTGCTGAAACCTTTGAGCGAAGCACTGCCGCACGGCGCGAAAGGGAAAAATTATCTCTATAATGCTTCGCTCGAAGCCGTTGACCGTTATATTGACAGCGTTTCGCATTTCGGCAAACTCGGCAAAAAAGCACTTTATTCACAAAAATTTTTGGCAAATCAAAACGGAAGTTTAGGCGCAGGTGAAGAAACTTTTAGAAAAATAGCCAAACAAATTTCAACCGGAAATCCGCTCGATAATCTGCTTTATCTCGACAGCAAAACTTATCTGCCGTCGGATATTTTGACGAAGGTTGACCGAATGAGTATGGCGACATCTTTGGAAGCGCGTGTGCCGCTTCTCGACCATAAATTGATTGATTTTGTGATGCAGATTCCGTCGGAATTGAAATTAAAAGGTTTGGAAACCAAATATATTTTCCGCAAAGCCGTGCGCGGACTCGTGCCGAACGAAATTCTTGACCGTCCGAAACAAGGTTTCGGCGTGCCGATCAATGAATGGATAAATTCGCAGCTCCGAGAGCAAATTCACGAAACCCTTAAAGAAAAAAGAACTTTAGAGCGCGGATATTTCGATGTAAAATATATCGAAACACTGCTCGACGAACATTCAAAACAACGGCGCGATCATTCGTATTCGCTGTGGGTTTTGTTTATGCTGGAACTCTGGCATCGGCAGTTTATGGATAAATAATCCGATTCGCGCTTTTTACAAAACTAATGGCAGCAGTCAGCAATTATCAGGAATATACCGAACAGGCAATGGCGAATTTCGCGCAGAAAGATGTGGCGAAACGCTATTTGCTGGTTGATGCCGTTGCGGATTTGAAACCCGAAAAAGTTTTGGATGTCGGCTGCGGCACGGGACAGGAACTTTTGCCTTTTCTCGAAAAAACGGACGCTTTCTGTATCGGCGTTGACGCGGCTGACGAACTCGGCGAAGTTACGCGAAAGGCTTTTGCCGTCGAAAATTTTGAAAACAGATTTGCTTTTGCGCGTTCATTCGGTGAAAAAATGCCGTTTGCCGACGCGAGTTTCGATGTCGTTTTGTGCCGCGTGGCGATTCCTTATATGAACAACCGCGAAACCATCGCCGAAGTCGCCAGAATTTTGCGTCCCGAAGGCGTTTTTTTGCTCAAAACACACGCACCGGCTTTTTATTTCAGAATGGTAAAGGAGCGTTTGAAAACCTTAAATCCGAAACAGCTTGCATATCCGGTGATTTGTCTGACGGGCGGAATTTTTCACAGTTTGACCGGAAAACAGCCGCAAAAAGGTTTTTGGCAAGGCAAGAAAGTTTTTCAAACGCAGAATTTTATCGAAAAGGAATGTGCGCGTAATAACTTGAGAATCGAAGGCTATTTGTCGGACACGAATGTCGAAACGCCTTCATTCATGATTGTAAAAATGTGAACGAAAATCAATATAATCTCTGTGAAAACTCTGTGTTCTCTGTGTTAGAAATATCTTCAACACAGAGAACACAGAGTTTTCACAGAGATTCACAAAATTTTATGCTGAAAAACATTGTCGCGCATCAAAAATTGAAATGAATTCAAACGAACCGAATCTTCTGACAAAATTAAAATGGAATCTGCCGTGGCTGATGCGTTATCCGTTTATGCGCGGAAAATCGCTGTCGGAAAAAGGCGCGAGCGGGAAAAAACATATAATTTTCACGATTGCCGACCATTTTGAACCGAGTTGGAGCGCGAACGGTTTGCTCGATATTGATTCACAAAGACGGCGTTTGGACGAATATCATAAACTGGCGCGAAAAACCGGCGAAGCCTGCCGCGATGCCGACGGCACGAAGTTTCGCCACACTAATTTTTATCCTGCCGAGCAATACGATTATCAAATTCTCGAAAAAATGGCGGAAATGCAGGCGGAAGGTTTGGGCGAAGTCGAAATTCATTTGCATCACGGCGTTGAAAAACCCGACACGGCGGAAAATCTGCGGAAAAGTTTAATCGAATTTCGTGATATTTTAGCCGAAGATCACAAATGTTTGTCGCGTTTCGATGGAAAAGACATGCCGCGATATGCGTTTGTTCACGGCAATCTCGCTTTGGGTAATTCCTGCGGCGGTAGGTTTTGCGGCGTTGACGAGGAGATGCAGATTTTGCAGGAAACGGGCTGTTATGTTGATATGACGCTGCCGTCCGCGCCCGACCAATCGCAGGTTAAATTGTTCAATCAAATTTACGAATGCGGTCTGCCTTTGACGGAAAAAATTCCACACAGAACGGGAAATCGCGTCGCTGTTTCCGGCAATCAACCGCAATTGCCGCTGATTTTTACCGGACCTTTGGTTTTTAATTGGACGCGGCGTATTAAAGGATTGCCGATTCCGCGACTCGACGACGGCGCGTTGGTGTATAATCAGCCGACTGATTTGGCGCGTTTGAATCGCTGGCTTTCGGCGAACATCACGGTTAAAGGTCGTCCCGAATGGATTTTTGTTAAACTTTATTGTCACGGATTTTTCGATCACGACCAACGGATGAGCATCGGCGAAGGCGCGATTAGATTTTTCAATCGAATAATTGAAAACGGTGAGAAAACAAGTGATTACAAAGTTTATTTTGCATCGGCGCGTGAAGCGTTTAATATGGTTTTAGCGGCGATTGACGGCAAAACGGGAAGTCCGGGCGAGTTTAGAAATTATCGTTTGAAAGCGATTATGGACGAAAAGGCACAAAAAGAAAAAACTGAAATCAGACGGCAAATAGAACTTTGTTAGCAAAACAATGGTAAATCCGATTGATAAACTCAAGAAAATAAAAGCAAAAAGCTGGACGGAAATCCGCACGCGCGGTGAACAGGCTCTTTCCGGCTACACCGAACAGATGGGGTTGAGCGGCAAATTGCCGTCCGATGAAGAATTTGCCGATTTGATCGAGAAATCTCATTTCGGCGGTGAAGATGTAACGGCGGAAAATCTGTTTGCAAAATTTTGTGAAGACGCGCAGTTCGGATTTTTTCCGGCTTTTCGTGAAAAAGAAAAAACGCTCGCAACTTTTCGGCGGGTTTTCGGTGATAAAAGCGCGCGGTATTTTATCGAAAAAGCGGAGCGTCTGATTGAAGGCAAATTTGATTTGCTCGGTTTTGAAAATTTGGATTTTGGACGCGATGTTGACTGGCATTTCGAGCCGATTGCCGATAAACGCTCGCCGTTAAAGCATTGGAAACAGTTTGACGAACTCGATGCGGAAGAAACCGGCGATAAAAAAATAATCTGGGAACTCAACCGCCACCAACACTTTTTCACGCTCGGCGCGGCTTATTGGCTAACCGGCGACGAACGCTTTGCCGAAACTTTTGCACGTCATTTGGAAAGTTGGATGATAAACAATGCGCCCGGAATCGGAATTAATTGGTTCAGCAGTTTGGAAGTCGCATTTCGTTCGATTTCGTGGATTTGGGCTTTTAATTTTTTCAAAGATTCAAAAGTTTTAACGCCCGAACTTTTCCAAACGGCTTTAAAATTTCTTTATCTTCACGGCAAACACATCGAAAAATATCTCTCGACATATTACAGTCCGAACACGCATCTGACGGGCGAAGCGTTGGGACTTTATTACCTCGGAACGCAATTTTCGTTTTTCAAAAATGCGGAAAATTGGCGCAGCCTCGGTGAAGATATTCTTTACGCCGAACTTGATCGTCAAATTTTGCCGGACGGCGTTTATTTTGAACAGTCAACGTGGTATCAGCGTTACACGATAGATTTTTACACGCATTTTCTTATTCTGAACACCTTAAACGGCGATGAAACCGACGCGAATCTGCACGACAAACTCAATACGAAACTTCAATCCGCACTCGATTTTTTAATGTATGTAACCCGTCCCGACGGCACAACGCCGCTCATCGGCGACGATGACGGCGGCAGAAGTCTGCCGCACGGCAATAGTCAAACAACCGACTTCAGCGCGGTTCTGGCAACAGGCGCAGTTCTTTTTCAGCGCGGCGATTATAAATTTGTCGCCCGCGAATGTGCCGAAGAAACGCTGTGGCTGTTGGGCGCGGAAGGTGTTCATCGGTTCGAGAAACTGGCTGAACAAACGCCGGATGAAAATTCTTATGAATTCAAAGACGGCGGATATTTCGTGATGCGCGACGGTTGGGCGGAAACTGATAATTATCTGTTGATTGACTGCGGCGCGCTCGGCGCGGGAAATGCCGGACACGGACACGCCGACGCGCTGGCGATTGATTTGGCTGTTGGCGGCAGAACGACGCTGGTTGATGCGGGAACTTATACTTATCACGAATCGGAAGAACTGCGCGACTTTTTCCGTTCGACTGTTTCACACAATACGTTAATGATTGATGAAAAATCACAATCGGAAGCGGGCGCGAAGTTTAGTTGGAAAAACAAGGCAAACGCAAACTTGAATTCGTGGATTTCGCAGGACAGATTCGATTTTTTTGAAGGTTCGCACGACGGTTACGAAAGATTTACAGATTCGCCCGCAACGCACAAACGAAGTATTTTGTTTTTGAAAAACGATTATTGGATAATGCGCGATTACGTTAAAACCTTCGGCGTTCACGATTACGCGCTGAATTTTCATTTTGACAGCGCAATCAATCCGACAATCGAAGAAGCGGAAAACGGTGCGGCTTGCATCACCGAAAAAAACAGTTCGGAAATTGGCTTACAGCTTTTCACATTCGGCGACAACGGAAATTGGCAGCGCGGCGAAAGTCCGATTTCGCCGTGTTACGGTTATCGAATAGACGCGCCGTTTGTACGTTTTATGTCAAAAGGCATCGGCGCACAGGAATTTTTTACATTTTTGCTGCCGAATGACGGAGCGTTTGCCGCGCCGCAGGTTTTTGAAACCGAAGTCAGCGGCGGACGAGCTTTTGTCATTAAATACCGAGATTACAGCGATATTTTCGTTTTCACCGACGGCGAGCAAGTCGTGCATACTGAACTTTTCAATACAAATTTCCGCTTTTTGTGGGCGCGTTTGAGCGAAGATGAAGATTTGCCCGAAGAATTTGTTCTGGTCGGCGGCAAACATTTCAGTTTCGGCGGCAGGGAAATTATCAATCACACACAGGATTTGGAATTCGCCATCGCCAGACGTTTGGGTAATCGCCTCAATGTTAGGACTTCTGAAAATGTTTTTAGCGTTTCGCTTCCGCAGAAAACTTCCACAAAATATATTTTAAAGAACAATCTCGAAGATTAAAAATCAGTATCTATCTTGACCGATACCGTTTATTTTTGTCCGATATGGTGTAAATAGATTTATAAATTCATCTCTTTTAATTCGTAAACCAAACAAACAAAAGGTTTTATTATCTTGGCATAATGATTGCAAACTTAATAATAACAACAGGAAGCAGACGGCTTTCGAAAATTATTAAGGAGTAAAAGCAATGAAAAAATTTATAGCAATATTTGCAATGATGGCAATGATGGCGATTATGCTGCCGCTCACGGCAGACGCTCAGACACGAAAAAACAAACGATATTATTCAAGACGTGCCAACACGACACAAACATACAGAACACGGACATATAAAAAACCGAGTTTTTATAAGCGTCATCGCAACGCAATTAACATTGCGGCGGGAACGGGCGCAGGTGCTTTGATCGGCGGAATTATCGGCGGTAAAAAAGGTGCTTTGATCGGCGCAGGAGCCGGCGCGGGCGGTTCGGCGATTTACACATATAAAATCAAGCCGAAAAAGAAAAGATATTATCGCCGCAATTATTAATTTCAAGTTTCAAACTGTTTCCAAAGCCGTGATTAGTTCGCAGAACTTTTCGCGGCTTTTTTATTTTGTCTGAAACATTTCACCAAAAAATCCCGAATGGTTTATAATGCGTAAGGTTACGATTTTGTTAAAAACGATGGATTTTAATTTATGCAGGAAAGAGATATTTTTGATGAGAAACAAGAAATCAAAACGGCAAGTTTTGTTTGCCCGATGTGCCGCGAGCGTAACGATTACGAAGTGCGCTGGCTGAAAAGGACAAAAAAGAAAAATTCTTCTCGAAATATGAGCCGGGAAGACCGCGTCCGTTTCGACAAATCGCGTGATTATATGGTGCGCGTTGACGATATGCTGATGTGCAAAAATATGCGCTGCCGCCGACGTTTTGAAATTCCGTCGGCGCAGTCAATCGTTTTTATTTGAATCTTTTCCAATCGGCTTTTGATGTGGTATTCTCAAATTTATGGAAAACAACGAGGAAAAAGATATGATTTCAGGCAAAGATTTGGAGTTTTATGAGAAGGAAACTCCTACGGACAAGGAAGTTAAAGAACTTATGGATGAAGAAATCGCCGGTGCGCCGCAGGCTCCGCAGGAATTAGCGGAACGTCTGGCGCAGCATCACGCTTCTTCGCCGGCAGATTCCGGCGGCGATATTGATGCCGAATGGGAAGATGTCAACGATTCGGGCGCGGAAGCCTTCGCCGGTCATAATCCAACTCCCGGTCAATCGGATGTGGAGAAAAACGCCCACGCTTACGGAGTTGATTTTCAAGACAACGAACCGCTCGATTTGATTGAAAAAATGGAAAAGCGCGACCGCAATCGTTGGGAACTCAACGAAAGTTCAAAAGAAGAAAAATAATTTAATCCCGACATTGTAGTTCATAATTTCAGTAAAAAGACGGCGCAAGTTTAAACTTTGCGCCGTCTTTATTTTTTATTTCAATAAACTGCGTTATCAAAGCGTCGGATCAAACGAAACATACTCCAAGTGCGATAATTTGTTATTTTACGCAAATTATCAATGATTGATACGTCAGTGCTTCGGTTGAAAACAAAAAATTTGATTTTGACAATCTTACAAACAATTAACTTCTTATAAACTTTGGACAAAATAAACCTAAAATAATCATAAAAATTTTCAAAGCTGATTTCCGGTAGGAAGAATCCGCTTTGAAAAAGCCACCCGGACGGAAGTTGAAATTCCCCTTTATTCCAACTTCCGTCGGTTGTGTCTTTGCCAAGTTTTTATTCGTGCGGTTTAATACTTAAATGCAACCTGCGTGGACAATCGAAAATTTTCTTGAAGAACAAAACAATCAACTTTATATTAACGGCGTTTCGGCAATCGAACTGGCAAAAAAGTTTGGAACGCCGCTTTTCGTTTTCAGCGAATCGCGCATTCGGCATAATATCGAACGCTTGAAACGCGCCGAAAAGTTTATTGACTGCAAATTAAAAGTCTGCTATGCCGCGAAAGCCAATTCAAATATGGCGATTTTGCGAACGGTCAAAGAGGCGAATTGTGATTTGGAAGTTAATTCCGGCGGCGAATTGTGGAAGGCTTTGAAAGTCGGTTTTACGGGCGAACAGATTATTTTTAACGGCACGAGCAAGGAAGTTTGGGAAATCGAAAACGCGATTGACGCTGAAATTTATGCGATTCAGGTTGATTCACTGTTTGAATTATCGTTGATCGAAGACGTTGCGCGGCGTTTGAAAAAACGCGCAAATGTTTCGCTGCGGCTTGTTCCCGAAATCGAAACGAACACGCATTCAGGACTTCAAACCGCGCTTTTGACATCGAAATTCGGAATGATGCCGAATGAAGCGTTAAAGGCTTTTCATCAATATAAAGATGCGGAATTCTTGAATTTGTGCGGCGTTCATCTGCATATCGGTTCGCAAAATCCCGATTCCGCGCCGTATTCCGAAGCGTTTAAAACTTTGTTTGAAAATCTAATACAAATTTACGAGGAAACCGGAATAAAGCTGTCGCACATCAATCTCGGCGGCGGTTTTCCCGTTAATTATCTGCGCGACGCTTCACACGAGAACTTTTTTGCAAATTCCGAACGCGCAATGTTCGCGGCAGATTTTGAACCGGCAGACGCGATTGAAAACGCTTGGAAAACCGTTAAAGAATCGGCTGAAACTTCAAACGCCGCACATCTTCTTGAAAATATCACGCTGCTTTTAGAACCCGGCAGAAGCGTTATTTCCGATGCCGGAGTTTGTTTGACGACCGTGAGAAACCGCAAGGAAAGACCGATTCCGGATTCCAAATTCCAGATTTCAGATTCCAAAACCAAAGACCAAAAACCAAAGACCAAAAACCAAATTGACACTTGGCTTTTGACCGATGCGGGTTTCAATATTTTGCTCTCGATGGAAACTTATAAATGGTATTATCATTTGATTTCCGCGACGCGTGCCGCTGATTTACACGATTTTCCTTATAAACTCGCCGGACCTTTGTGCGACGGCGGCGACGTTTATTTTGACATCGAAGATGAAGATCGTTTGCCGGAATATCGGTTATTGCCCGAAAATGTTCAGCCCGATGAAATTTTAGCTTTACTAAACTGCGGCGCATATTCCATCGCGCAGATGTTTCAATACAACGGCAGATTTTTGCCCGCCGTAGTTTTGATTCGGGAAAACGGCGAAGTCGAATTAATTAGAAAACGCGACGATTTTGAAGATTTAATAAACAATGATGTTTGGTAAGAGATATTTATCCTTTATCCTTTATCCTTTATCCTCTTAATGTCCTGAATACCAATCGTAACCGTTTTCCGCCCAATAATCGGCGGGGCGTTCGTTTGTAAATTCGATGCGCCCGATGCGTTTAAGTTGTTTGATGCCGTATTTGGTCGTTGAAACCAATCTCAAAGGTGCGCCGTGTTCGGATGTTAGCGGCTGACCGTTCATTTCATAAGCAAGCAGCGTTTGCGGATGCAGAATGCTCTGCATATCCCAACCGACGTAATAGGCTCTGTCGGGCGTAACCAGCGAAACGTATTTCGTCAGAGTTTCCGGTATATTTTGCAAATTCGGCGATCCGTTTTGGCGCAGAACGGGAAAAAATTGGGCGGCAAAATCGGAAAATCTCACGCCCTTCCAATTGACGATAATGCTCCAGCCTTCGATACATTTGAGTTTCGTCGTCATTTCAACCGGCGGCAGAGATTTTATATCGTCGAGCGAAAAAAGCAGTCCCGGCGTTGATTCATTCGGCGCGGGCGGCGTGTCCAAACTGCGCGGCGCATTATCTTCGCCTTCAAAAATCATATTTTCGGAATACTGCGGAAATTGCTGCGGATTTGCTAAGCCCGTAACCTGCAAACGCCAGTTTGAGGCATCGAATTCATCGCCCAAACCGATCATTCCGTTGATCCTGTCTTCGAGCGGCGCGTTCGGAAATTCTGGCACAAGATCGTATTTATCAAAGGTTGTTTGACTGAGATTTTTGTTGAATCGAAAAGTGCGTTCAAACAACGAATTTCTTTGTTCGTCGCTTAATGAACGCCAGCCGAAAATTCCGGCAAGCGCGGTTACGCCGCCGATTAAAAACGTCCGGCGCGAACGGTTTCCCATCTTCTTTTTCGCTTCATCTTCCGTCATCGGCGCGGATATTTCACGCTTTTCATTCAAGATTTTTGCCGTATTATTTTTATCCGAAGATTTTGCGTCAACTTTTTCGAATTCACTTTTTGCCGATTCGATTTCCCGCACTTTTTCGACTAAAACTTCCTGTTCGATTTTTTCGGATTTTTGTTCGCTCATACTGTTTCTCCTTCGTTCTTATTTAGCGCGGAAACGGGAATTTCACTTTCCGCGTCAACAACCTCATAACCATTGACTATCGAACGAAAATTGCTCCAACCGGCAATCGCAACCTGAATGACGTGAACGACGAAAAACACGACAAACAGAATCATCAGCCAGAAATGTTCCCAACGCGCCCATTCGTAACCGCCTAAAAGCCAAGTCAGTTCGGAGACTTGCAACGGTTTATAGATTGCCAAGCCGGTGATAATCGAACCGAAACCCATCAAAATCGTGCCGGTGTATGCAATGCGCTGCGCGTCGTTATATTTGCCCTGCGGCGGCAATTTTTTGATAATGTGCAAATCGTGAAGCGTAACATATAAGGCGCGTTTGAATGAACCCGGAACGGGCAAAAGTGTCCGCCATTCGCCCGAAAAAATTAGATATAAAAAATAAATCACGCCGTTTATGGCAAACAGCCACATAAAGAAAAAATGCAGCGAGATGCCTTCGGCAAGACGAAAAGGAATGCCGAGCGATTCGTAAAACCACGGCGGGAAAAAGTGGAAGAGTTCGTAACCGAAAATTTTGATGCCGTAAACCGCATTTGCCCAATAAATCAGCAAACCGCTCCAAATCATCATTGTCAGCAGCGGAAAATTTATCCAATGCAGCCAACGAATTGCCAGCGGATGCTTTTTCTCCAGCTTTTTCATATTTTTCTCCATTCTATGCGTAATATGTTTTCTATTCTATAAAATTATTCCCGTTTTGTATCCAAAAAAGCATTTTTTACGAACTTATAATTAGACAATTCAATTATCGGAAGTCTAAAATTTTATGTACCGATTAGTTTTATGCGATATACTGCAAACCGTTAATTAAAATATCGAAACGATATTATTCCGACTGTTAATTTTATGCGAAAAAAGATTTACTTATTCACTGCACTTTTAATTTTTGTTTTTGTCGGATTGGCGACGGCTCATCCGCTCGGCAATTTTACGATTAACCATTATTCGCGGATTGAAGTCGAAAAATCCGACATAAGAATTCGCGCCGTTTTGGATATAGCGGAAATTCCGACGTTTCAGGAATCGCAGAAAATTGACACTAACAAAGACGGCAATCTTTCCGAAGAAGAATTAAACGCTTATGCCGCGCAAGTTACGCCGGATTATATCGCAAATATGCAGCTTTCGGTTGACGGCGCACCGATTGCGCTTCGGGCGGTAAAAACTGATATTGGATTGGAAGAAGGTTCGGCAAATCTCCCGATTCTCAAAATTAAATGGGATTTAATCGGCGATTTGCCCGATTTAGACGCAAATACCGTTCACCAAGTTGATTTTGAAAATAAAAATAATGCCGGACGCATCGGTTGGAACGAAATCGTCATCAAGCGCGTCGGCGGCATCAATATCTTTAATAGCAACGCCTTCGGCAGCGGCATCACCGATGAATTAAAAGCGTATCCGGGTGAAAATTTGAATACACCGCTTGCCGAAAGAAAAGCGGAATTTTCATTTACATCGGCGGCTTTGGCGGCTGACGCAAAACCTCTGCAAAACCGCGACGGACATATTTCCGCACCTGTCGAAAAAGATAAATTCGCCGAATTGATTTCCGTTCCCGAAGTTACGCCTTCAATTATTTTATTCGGACTTCTTCTAGCATTCGGTTTGGGCGCGATGCACGCGCTTTCGCCCGGACACGGAAAAACCGTTGTCGGCGCATATCTCGTCGGTTCACGCGGAACGCCGAAACACGCTCTGTTTCTCGGCGCAACCGTTACGATTACGCACACGCTCGGCGTTTTCGCGCTCGGTTTAATCACGATTTTCGCTTCAAATTATATTCTGCCCGAAAAGATGATGCCGTTTTTGAGTTTTGTTTCGGGTTTGTTGGTTTTCTTTATCGGTATTTCACTTTTCAAAGACCGTCTGTTTGGCGCGATGGGTTGGAAAGCCGCATCGCCTCACGGACACGACCACGGAACGCATTTTCATTCGCCCGAAGACGAAGACGAACACGATCATAACCACGCGCACGACGGTTTGGCGCATTCGCACGGCGGTTCGACGCACACGCATCTGCCGCCCAAAGAAATTACTTGGAAAAGTCTTCTCGCGTTGGGAGTTTCCGGCGGACTTCTGCCGTGTCCGTCGGCTCTCGTACTGATGCTTTCGGCGATAAACTTAAATCGCGTCGGTTACGGACTCATTCTAACCTTCATTTTCAGCATCGGTTTAGCCGCGACATTAACCATCATCGGTCTGGCATTTCTTTACGGCGGCAGAGCGTTCGGCGGTTCGCGTCTTGCCGGCAGCCGCATCGTCAAAGCCTTGCCCGTGTTCAGCGCGTTCGTTATAACTTGCGTCGGCGCGGTTATCTGTTATAACTCTTTAATATAAGTTTTTTTTCAAATGCGAGGTTTTAATGCCGGAATTTCTACTACTTTTTGCAACATCAACGGCGGCAGTTTTGTCGCTCGGATTTTTTCTCGGCTTAAAACACGCCACCGAAGCCGATCATCTGGCGGCGGTTTCAACGATTGTTTCCGAGCGCAAAAGCCTTTTGAGTTCGGCAATCGTCGGCGGCTTTTGGGGTTTGGGACATACGATCTCGCTTTTCATCGCGGGCGTTTTGGTGCTTCTGCTCGACTTTAGAATCAGCGAGAAAACCGAACGAATGTTGGAATTCGGTGTCGGCATAATGCTGTTGTTTCTCGGCTTGAATGTTCTGCGAAAAATTATCAAAGGCGGCACCCTGCATTTTCACACGCACGAACACGGCGAACGCGCGCACGTTCACCCGCACGTTCACGAAGAAGGACACGAAGACGAACCGCACACGCACCACGGTTTTTCGTTTAATCCACGCGCTTTACTCGTCGGAATGGTTCACGGAATGGCTGGAAGCGCGGCGTTGATGCTGCTCGTTATCCCGACCATCGGCTCAAATTGGGCGGGTTTGCTCTACATCGCAATTTTCGGTGTCGGCTCAATCGGCGGAATGATTTTAATGAGTTTGCTTGTCGGTTTACCGTTTCATTTGACAACTTCGCGTCTGAATCGTTTCAATTATATCCTTCAATCAATCGCCGGACTTTTCAGCATCGGCATCGGACTTTACATCATTTACGAAAAAGGCGTTATCGAAGGTTTATTTGTTTAATTTTCAGCCGGATATGCCGACATTTTTTCTTGAAACTCCCGAAAATTTCAATTTTGCGCGAACCATTTTCAGTCACGGCTGGTGCGAACTCCTGCCGTTTGAACTCGACAAGGAAAATTGGCGTTTGAGCTACGTTTTCGACGTTTCAAAAATTCCTGTTCCGGCAACTATCAGTGAAACTGACGGCAAAATTAAAATCGAAGTTTCCGACATTGAAATAAACAAAGAAAAACTTCTGCGCGATGTCAGACATATCTTGCGGCTCGACGATGATTTGAGCGAATTTTACAAAATCACAAAAAAAGATTTTGCGTGGCTTGCTGCAACAAACACGGGCAGAATGCTTCGCTCGCCGACGGTTTACGAAGATTTGGTGAAAACAATCTGCACGACAAATTGCTCGTGGGCGTTGACGAAAAAGATGACGGCGAATCTGGTTGAAAAACTCGGAACGCCGACCAAAGACGGCAAACATTCCTTTCCAACCGCCGCACAAATGGCAAACGAATCAGCCGAATTTTACAGAAATGAAATCCGTGCCGGTTATCGCGCATCGTATTTTGCAGAATTAGCCGAATCCGTCGCAAGTGGAAAAATAAATCCCGAAAACTGGCTTAACTCCGATTTGCCGACCGCCGAACTCAAAAAGCAAATGAAGCAAATCAAAGGTGTCGGCGATTACGCGGCGGAAAATCTTTTAAAACTCGTCGGACGCTACGACGGACTCGCGCTCGATTCGTGGCTGCGTTCGCAGTTTTACAAAAAACGGAATAACGAAACAGTTTGCGACGACAACGAAATCAAGCAATTTTACGAAAAATTCGGCAGTTGGCGCGGACTCGTGATGTGGTGTGATATGTCTTCCAAAGGATAAAGGCGAAAGGATGAAGGCTGAAGGTAAAAAGATAAGTTTTGACCTTTATCCCTTATCCTTTCGCCTTTATCCTTTTGGGAAGGCGGCTGACAAACCGATTTTCTTTCACCCAAAAACGCCACGGTTTTTCGGCGAATTCTTCGGCGTAATCAATTCCGATGCGCTTGCCGCTTTCGATTTCTGTATTGGAAAATATTTTTCCTTCTTCGAGCCAAACGCGATTGCCGAGCAAATCTTCATTATTGAAAGTTTTATCAATTCCGAGCGCAATACAAAGTTTTCCCGGTCCCGAAGTCAAATTTTTATCCGGCATTTTCCCGCGCCGTTCGCGCACAATCTCAATATTTTCAACGGGTTCAACGGCACGAATCAAAATCGCGTGCGGCGTGTCAATTTCACCGACGACGACGTTAAACTGAAAATACATTCCGTAAATAAAGAAAACATAAACCGTTCCGCCGACGGCGAACATCGTTTCGGTGCGCTTTGTGCGGCGGTTATTGTAAGAATGCGCGGCTTTGTCAATCGCGCCGAGATACGCTTCGGTTTCGACGATCATCGCCGAAACTCTTTCGCCGTTTTCAGCCGGAACGACAAGAATTTTGCCGAGTAAATCCCGCGCAATCTGCAAAGTGTCGTTGCGCGTATAAAATTCGCGTGAAATTTTATCCATTGAAATCTGCCGGATAATAAATCAATTCGACAATCTGCCCGCCAACACCTTTCGTATAAAAAGACGAAGTTCCGTCGCGGTGCGGTTTGATTGGACGACCTTCTTTTTCGGCGGCTTTTTCCAGTTCTTCCATCGTTTCAACTCTCAGACCGAGATGCGCCGGATGTTTTGAATTCGGCGGCAAAAGAGCGATGCCGAAACCTTTTGCATCGCGCATCATCGCCCAATCTTCATAGATTGTTTCAACCGAGAAACCCAAACGCTTATATTCTTCGACATCTTTTTCAAGGTCTTCGCATTTGATCGCCAGATGGTCAACCGCGCCCGTAAATCGCAATTCTTTTTCGTTCTGCATAAAATTTATTCCTCTTTAACAATTCTAACAAGTAATAAATGCAAAGCGAAAGGCAAACGGGCAAACAATAATTTTTGTTGTCGGTAAATTAACAGCGGGAAGATAAAAGGCAGTATTAAATAATTGGCGAGTGTGCGGACAGCATAGTTTTAGTAATAACTTTTCGGGATATGCGAAGAACTGACAAATTAATGTCGGATTCCGCAAATTTCATTTATCAATTATTACTTATTCCTCATCTTCATCCGCATCCTGATCGTCGGCAACCCAAGCGACAAAAAGCCGCAGCCAATTGTCTTTCGGTTCGACAATATTTACACCGACGCGAATCGTGCCGTGCGCGGCGGGTGAAGTTCGTATGACCTGTGCTTTTACTTCGACCGGAACACCGTCGGGACGGTGTGAACGCAGATAAAGATTTTCGCCGGTTTCGACTTTTTGATTTAAATGAAAAAGTGCGCCGGTTGTTGAAATATCGTCGGTTTCGGTTGGTTCGGACCACGCCGCGCCATCGTCCGCACGTCCCGAAACGACAATCGGCAGATGCAGTGACATCCGAAGCGCAAAGCGTTTTTCATCAAATTGCGGTTGCATATTGGTTGGCATTCCAAATTTGGCAGCGTTGCTTGAAATCAGTAAAACGAAATACAGTTTAACACGAAAAGTTATAAAGAAATATAACCAATCAGATTTTTTTTGTAAAACGAGAATAAAACTTTATAAATTCGGTATCAATAAAGTTGACCTTTTTTATTATTATTCGACTAACCGAGTCTGACATAGTTATACTATAAGAACAAAGAAAATTGCTACATTCAATTATAAAAATATAAAAACACAGCAGGGAGAAACGAAAATCATTATGGCGCAAACAGAAATTGATCGTAAAGTTGTTATTTTAGGTTCGGGTCCGGCAGGTTTGACCGCCGCCATTTATGCTTCACGGGCGCAACTCGAACCGCTTGTCATAGACGGACCGCAGCCGGGCGGACAACTGACGATTACTACCGATGTCGAAAATTATCCGGGTTTTTCCAAAGGAATTATGGGACCGGAAATGATGAACGAATTCCGCGCTCAGGCGGAACGCTTCGGCACGGAAATTATCAATGTCTGGATTGATAAGGTTGATTTATCGGAAAGACCTTTCACGCTTTACGGCAAGGAAAGCGAAGACAGCGAAGAGATTACGACGGTTATCAAAGCCGAAACTTTGATAATTTCAACCGGCGCGTCGGCGAAATGGCTCGGCATTCCGGGCGAAGAACCCGTTCCTGAAGGTTTGGGCGGCAACGGCGTTTCGGCGTGTGCAACGTGCGACGGTTTCTTTTTTCGCGGAAAGCCGGTTGTAATTGTCGGCGGCGGCGATACGGCGATGGAAGAAGCGATGTTTTTGACGCGCTTTGCTTCAAAAGTTACGCTGATGCACCGGCGTGAAGAATTTCGCGCTTCCAAAATTATGCAGGATCGAGTTTTTGACAATGAGAAAATCGAAATAATGTGGCACACGGAAGTCAGGGAAATTCTCGGCACAAAGGAAGAAGGCGTTACGGGCGTGAAAATCTACAATAATCAAACAAAAGAAGAAAGCGAATTTCCGACGCAGGGCGTTTTTATCGCCATCGGACACAAGCCGAATACCGAACTTTTCAAGGATGTTCTTGATATGGACGAAACCGGATATTTGAAAACCGAAGGGCGCACGATGGAAACTAATATTCCGGGCGTTTTCGCCAGCGGCGACGCGCAGGATCATTATTATCGCCAAGCAGTTACGGCGGCAGGAACGGGTTGTATGGCGGCGATTGACGCGGAAAGATTTCTCGTCGAACACGGCGAACAAGAGCAGAAAAACACGGCAACTAATTGGTAAATACAATTTTCAGCATCATCAGGTAACGAGATTTTTATCTTCTAAAGGCGATAATGCTTTGACAATAAAACCGTTGCAATTATAATGAAATGCTTAGTTGTGAGATTAACTTTATGTCAAAATTTTATCTGTATTTAATTATCGTTTTCTTGTTCTCAATAACTTCGGCTTGTTCAACTGTCGAAACGCCGAACGAAAATGTTAATGCCGCAACCAATGTCAATATGCCGCCGGAATTTTCGGCGAGTCCGGTTCCGATGTCGAGTTTGCCGCCCGGCATTCCCGATCCTAATTCCAATGTAAATGTGCAGAAAGGTGCGACACCGATTCCGGGAATACCGGAAGGGAAAGACCTCGGCAAACCGATCCAAAAAGGCGCAACACCGATTCCGGGAATTCCCGATGAAGTGATAAAAAACAATCCGTTAAATAATTCGTCGGTCAATTCAAATAGCGGGAAAAAACCGCCGAAAACCGAGTCGAACACAAAAGGTAATTCTGCCGAAAAACCGCCGGCTCGCAAATTTTGATTCGATTTAAAAAGAAAACTGCCGCAAACTTTGAAGTTCGCGGCAGTTTTACTTTTACTCGGCTGTTTCGGCTTTAGCTGTTTCGACTTTAGCTGTTTCGACTTTAGCTGTTTCGGCTTTGGCTTTTTTGTCTTCTTTAACTTCTTCTTTGATTAAACCGAGCGCGACTTTCGTATCGTGTTCGATGCGTTCATAAACATCCCGATTTTCTTTAAACAATTTCTTGACATTTTCGCGTCCTTGTCCGAGCCGTTCATCGCCGTAAGAAAACCACGCGCCGCTTTTGTCAACAATTTCGTGGGTAACCGCCAAATCGAGCAAATCGCCTTCTTTTGAAATGCCTTCGCCATACATAATGTCAAATTCGCATTCGTGAAACGGCGGCGCAACTTTGTTTTTGACAACTTTGACGCGCGTCCGATTACCGACCATTTTGTCGCCGTCTTTGATCGCGCCAATACGCCGAATGTCTATGCGAACGCTGGCGTAAAACTTCAAAGCCTTGCCGCCCGTCGTCGTTTCCGGGGAACCGAACATCACGCCGATTTTATCGCGCAGTTGGTTAATAAAAATAAAGCAGGTGTTTGAACTCGAAACAATTCCGGTTAATTTTCGCAACGCCTGCGACATCAAACGCGCCTGCAAACCCATATGCGAATCGCCCATTTCGCCGTCAATTTCCGCACGCGGAACGAGCGCGGCGACCGAATCAATAACAATCACATCAACGCTTGCCGAACGAACCAAAGTTTCGGCAATTTCGAGTGCTTGTTCGCCCGAATCCGGCTGTGAAATAAGCATCTGGTTAATATCCACGCCGAGTTTTTCGGCATAATCAGGATCAAGCGCGTGTTCGGCATCAATATACGCGGCGATTCCGCCGAGTTTTTGCGCCGAAGCGACAACTTGCAGCGCGAGCGTCGTTTTACCCGAACTTTCCGGTCCATAAACTTCGATGACTCTGCCGCGCGGAAAACCGCCGACACCGATTGCCGCGTCAATGCTCAAACAATTTGTCGAAATCGAACCGACTTCTTCGTGCGGACGTTCGCCCAAACGCATTATCGAACCTTTGCCGAATTTTTTTTCAATGTTTGCCAGCGCGGATTCAATCGCTTTGCTTTTTGTGTCACTACTCATTTTTGTTGCTTCTCCAGCCATTTTTACTTTCTCCGTTGTGTGTGAATTTCAAACTTTATAAAGTTTAGCACAACAAAGCGCGTTTGTGAAATGATGTTTCACAGATGAAACGACTATGTTTTAAAACGTCAGATAAAATGTTTATTCAAGGTAGTGGAAAATTTAGATTTGTGCAAGTTTTCTGAACAAAAATTTATTCAAACGGATAATTTTGAAGTCAATTTGCCATTTGCATAAACAGCGCGTCGGTGGCGATTTTGCGATTGAGATTTACATTAAATTTTTCGCGCATCGTTTCGATTTCCGTCAGCCACGATGCAAGGCGTTTTGCATCGGCGTTTTCGGCAAGTTTTTGTAAAGAAATTTTAACATCGGCGTTGATTATATTTTCTTCATTTGCGCCGAGCGTCAATTGCCAAATGTCGTGAATCAAAGTTTCCAGAACTTTGAGCGACGCGTCGTAATTGTCTTTATTTTTTGCGTCGTTCATTTCTTCGGCGGTTCGCAAAAGAATAACGCGGTCTTGTTTTATCAAAAGACTTTCCAAAACTTTGAGCATCGTTTCGCGCTGACTGCGAAATTTTTCTAAGTCCAGCGAAAGAGCATTTCCGATACTTCCGGTTGAAAGATTTGCCGAAATCGCGGCATCGTCGGGAGAGAATTTTTTTGTTTTGAGCAAATGATCTGCAATTTCATCGGTCGGAATCGGCGCAAAACGAATTGTTTGACAGCGTGAAAGAATCGTCGGCAAAAGCGCATCGGGACGCGAAGTTATCAGAAAAATATACGCTGTCGGCGGCGGTTCTTCCAATGTCTTTAAAAGCGCATTGGAAGCCTGATTGTTCATTTTGTCCGCGTCGTTAATCAATAAAAATCGCGCCTTGGCTTCGTAAGGTCGAAAATTTGCTTCTCTTTCAAGATCGCGCATTGCGTCAACTAAAATATTTTTGCCGTAAGGAATAACCAAACCGATGTCCGGATGTTCGCTGAAAATTATTTCCTTGTGCGCGTCGCGGTCGTCGAATTTCGGAAATGTAAAATTATCGGCGCGGGTGCAAGCCGAACATTTATCACACGGTTCAAAATTATTCGGATTTTGACAGACAAACGATTTTGCCAGTTCGAGCGCGAATTGTTTTTTGCCGACACCTTCTTCACCGACAAAAAGCAGCGAATGCGGAACACGGTCGTTTTTTACCATTCGCCGCAAAATATCTTTGATGTAATCGTTGCCAATGAGTTTATCGAACATATATCAAAGTGAAAAAGTGAAAAAAATGGGTAATCGCTGAAAGGTAATTCTTACTTTTTCACCTTTTCACTTTCTAAGAATTCCGAAACGATTTTCATCAAACGTGATTGGACTTCGCTGGTTGAACCTTCGGCATTTATTATGCGAAAGCGTTCCGGTTCACGTTCCGCAATTTTCAGATAAGCCTCACGCACACGCTTATAGAAATCCGACGTTTCCATATCCATCCGATTTTTTTGCTCGCCCGTGTCGCTGCGGTTGTTTGTCCGCAGAAACGCTTTTTCGATTGGCAAATCGAAGAAAATTGTTAAATCGGGTTTGAGTCCTTCAGTAGCGAGTTCGATAACTTGATTGACGGTTGATTCTGGAAATCCGCGTCCTGCGCCTTGATAGGCGAAAGTTGCGTCGGCGTATCGGTCTGAAATGACGATTTTCCCTTGTTCGAGTGCGGGTTTGACAAGAAAGTTGACGTGCTGGGCGCGGTCGGCGGCGAACAGCAAAAGTTCGGCAAGCGGCGCAACATTTTCTTCGGTTTCTAAAAATGCTTCACGCAGACGGCGACCAAGCGGCGTTCCGCCGGGTTCGCAGGTTGTCAAAACGTCGCAACCTTTCATCAAAAGTTCGCTCGCCAACATACGAAGCTGCGTTGACTTGCCGCTTCCGTCAACTCCTTCAAAAGTGATAAATTTTCCGCGCAAAATAGATTATTCCGAATTAACTTTTTTTCGTTCTTGAGAAATCGTCGAGATGGCGTGTTTAAAGATCAAAAAATCCTGTCCGCCGACATCGAGCAAAACCGAAAATTTGTCGAAACTTTTAATTCTGCCCGTCAAAGTCGCGCCGTGCATCAGATGAAACATAACGATCTGCTTTTCACGCCGTGCCGTGTTTAGAAACGCATCCTGTATGTTTTGGGTTGTTCTTTCCATAACATTTTTTTATTCTAGCAAACTGTGGGATTTCAATTATTAGTTTATAACAGATTTGATTATACAACAAGAAACATTTCACAAGTTATTCTAATTCAATCATTTTCCAAAGATTTTCTCGTGTTTCCGCTTGATTGCCGAAGCCTTCGAGCCAGATCGCATCTTCTTCGCGCCGAAACCACGATAGCTGGCGTTTAGCATAATTACGAACATCCTGCTTGGTTTGTTCAATCGCGCTTTCCAAAGTTCTCTCACCGCGCAAATATTCGCAAACGCGCCGGTAACCGTGTGCGCCGAGCGCATTTGTGTCGTCTTTTACGCCGCTTTTACGAATGGAAAATACTTCTTCGACCAAGCCGTTTGCAAAGTGCTGTTCGGCGCGTTCATTTATTTTTTCATACAATTTATCACGCGGCGGATTAAGCACGAAAATTTTAATTCGTTCCGCAAATGCCGGCGGCTCAATTCGTTTCGGTTGGATTTCGGAAAATTTTTCGCCGGTTTGAAAATAAACTTCCAAAGCACGCTGAACGCGCACATAATCGCGCGGAAAAAGTTTGTCAGCAGAAGGTTTGTCAATCTTTTGCAGAAGTTTATAAAGATATTCCGCGCCTTTTTTGTTCTTTATCGCGCTCAATCTTTTTCGCAATTTTTCATCCGTTTTCGGACTTTCAAAAAAAGGCTGACGCAGCGAACGCAGATAAAAACCCGTGCCGCCGACCAGAATCGGAATTTTGCCGCGCCGTTCGATTTCAACAATTTTCGCCGCCGCGTCGTCTGCCCAATCCGCCGCCGTGTAATTTATTTCGGGCGCGACGTAATCAATCAAATGATGCGGAACGCCGCGCATTTCCTCGTTTGAAGGTTTTGCCGTCGCAATCTGAATTCCCTTATAAATCTGCACCGAATCGCAATTGATTACCTCGCCGCCGATTTTCAGCGCGAGTTCAACGCCGAGTTCGGTTTTGCCCGAAGCTGTCGGTCCGACGATTGAATAAATTGATTTTTTGAGAGATTTGCTCACGGACAGCTTAAAATTTACTAATAATGCGAATCGGTGTTTGGAAATATTTTAGATTTTTAACTTCTTTACTCAGCGAACTTTGCGCCTTTGCGGGAGAAAATGATTTCCCGCAAAGGCGCAAAGTTCGCAAAAAAATCAAGACATTTCAACATTTATTTCAACTACTGATTCACGTTAATAAGCCTAAATTGTTGTAAGCAGTTTATTTTCTTTGGTGTGATATTTCAAAGAAGCAGACGAAAAATCGCAATTATCAGAATTGAGATGAGCAAAATAAGCGAGCCGATAATTTGATTACGCGAAAATTTAATCATTGAGAAGGGTTCTCCAATATTTTTTTGATAAATTCGTCGGTTGCCGTTTAAAAACATCTGATCTGGAAATTAATTGTTCCGGCGCGGTTGAAGTCGGCGATTGTTTGACGGACGGTTCGGCGCATTCATCCGGCGATTTTTTATTTGCTGTTGCCTATCTTCCTTTCTTTCCGCAAATTTTTGGCGCACATCGCGGAATTTAGCCAGTTGGTCGGGCGTTAAAATTTTCCGCACCGCTAACTCCAATGCGGATTTGATTCTTATAACTTCCGCGTGAGCAGACTGAACTTCTTTCAATCGAGCCTGAATTTCCGCATCATTTGCAACATCGGCATAAATTGCTTGGTCGAGATTGCGATTTGCTTCGCGCAAACGCTCTTGCGCCCCGCGCATTTGAGGTTTATTTGCCTGATTTATTTGCCTGACTTGTTTGATTTGATCTTGTGTCAAACCGAGTCGCTGTATTAAATTCGGGCGTTTCTGCGCGTCATTTTTTTGGTTTGGCGCATCAGGCGGCGTTTCGTTCTGTGCTTTAATCGCCGTCAGCAAAACGAAAATCAATAAACCGGCGAAAATCAGACTTAACAAATTTAATTTCTTCATTTTTTACCTTCAACAAAATTATTTATCTTCAACTTCCGCCATCAAATCCGAAAGCCGTAAGGAATTGTCTTCCACTTCATCAAAATCAGCCAACTTCGGTACTTGTCGGTTTTCAGCAATAGTGGCTTTATTGATTTTATTCAAATCAGTTACTTTGCGAACAGGCGCGGAATTATTGGAGTTCTGCGCGGCAGCTTCATTTTTCGGTGTTCGTTTTGTATTGTTTGAAACTCTATCAATCGAATTCTTCGGCACAACTCGCGGCAAACTTTCAATTTCCGGCTTTTCCTCAAATGGTTCGACGATTTTATCGGACGAACTTTCTTTCGCAATTTCGTCGGAAACTTCTTTTACATTTTGCTCTGCTTCATTTTCAATTGCCGGAGAAATTACTGATTTTTCAGGAGCGATTTGGTTATTTTCCGCTACGTCATTTGAGCCGGAGAAATTGATAGCCAAAAAAATCATACCGACGCAAACAATCAACGTCGCAAACGCCGTCGCCCACGTCGGAGAAAGCGTGAAAAGTTGGCGCAAATTGGCAAACCACGAATGTTTTTCCATTGAATTTATGCGGATTTCACGCGATTCTTCAAACGGAATTTTCATTGCCGGAGTTTGCATCGGCGAAAATTCTTCCGTGCGCCATTGCTGAACCGAAGAACGCACAAAACCGAACGCCGAAAGTTCGTCGGCGCAGTTTTCGCAATTTACCAAATGCGATTCAAAAACGCTTTTTTCCTGTGCGTTCGCTTCGTTGTAAAGATACGAAACGAGTTGTTCGGCGAAGGCGCAGGACGAATTTTTGTGATTTGTGTCTAACATAATTTTTCTCTAAATAACTTCCATCGGAACATTTTGCAATTTGGAACGAAGCTGTTTTAACGCCGTGTAAAGTCGGCTTTTCACCGTACTTAACGGCAAATCGAGCGTGTCGGAAATTTCCTGAAACGTCATTTCTTCAAATTCCTTCATCACGACAATCTGCTTCAAATCTGACGGAAGCGAATTTACCGCTTGCCGAACTAATTTCAGCCTTTCATTTTGTTCCGTCGTTTTTGCCGGCGTTAAATGCGCGGGCGCGACAAAAACTTTTTCATCGGCGTTTGTTTTATCGTCCAAAAAATCTTCCGAACGAGTTTTGGCGCGGCGTTTGGTTGTCAAACATTGGTTGACGGCGATCCGATGAAGCCACGATGAAACCTTTGCTTCGCCGCGAAATTTGCTCAAATTTCGATACGCGGCAATAAAAGTTTCCTGCGCCGCGTCTTTGGCTTCGTCTTCACGGAGGAGCATACCGAAACAGAGCGCGAATATCTTTCGCTCCCATCTTTTCACGATTTCGCCGAACGCTTCGGGATTTTCACCAACCGCCAGTTCGACTAATTGTTCATCTGTTAAATTTGCCGTCATTACTCGTGTTGCCCGCTGAAATTTGCACGAGAAGTTTATCAAACGCGCCTTCGAACGGGAAATTTTTCACGCTCAATTATTTAGACGCAAAGAGTTAAAAAAAAGTCTGAAAAATCAAAAAAAGCCGGTTAAACTTATACAAAAAGAGCGGTGAGTTCAATCAAGAACTCACAGCCTGAGAAAGTGAGAAGATGACAATTGCATTGAGGATTGAAGAAGAAATTAGTAGAAACAATTTCAATTCAAATATCCGATAAAATTGATACCGTTATTATCACCGTTGATATTCAAAACCTGCGCCGGTTGACTGAATGTAAATCGTTTGCCGCTCGCGCTGAAAATATATGTTCCGCCCGCCGCGACATCCGTGAAACGATAATAACCGAATGATGAGGTGATCGCTGTTCTGATATTTCCGTTTACATCAGTCATTGTAATTCGCACATTGGCGATGCCCTGAGATGGTCCAATAAAACGACACACGAAAATCTCTTATAATCAGAGATATGGGAAAAAGAAAATATGATGACGAATTTAAGCGCAATGTAGTTACGAAAGTTCTTAACGGACAAAGTGCGGCTGGTGTTTCCAGAGAAATCGGAGTTAATGAAGGTTTGATCCACACTGCCGTAGGCAACGAGCAGCTTTCGATAATGGCGACGGGATCAATTCGGGAACTGAATTAGCTGAGCGGCAAGCGTTGAAAAAGCGGATTCGGGAACTTGAAGAGGAGAATGAGATTCTAAGCGGCTCGCTCCGCGATATCTTCGGCAGGGGAAGCTAAAGCGATATGCGTTTGTTAAAAAAGAGAAGGCGAATCATTCGGTCAGAGTGCTGTGCCGGGTGATGAAAGTCAGTTCTTCGGCGTATTATGCCTATGCTCGTGGAGCAAGTTACCGGGAAACTTCCGGGCGGCAGGTTCGGGAACAGGTGCGGGAATGTTTTTACGATAATCGTCGTCGCTGCGGCTCGCGGAGAATCGCCAAACAGTTAGGGATCGGACGTTGCAGAGTGCGTTCGGCAATGAAGCGGGATAACTTGAGGGCAATCGCCCCGAAGCGATTCGAACCACGAACAACCGATTCAAAACACGATTGCCGGATCAGCCCGAATCTGCTGCAGAACGGAATGAACGCACCATCAAATAAGGGCGAAGTGATCGAAGGCTGAATTACATATTTGCCCTTGAAAGGCGGCAGGTTCTGTTATTTGGCGTGTTTTCAAGACAAATTCACCCGCCGAATCGTCGGTTGGCAAGTATCGGAGCGGATGACGACCGGACTTGTGATGGATGCTTTGGGACAGGCTCTGAACAGAAGATTGATCAAACGAAAAGCGGTTATTCATACGGATCGCGGAAGTCGATATGCCGCGACGGAATATCGAAGACTTTTGTATATCAGGGGCTATCGGCAATCAATGAGTCGGAAAGACAATTGTTATGACAACGCTCAGGCGGAGAGTTTTTTTTCCGGATTCAAGCGGAGTTATTGGAAAACGGCATCTTTGAAACGGTCGGGGATGCCAGATCGGAGGTCTTCAGTTACATCGAAGGCTATTACAATCGAATCAGACTACATTCGGGAATCGGCTACCGAAGCCCGTTGGAGTATGAAAAACATTTAGAAAATAAAATAAGGAGAAGCAGAGAGAGTTTTGTGTGCTGAAAAACTTGGTTCTTCCGCAAATTTGGGGCAACAGATAAAAAGTTGTAAATTTGTGAAATGCAAGTTTCAACTTTATCGGCTGATCCTGAAGCGATTCGGATTATTTCTTTCGTTTCTAATGCGGATTCCATAACTATTGTTGCTCAAACATCCAATTTGTTTGGTATTTGTCCTGTTTGCTACACACCATCTAAAAGTTTGCACAGCAATTATTTGCGTCAGCTATCTGATTTACCCTGGCATGGCGTAGCGATCCAGATTCATCTG